>JBMFXH010000233.1:0-3351 GCA_049964475.1 Vulcanimicrobiaceae bacterium
CACATCGCGCGGATCGACACCGATCTCGCGCAGCGCCGCGACCGTGACGTCGATATCGTTGCGGTTGCTCCGGCACATCACGAGAATCTCGACCTCGCCGAGTTCTCTGCGCCGCTTCGCTTCCATGACGAGCTGGAGCGTTCGCCGGTCGCCGGAAGAGGCGGCGGGGAAGCCGACGCTGATAATATGGACGCCGATATCGGCAAGCGCGGTCGCGATCTCCAACTTCTGCTGCGGTGTATAGCAGACGCCGGGCATCTGCTCTCCGTCGCGGAGCGTTTCGTCGTAGAGACGGATCTCCGTTGGATCGGGGAAATGCACGTCTCGGGTGAAGCGCGTCGGCTCGGCGATCAGTTGCTCGATCGGCTCTTCAAATTTCATGACTCCCCTTGCTTCGACGTACGAGGGGGGGCTTCTTCGCGGTCGAAGCATCCACGCCCATGGATTCCCCTCAGCCGTCGCCTGATAAACCGGAAAAGAAAAAGCCGAAGGGGCTCGCCGCCGTGCTTGCCGCGCTAGCCGCGCTCGCTGCGAAGTTTAAGGCGTTCCTCCTACTCTTTTTCCACATGCCGATCTTGTTGGGTAGTTTCAGCTTTCTCGCAACGCTCTGGCTCTACGGCCTAACCTTCGGGTGGCGTTTCGGCATCATTCTTGCCCTGGTGCTTCTCGCCCACGAACTCGGACACGTGCTCGCTTTCCGCAACTACGGCCTTGCGGTAGGGGCCCCAGTCTTTCTTCCGTTCATCGGCGCACTCACACCGGGTAGCAAGCCGGCAACCGAGGAGGACGGCGCGTATATCGCACTCGCCGGGCCGCTCGCCGGCATGGGGCTCGCAGCTGCCGCTCTGGCGATGGGCTTGGCGACGCACGATCCATTTTGGATGCTCGCTGCAAATATCAGCGCGTTGCTCAATCTCTTCAATATGGCACCGGTACTGCCGCTTGACGGGGGCAGAATCATTCAAGCGGTCTGGCCGCCGATCGTCGTGCTCGCCTTGCCGATCTTTCTCATCGTCGCGGTGCTCGCCCAACTTCCGCTCCTCCCGATTGCGTTGATCGCGCTCTTCAGTGTCGTCTGGCTTGCGGGATCGTGGCGCACCGCACTCGCCTCCACCACCAACGGCATCGGGATGTCGGCGCGCATTCGCGTCGGCCTCGCCTATGCGGGGACGCTCCTCGGGCTTCTTTTTATCGAGGCTCGCATCCATCTGCCTGCGCTTGCAGCGCTGCACCGATGAGCGAGCGCGAACCGCCGGACTTTGCGATGCGCCGCGCGGTCGAGGTGCTCGCGAGTATCTACGAGCGCAAGCGCCCCGCGCATGCACCGACGCTGCCGCCGCGCGCCGACGCTCCGATCTCGCTCTTTAACGAGCGTCTCGCACTCACCGTCGGAAGCAGCACGCGCCGCGATGTCGAGCGCGAGCTCGGTATCGCCTATCGTTATCCCTCGGCGGGTTGGCACACGTACTGTCTGCGGATCGCTGGAGAACGCGCGTTTCTGACGCTCTTTTTTAGCGGCATGCTTTTGAGCGCAGCCGAACTCTATCGCCCCCGCGCCGCGCAAGCGCCGCCGCTGGAAGCACGCGACTGCGGGAGCTATCGCTTGGTGCCCGGCGAGATCGAACTCGGAATGCAGCTTCTCGCGCTCCCCGAATATTTCACGCAGATCCCGGTGCCCGGCGGCAGCTACGCGCAAATATTCGCCACCGGTTTCCCAGGCGGCAGCGCTCTCGCGATGGGCAACGACGGGACGGTCGAGCGCCTCGCAATTTACGTCGACGCCTCGACCGCCCCGGGGGCGCCACTCGATTAGTCGCCGATTGAATTCGGCCTCAGCACTAGATATCCACCTTCATCATGTTATCGAACGGCGCGAGCACGCCCGGGTGGAAGTGTTTGAGATCGCGATTGTAGGCGTAGATCGACATGCGCCCGTCCTCGACGATCGACGGCACTTCTTTCACGAACTGTTTGGTGAGGACCGCGACGTCGGCGTTCCGTTCGCGCTGCGTGAAGTGCGAGAAGAGCGCCTTCATCGCCGCATCGGCTTTCGGATCGCACCAGCGGAGATCGTTCTGGCCGTTCGGCGGGAACTGGTTGCAGCGATAGATGAACGAATAATCCCCGAGCGGATCGTTCCCCCACGCAAACATCGTCACGTCCCAACTGTTGCCGTAGACGATCCCGCCGTTTTGATAGGGTGCGAAAAACTCCGCCGAGGAATAGTGGCGGACGCTGAGGCCGACACCGATCTTCTTCCACGATTCGCGCATCAATTCGATGATGTTATCGGTATCGGGGGTACCGACGACGGTCGCGAGATCGAGCATCAAGCGCACGCCGTTCTTTTCGCGGATGCCGTCGGGGCCGCGCTTCCAGCCGGCTTTATCGAGGATCTCATTGGCTTTGGCGATATTGTAGTGCGTGTAGCCGATCCCGTGCACCCAATAGGGCGCGCTCTTGGGGTTCGGCTGATCCTGAAGATTGCCGATATTATGGCGGATCTTTCGGTTGATGCGCGCGAGCGGCGTCGCATATCGCAGGGCGCGTCGAACGGCGAGGCTCGCAACCTTCGGATGCGAGAGATTGAAATCGATGTGATCGTAGTAGTAGTCGGGCTTCACCGAGACTTTGAACGGCGTCATCGATCGGAGACGATTAACGTAGGCCGGCGAAACGTACATCCAAAGATCGAGCTGTTTGGCCTGCATCTGCGTCAACACCGTGTCGCGGTTGGGAATGATCTCGAAGATGATCTTCTTGAGTTTCGGTAAGCCGCGGAAATAGAGCGGGTTCGGCACCATGACCACGTCTTGGCCGCGGTTCCAGCGCTCGTACTTGAACGGCCCGATGCCGACCGGGAGCGAGTTATAGGGAACGTTGTTGATGTTCGGATACTTCGCCAGCAGATGTTTGGGAAGAACGCACGGGTTGGCGTCGGCGCTGGAAAAAAACGTCGTAATAAACGGCGAGTACGGGTGCTTGAGGTGGAGGATCACCGTGTATTTG
The DNA here is from genome assembly GCA_049964475.1 of Vulcanimicrobiaceae bacterium. GTDB lineage: Bacteria > Vulcanimicrobiota > Vulcanimicrobiia > Vulcanimicrobiales > Vulcanimicrobiaceae > JABEUX01. Next base: position 3,010 of record JBMFXH010000233.1, read on the forward strand.
TTCGGTTCCTGAATTTTGTCGATAAGATCCCAGCCCGTGCGGCTGACGATATCGTTCGCCGGGTTCATGATCGCGTGAATCGACCAGACGACATCGTCGGCGGTGAAGGGGGCGCCGTCGGACCATCGCACGCCGTGGCGGAGATGCCAGGTGATCGTTTTGCCGTCGGGGCTGATGCCGCCGTTCGCTTTCGTCGGTTCGACGGTGAGCAGTTCGGGGACCGGCTTGTTCTGTGCGTTCCACTTCGTCAACCAGGCCATCGTCAGCGACGACATCAGTTGGAGCGTCGTCTGCTGCGTCAGCACGGGGTTGAGCGATGATATATCCTCTGCGGTCGCGTAG
>JBMFXH010000234.1:0-3317 GCA_049964475.1 Vulcanimicrobiaceae bacterium
CGGCAGCTCCGCTGCTCGCCGCACGCGCCGAATGGTTTGACGGAACCGGGAAACCCGCCGGGCTCGGGCGCGATGCCATTCCTATCGGCGCTCGCATCCTCGCCACCGCGATCGCCTACGATGCGATCGACATCGACACCCGCGCACGCCCCGCCGCTCGCCGTGCCACCGCAGGTGAACGGCTCGACGGTGCCGCCGGCACCCATTTCGACCCGCGCGTCGTCACCGCCGTGCTCGAAGCTGCAAAGGCGCACGCATGATCGAGCTACACGAGCGGACCCGACGCATCTCGCCGACGCGCATTCACGAGATATTGCTGCGTTACGGCGCCAAGAGTTTGGTCGATCCCTTTATGGGCTTGCCGACGCATCTGAACTATCTCAAACGCCACGGCATCGCCGTTCACGGCGGCGATGTTTTGGAGTGGTTCGTGCGCGTCGGCGAGGGCATCGTCGTCAACGATCTCACGATTCTGCGCGATCACGAAGTCGCCGAGATCGTCGAAATGATTCCCGGCCGTATCTACGCGCTCGACCTCTTCAAAGCGTGGGAGGGCGTCTTCTTCACCGAGGAACAGTGCGTCTATCTTGGCGTCTGGTACGATAACGTACGCAATTTACGGAGCGACGGGCAGACCGGGCTCGCGATTCTGGGGCTCTGGCGCGTCTTCTGCTACTGGCTAGAGAAGGCACAAGAGCCCGACGAGATGCCCGATCTTCCGCCGAGCGAGCTCGCCTGGTACTACATTCGTCAGACCGAACGATGGGTGGCAAGCAATATGCGTCGCAACACCGTTCGTCAGAGCGACGTCATGCAGACGTTGGAGCGGCAACGCGCCGATGCACTCCTCTTTGCGCCGCCTCCGCGGAACGCACTTCACCATGCAGATCCGCGCATCTGGATGTGGGAGGCGTGGTGGCAGGGCAATCCCTATTTCACGCTCGAGCACGCATATCGCGATACGCTCTTCGGCGCGCGGTCGAACGATCCGGCGGCATATCAACGTTCGCTCGCCGGCATCCTCTCCGAAGCCGGCGAATTTCCGCTCCTCATCGTCGCGACCAACGAGGCGCGCTTAGCGGAGATCGAACCGCTCGTCCGCAACGCGCGCGCGAAGGTGGAGTGCTACGCGCCCAACGAAAGCGAGATCTATCTCATCGCGACGACGTAGCGTCGTTGCCCTGAAAGCGTACCCAGAGGAGCGCGAGCACCCCAAGGACCGCATAGAGAATCGTGTGCTTGTAATTGTGCATCGGGCTGTGCCCGAAGATAAGCGACGAGTGAAAGGTGCCGGTCCAACTGAGGACCGCGAGAATAAAAAAGAGCACGGCGATAAGTAGCCCAAGAACCTTCACGAGATAATTCCTTTCCATGCGAGGATGCTGCCGAGGAGCCCGAGCAGCAGACAGTACCATCCGAACGGCCGAAGGTCGTTCGAACGGAAATAGCGGGTGAGGAAGGCGACGGAAAAATACGCAGCGACCGCAGAGACGATGCCGCCGAGTAACGACTCCACCAGCGCCACATGTGCGCCGGCGCGGAAAAGATCGGGAACCTTCAAGAGCGATGCCGCCACGATCACCGGTGTTGCGAGCATAAAGGAGTAACGTGCGGCGTCGGCATGGTCGAGATCGCAGAGCAGGCCCGTCACCATTGAAGCCCCCGAGCGCGAAATACCGGGCAGCAACGCAAAGGACTGACCGATTCCCACCAGCACCGCCTGAAACCACGAGAGGCGCGCGAGTGGACGGTCGGCGCGATGTTCGACGGCGAGTTGCCGCCGACGTAACGCTTCACCCAGGAACATCACCGCGCCATTGACGATGAGGAAGAGCGATGCGAGCAGCGCACTCGCGAAGAGTGCCCGCACCGTTTTCTCCAGCAGCAAACCGAGAATGCCGACCGGAATCGTTCCCACGACCAAGAGCCAGCCGAGCCGTTCGTGCGGATCGTCGCTGAGGCGACCGCGAATGACGCTGCGAATCAACGCCGTGACGATCAGCCACCACTCCCGGCGATAGAAGAGCACCAGGGCCAATGCCGTTCCCAAGTGCAGGGTAACGACGAAGGGGAGAAAAGTGGGATCGCTCCGGTGGATATTCGTCCAATGAAAGAGCGCCGGGACGAGAATCGTGTGGCCGAGACTCGAGACCGGAAAGAGCTCGGTCGTGCCCTGTAAAAGCGCGAGAATCAATGCCTGAAAGAGTGTCACGGGCCCCTCAGTACGCCACGGCTTTCGGTGCGGCCTTTAACGAGTCGTTACAGAGAACTCGGCAGGATTGCCGGTTCTCTCGGCCAAGGCCCAACAACGTGGAATCCGGTACGAGCGAGAGCGACCGATTGGAGATCGAAAGCGAACAGAGTCGCCGCTTCGAGCGAGTCGGCGATATGCTCCTGGTTTCGTACAGCATCGGTGACGACTTTGCCCCGGAATTTACCGAGACCTACGATATCGCGCTCGGCGGAATGGCGATGCTCACCAATGCGGAGCTCCTCAAGGATGCTCCGGTCTCCATTCAGCTCGAACTACGCGGAGATGCAACCCCGGTGCTCCGCCTCCGTGGGGTCGTTCGTTGGTCGCGCTTCGATTCGATGCTCCAGCGCTATCGCACCGGCATCTCGTTCCTCGAACTCGACGAGATGACGCGGCGCCATCTTCAGCGCTATATCGATACGCTCAACCTGCTGCGCGACATGGGGATGATTTAACCGAACCCCCACGAGCCCCGCTCCACGCAACGGTGATGCGAGCGCCCAAGACGCCTACGCGCGCCTCGATACGGCGCTTGCAGCGCCTACTCGGCGTGACAATTCCCACTGCTCGGCGTGACAGATGCGCTATGCATCGCGGCTGCGGCGATCGCGGCGAGCGTTTAGCGAGCGGCGAGGACCCTGACCTTGCTTGTCCGAGCCGCGAAGCGTCTAGCGAGTCGCGATTGCTGCAGCCGCGATGCAACTGCGGATGCATACCGCGCCTCGATACGGCGCTTGCAGCGCCTACTCGGCGTGACAATTCCCACTGCTCGGCGTGACAATTCCCACTGCTCGGCGTGACAATTCCCACTGCTCGGCGTGACAATTCCCACTGCTCGGCACGCTTGCATCGCAGCCGCGATGCAACCACGGATGCAGCCGCGCTACCAAGCCTGAAACTTCACCCGAAAAAGCATGGTCCCGGCGACATCGCGGCAGTTTTGCGTCGCCGGCGCATACGCGGCGTTCTTCGCCATCTGCAGCGCAAGCACGTCGAGCGCCGCGTTTCCGCTACTGCTCTGAATCGTCGCATCGCTGAAGGCACCTCGCGCATCGACCGCGAC
>JBMFXH010000235.1:0-3260 GCA_049964475.1 Vulcanimicrobiaceae bacterium
CGATACGGCTGCTGCGCAGCCTACTCGGGCTGACAGTCCTTGTCACGCCGCGTAGCCGAGCTTGTCACGCCGAGTAGGGCGCCTTTCGGCGCCCGTATCGAGGCGGCGCCCGGTTTTACTGTAGCGGCGCGCTCGAGCGCAGTAACCCTTGCCCGTCAGTCGAGGCGTAGAGGTAGCCGTCGAGCCACTCTACTTTGGTGAAGCGACGCGAGATCGTCGTGGCATTCGTGCCGCCGTCCAGGCGCGTCCACGTTTGCCCTAGATCGCCCGATGCGTAGAGCCCAAAGCCGGTGGAGAGTGCGAGGATCGGATCCTGGCCGGCGGGCGCTGCAGGGTTGAACTCGAGCGAGGTCGCGTACTGCGGCGCGATCGTCGCCTGCGCCCATTCCTCCGGGGCGACCGGCGGCGAGAGGCGGGCGTTGATTCCGCCCAAGCGCCACGGCGGGCGCGGCGGCGCGAAGCGCAGCGGCAAAGTCTGCGTGCGCCGTGCTAGCACCGACATCATTTGCCGTGCGACGGCAAGCCCACCAGGCTGAGCGCTGGTGAAGCTGAGGCCGCCGTTGGTCGAGGTATAGATCGTCAACGCACCCGAGCCGCCGACCGCGACGATATACTGCGAGTTCTGTGGATCGATCGCGAGTGCGGCCGGCGCGGTGGTGAATGTCGTCGTCGTCGCCGTCCACGTCGCGCCGCCGTTGGTCGAGTATTCGATCGTTCCGGTGCCGGTTGAGGCGTTGGTGACGATCGCGAAGAGGTTGTTGTCGTTCTCTGGATCGACGCGGATGAAACTGACGCCGTATCCACCGGTGAGAAGTGCATTCGCGCCGCTCACTTGCGTGGCGACCGCTCCATCGTCGGTCGATTTATAGAGCCCACCAGTGCCGTCGGCGATGAAGAGCAACCCCGCGGTTTTCCGTGAGAAGGAGAGGCTCGAAACGCTCGCGAGCGTACTCGGGGACGATGGGTTGAACGATTGGCATCCGTCGGTCGAATAGTTGAGCGCGGGCGCAGAGGTTTGGCTGACGACGCAATCCTTGGGGTTAAAGGGGCTGATCTCAGCGTCACCGCCTTCGCCGAGCGACGATGACCCGCCGAAGGAACCGGTCCAATCGCTCGCCGAGAGTCCGCCGCCCGGTACTGCGGCCGCGGCGGGGCCGAAATCCTGAATCGTCGTCATGATGGTCTCTTTGCCGACGCTGCCGCCGACACCGAAACCGTAGAGGAAGTTCGTCGAGAGACCACCGGTGAGCGGGGTTGGCAAACCCGCGCTCTGCCCGCACGTACTCTGATAGTAGAGCCCCTGATCCGAGGCGATGTAACAGGCATCGCTGCCCGACGCATTGACGACGGTGAGCCCGCGCATATCGCCGTAGGTGTTGCCGATCGTCGTCGACGTTTGGCCGTTGACCGGTGTGTAGCTCGCCGTCGGCGGCGTCCCCGCGACCGGAAGGGCGCTCCACTCGGTAAACTCCGCGCCCATGTAGATCTCGTGCGGGACGTTGATGCTGTCGGCGAGCATCTGCGAGCCATAATAGCCGGCCGGGTTGCCGCCGGAACCGTTTTTCGCGGCTTGGGTGGCGACGGCGTTCCAGGTAGTGCCGCCGTTGGTGGAGAGGTAGAGCTCTTGCGAGACGGCGGTGCCGCCAAGCGTGCACGACCAGCCCGTCGCCCATACCGTGCTCGGCGTGCTCTGGTCGATCGCGATGGTATGCACCGCAGCCGGAGCACCGCTGCTCCCCGTTCCGCAGCCCAGCGCGCTAGCGGCTAGTTGGCCGCCTTGAGTCCAACTCGTACCGTTGAAGCTCCAGGTATAGCCGTTAAAATCGCCGGCAATCAAGGTACTCGGCGGCGCTGCAGCGATGCTGTTCGCGCCGGAGCCGTAGGCGTTGCCGGCCGAACTAAAGCCAGTCCCGGCGGTGCTCCAGCTCACTCCGTAGTTGGTCGATTGCTCGACCCCGGCGCTGTCGGCGACATAGATCGTGCTTCCGAGTTGTGCGAATTGCATCGCCGGTGCGGCCGTATCGACATTCGCCCACGTTGAACCGCCGTCGGTCGAGCGATAGATACCGCCGAACTCCGTCGCCGCCAGCAAAATGGTCGTGCCTGCATCGTTCACCGCGATGAGGCCGTTAACGCGCGTATCGGCGAGGCCGGATGTGTATCCGATCGGAGTCCACGTCGTGCCGCTATTGGTGGATTTGTAGATTCCCGACGAGACGTTGACTTCGAAACCCGTGCCGTCGCCGCCCGCGATATAGAGCGTGCTGCTATTATTCGGATCGACGACGACGCTCTGGATCTTTCCCGAACCGGCAAGATCTCCGGAGATCGTCGTCGCGTTCAGCGCGTTGGACCAAACGGGGCCGAGGTTGGTGAACTGCACCGATGAGAGCGGCGCGACAGAGGTGAGGTTGATCGGCCCCGTTGTTCCGGTGAAAATCGCTCCGGCATCTCCGGTTGGCGTGCTTACGGTGCCGGTTCCCGAGAAGGTGCTCAGGACCGAACCCGTGCCAAGCGTGTTCGTGGAGTTGCATGCGCCGCTCCACGACTGCACGACGAGCGTATCGGTGCCGTACGGAGCGGTCAGCGATAGCGTGACCGGAGTGGTCCCACTGAACGTCGCGCAACTCGCGCTGGCGATCGTGCTGCCCGGGGAACCCGCGGCGCCGACGTTGATCTGCGCCGAGACCGAGAGGGCTCCGGCAGGGATCGTTTTCGGCGAGCGTTGCGTACCGGAGTTCGTCGCAGTACCGCGCGTGACGGTGAGCGTCAGCCGTGCGACGCCCTTCGCGCTCGGAAGAGTGGAGCCGGAGCCGCCGCCGTGGCAACCGGCGAGGAGCAGGCCGAGCGCGCCACCGACGGCGATGCTGCGAATGATGCTGCGATTCTTCGTTCTGCGATCCATGTTACTGCGCGCCTCCGGTGATCGTCGCTGGTGCGTTGAGTGTGAGCGTGGCGTTCGTGGTTCCCGCCGCCCCCGCGACGGTGAGCGTGCAACTCGCTCCCGCTGCTGTTGCGGTGACGGTAAAGGTCGTCGTACTCGTTGCCGGAGTGACCGAGAACGACGTGCACCCGCCGCCGCTCGCCGGGGTGGTGAGCGATGCCGCATACGATCCGCTGAATTGCAACTCTGTCGGCGTCACGGTGACGCTATATGTCGCGCCAGTTCCCGGGAAATCGACGGGGTTTAGCGCCGAACCGCTATTCGGGCCGAGGCTGCTCGACCATGGGCCGGTCCACGCGAGGGTCACCGCGCTCGC
>JBMFXH010000236.1:0-3255 GCA_049964475.1 Vulcanimicrobiaceae bacterium
CCGCGCACCCGCCGCGTGAACGCGGCGAGATCCTGCGGCGGGCCTTTGAGATGATGGTCGCCCGCACCGACGAGCACCGCGCGGCGTTCGTAGGTGCCCGAAAGCATCGGCTCGCCGGAGATCGCCGCGAGTTGTTCGGCGAGCGCTTCGATGCGCCCCAAACTATGCAGCGGTTTGGTAAGTTGGTCGATCCGTTCGCGCGCCGCGCGCGCCGCATGCGTATCGACCGGAGCGATGGATGGTACCTGAAACATGGCGGGCCTTTCTTAGCGAATCGTGAGATGGGTGGAGCGAGGGTCGAAATCTTCCCAACCTGCACGCAGCAGTTCGGGCGTATTTTCGTAACTGGCCGGATAGCCCAAGCAAAGATAGGCGATAAAGCGCCAACCTTCGGGAACATCGAGCGCGCGCTCGACCTCGCGCGGATCGAGAATCGAGACCCAGCCCATGCCGATGCCGCGCGCGCGTGCTGCAAGCCAGAGCGTATAGATCGCCATCGTCGTCGAATAGGCGCGCGTTTCGGGCATCGTCTTTGCGCCCAATCCTTTTCCGGTATCGGTCGCATCATCGCAAAATGCCGCCAGATGGACCGGGGCCTCGCGGAAGCCGGCGAGCTTCAACCGCGCGTAGAGCGCGGCGCGTTCCCCTTCGTAATTCGCGAGCGCATCGGCGCTCGCGCGTTTGAACGACTCCATCACGACTCTACGTCGCTCCGCGGAATCGACCCGCACGAAACGCCACGGTTGCGAGAACCCGACCGATGGGCTCAGGCGCGTCATGGCGACCAATTCGTTGACGACGGCATCGGGAACCGGATCGCTTTTAAAACTCCGCACGTCGCGACGCGCTTCGAGGAGGGTGTAGAGTTCGCGCTGGAACGATTCGTCGAAGACACCGGGGGCGGTCATGCGATTTTCTCCATTTCTGATAGTGAACGAAAGGCTTCTGTGAGGCGTGCGTTGCTGCTGCGATCTTTGATGCCGACGCGCACGAACGAGCGCCCGGCAAGCTCTTCGTCATCTCCGCAATCGCGAACGAGGATGCCCCACGAACGCACGAGCCGTTCGCAGATGCGTTCGCGCGCACCCCACGATGCGGGGAGTTCGAGCAGCAGAAAATTCGCCGCCGACGGCAGCACCCGCACCTCGAGCGCGCGGAGATCGTGCGCGAGCTGCGTGCGGAGCTCGACGTTCTGCGCGATGCTCTCCCGTTCGAAGGCGCGATCGCCGAGCGCACGCGTTGCCGCTTCCAGCGCGATGGTGCTCGTCGGCCAGGACGGCAGATAACCGTCGATGCGGCGCGCGATGCTCGGTGCTGCGACGGCATAGCCGACGCGCAACGCCGGCATCGCATAGAACTTCGTCACCGAACGCAACACGACGAGGTTCTCCATCGCCGCGGCTTCGGCAACCAGCGATTCATCGGGGGCATAATCGATAAAGGCTTCATCGAGCAGTACCAGGCACTGCACCGCAGCGGCGGCGTGGACGATCGCGAGCAGGTCGGCACGCCGAGCGAGCGCTCCCGACGGATTATGCGGATTGGTAAGGATCAGTGCGCCGGGGAGATCGCGCTGCAACGTTGCGATCGTGCGCTCGATGTCGAGCCGGAAATCCTCGGCGCTCGCGAGCGCCAAGCTCCGCACGCGATGCCCGCAGGCAGCGAGCGCACGGCGGTACTCGCTAAATGCCGGTACCGGCAGCACGCACTCCATCGGCGCGAACGCGCGCAGCACGGCGTCGAGCAACGCCGCGCTCCCATTGCCGACGACGAGCGCCTCGGTGGGCACGCCGTAGCGATCGCCGAGTACCCGTTTCAGACGCGACGCGTCGCGGTCGGGATAGGCGGCGAGCGAACGGACGAGCGCGTCGGCGTCGGCGAGCAACGCGCGCACCGCCGCCGGCGCTCCCAGCGGATTGACGTTCACGCTGAAATCGAGGATCGCGTCGGCATCGATGCCGTAGCGCGCCGCCATACGTTCGCGTTCGCCGCCGTGCGTCGGGAGCGCGATATTACGCGAGTGCATCGCGCGCCCCCAGCACGACCGATGCAGCGACGGCGAGCAGTGCGGCGGCGACGCTGACCAATTGACGTGCGCGGCCGATATCGTGCGGATTGGGGGAACGAAACTCCGCTCCTAATGTCGGGCCGTTATACGCGACGCCGCCGTACGCATTGCTTCCGCCCAAGCGCACGCGCATCGCGCCGGCGATCGCCGCCTCCGGCCAACCCGCGTTCGGGCTGCGGTGCAAGCGTGCATCGCGCCGTGCGATCTGCAAGCTGCGCGATGCATTGCCGCAGAATATTTGCGCCGCCGCCGCTACCAAAAGCGCGCTGATGCGTGCCGGAATGAAATTCGCCGCATCATCTACACGCGCGGCGAACCAGCCGAAGGCGCAGTACGGCGGCTCGATATGGCCGATCGTCGAATCGAGCGTATTGACCGCTTTGTAGGCGAGCGCGAGCGGAGCGCCGCCGAGCACCAAGTAGCAGAGCGGCGCGACGATGCCGTCGCAGAGACTCTCGGCGAGCGTTTCGATGGCGGCGCGCGCGATCTCCGATGCATCGAGGCGCTCGGTGTCGCGCCCGACGATACGCGCGAGCCGTCGGCGTGCAAGCGCAATATCGTTCGCAGCGAGCGCCGCCTCGACCACCAGCACCTCGGCGATCAGGCTGCGCCATGCAAGCGTACTTGCAGCGAGCATCACTTCGAGCGCGCTTCGCGCCTTGCCCGCACGCCGTAAGAGCGCGGTAGCGAGAATATAGCTCCCGCCGACGACGGCGACGGTCGTCACGATGCCGGCGATCCGGCCGAGGATCGCGTGCTCGCGAATCCCGGTATCGCGCGCGAGCGCATCGCCACCCGCAATCGCCGCACCGATCGCTTGCACAGGGTGCGGCAACCACGTTGGGTCGCCGACGGTGATATCGAGAACGAGCGCTGCGAGAAAAATTTCGGTGCGGATCACCACGCACGCGACCACGGCGGCCCCGGGTGCTCCTCGTCGCGCAAACGCGCGTCGATGCCGTTGCGCGCTTCGACGACGCGGGCGCAGAGCCAGAGCACGTCGCTGAGGCGGTTGAGATATTCGAGCACGGTCGGCTGCACCGCGCCGCCGCTGGTCACGTAGCGCACCGCCGCGCGTTCGGCGCGCCGGCAGATCGCCCGCGCCGCATCGAACGCTGCCGATTCTCTGAATTCGCCCGGGAGCGACCAGTCGCGTAAAACATTGGGCTCGGCTTCGAAGCGCTCGA
>JBMFXH010000237.1:0-3234 GCA_049964475.1 Vulcanimicrobiaceae bacterium
GCGCTCGCTCGATCGCCGCGGCCGCACTGCGAGCGAGCGTCGCCAACGGCGCCATCGCCCCGGTAAACGGCGCGCGAATTTCGAGCCGCGTATCGCGCACCGCCCGTGCGTCGACCACCGTACACGGCCGCTCCGTACCGGCGAGATATCGAGCGACACGATCGAGCGGAGCGACGGTCGCCGACAGCCCGATCCGTTGCACCGGTGCGCGGACGAGTTCTTCGAGCGACTCGAGAAGCAGGCTGAGGTGGGCGCCGCGTTTGTTTCCCGCAAGGGCGTGCACTTCGTCGACGACGACGAAGCGGAGTTCGCGCAAGGTCGCGCGGTAGCTCTCCATCGCCAGCATCAGCGCGAGCGACTCCGGGGTCGTCATCAAAATATGCGGCGGACGCGAGAGCATGAGCCGCCTTTCGACGGGCGGAGTATCGCCGGTACGAACGCCGGTGCGAACGAAACGCTCCCGCAGACGCCCTCGGCGAACGCGCGGGCGATCGCTATCGGGACGCTCGAGCAAGCCCATCTCTCGCAACGGACGGCGCACGTTATGCTCGACATCGTATCCCAACGCGCGCAACGGCGAAATGTAGAGCGCGAAGGTGCGAGCGAAGAGTTCGTCGCGTTCCCGGCGCTGCGCGAGATCGGAGAAAATCGGCAGAAAGGCCGTCAGCGTTTTGCCCGTGCCGGTCGGCGAACAGATCAAAACGTGACGGCCTTCGAGAATTGCCGGAATACCTTCGCGCTGTGGAGCGCTCGCTTCAGCGAGCCGTTGGGCGCACCAGACGGCGACGGAGCCGTTCAGCCGCGCGAACGGATCTATGGTTGCGTCGGCGCCATCGAATCGTCGACGAGTTTATATGAAACCTCGGTGCGATCCGTAACGTTCTTTCCGAAGCTCCCCTGGCGACGCGTGACGATGCTCTCGACGATCGAGGTGGGGATGGTGCGCATCGCATCGTAGGTAAAGTGTCCGGTCGTATTGGAGCTATAGGCATCGAGCCCGCTCTGCGAATACGTCCGCGTCATATCGATTAAAAAGTTCGAACCGGAATGGCTGCGAATCGTATAGCCCGCTTTCATCGAATCGTGCGCGCCGCTCACTTTGAAACCCCAATGGCCGTTGGCGTCGATCTGTACGGGGTTAACGAAGTTCTGCCCGAGATAGGCGAGCAGCTCCATCTCTTCGAGATTGACTTTCTTCGTTTGGTCGCAAAGGACGGTCGTGTTGCTGTAAACGATGCAGGTGGCCGGAAGTGCGGTGCGGGTGTTCCGTGCTTTTTCGGAGACGCGCACGATCAGGCTCCCATCGGGTTGCGCGGCTTTCACCACGACGTCGATCGTGCCGCGGTCGGCGACACGCGCCACGAAATCGCCGATCCCCGAGCCGCCGCTTCCGGTCGAGGGCGCGCCCTTTGCGTCGCCGGAATCGCCGATTCCCGAGGAGTGCATCGTCATATCGTTCGTATCGCCGTACGTAAAGCGAAAAACGAGCCGCCGAAGCGGCTTGTTTGCGGGGGCTGCACCGAGAAGTGCGAGGCCGAAGAGGGCGGCGAAAGCCGCCGTGAGGAGCCTACGCAAGCGCATTTACCGACTGGCCGAGGCCAATCGATGCAAAGAGCAGTGCGGCTTCGCTCTGGTCGAGGTTCTGCGTCGCCTTCAGCAGCGAGACGTTGATGGCGGCGCCGACCGAGCCGGCGGCGGCACTTGAGAGAGCAGCGATATCCATAGAGACCTCCCGAAACTTTACCTATCTAGTATCGGTAAATCGACACGAACCTTCAACCCCCTTCCCCGGGGCTTCGGTTCGCCGGACAAGGAGAATCCTTTTATGAACCCGACCCTCGCCCTCTACCTTCGCCTCACCGTGGGCATCGCGGCCCTCTTCATCGCGATCATCGTCGCCTTCGCGCTCCTGAAGGTCGCCATCGTCGCGGCGATCCTCGCCGGGGTCGTGCTGGGCGGGCTCTTGATCTGGCGTACGCTCAGTCGCTCCGGCCGCCTTCCCACGATTCGCTAGCGCTCGCAACCATTCGCCCGCTTAGCGGGCCAGCAGGTTCCGGAGCGCGCGCTCGAGCCCGGCCGGGTCCTCGAGCATCGGCAGGTGAGCGGTGCGTTCGAGCACGACGAGCTCGGAGGCGGGGAAACAACTCGCGATAGCGCGAGCTTCATCGAGCGAGATGCCGGGGTCGTGGGCGCCGGCGACGATGCTCACCGGCATCGTGAGTTCGCCGGCGATATCGCGCGCATCGTCGCGCAGCGCCATTCCCCGTAAGACGGCAGCGAGCCCCGTCGGATTATTCTCGCGCGCGATCCACCGCGCAGTTTCGAGCAACGCGGCCCTGCTGCCGGGCGCGAAAAGACGCGGCAAGAGTTCGTCGAGCGCGAACTCGATCGCGCCTTGCGCTTCGATCCGCGCCGCGAGTGCGCGTCGCGCAGCGGCGATCTCCGGTGTGTCGGCGATAAGGCGGCTGGTGACGAGCGCCAATCTCGCGACGCGTGCATCGTACATGCGCGCAAAAGCGAGCGCAACGTAACCTCCAAGCGAGTGCCCGACGATCGTTGCTCGCTCGATCCCCAGCGCATCGAGCATTGCAGCGAGATCACCCGCCAGCTGCTCCATGAGGTACGGGCCCGCCGTGCCTTTCGAAGCGCCCATACCGCGCAGGTCGGGAGCGACGATGCGATACTCCCCGGCGAGCGCGTTTGCGGCCGTATCCCAAATGCGATGCGTCAACGGAAAGCCGTGCAGAAGCACGACGGCATCGCCGTCGCCCCGAACGTCGGCAAAGAGATCGTTTTCGTCGACGACGACGTGCATGGTGCGAAGAGCCTTTCTCATGAGCTCGGGCGGAGTGCGATGACAAACGCAGAGAGCGCTCCCATTCGCTCGGAACTGCGACAAAACTTGCAATAATATCCTGCATCGAGTATAAGGAAGGCAATAACCCCGGTCGCACGACCGGAGAAAGGACATCGTACAAGAACGATGGCTGTAAAGAAAACCAAGGCTGCACCCAAACGTGCCGCCAAGAAAGCCGCCCCCAAAAAGGCGGCTCGTAAGGCGCCCGCCCGTAAAAAGGCGACGCGCAAGAAGACCGCCCGCAAAGCGACCGCGCGCAAGAAAACCACTCGCCGCAAGGCAGCGAAGCGCCCGGCCCGCAAGACGGCAAAGCGCAAAACGGCAAAACGCAAAACGGCGAAACGCGCCACCGCGAAGCGCAAAACCACGAAGCGCAA
>JBMFXH010000238.1:0-3129 GCA_049964475.1 Vulcanimicrobiaceae bacterium
GGGCTAGGGACGTGCAGCGAGAGCGAGAGCGTACCGTTCCCGCCGACGCTCGGTAAAGCGTGCGACGGCATTCCCGCTCCCGCGCCGCCACCGCCGCAACCGGCAAGCAGCGCGAACGCGAGCCCCGATGCCGCGAGCTCGCGGCGGAGCGATTGGAGATGCTTGAGGATGTTGCGCCGGATACGTCTCATTGCAGGACCACCTCGCCGATTTTCAGCGTCGCAGCTTCGGTAAACCAGAGATTGCCGTCGGGGCCGACGATGAGATCGAACGGATCGGCGGCTGCCGTAGGAATGGGGAACGCGGTGGCAACCCCTGCCGTCGTCACGCGATCGATCGAGTTATTCGCGGGGTCGGTAACCCAGAGGTTTCCATCGGGGCCGGGTACGACGGTGTATGCCTGTTTAATATACGGCGAGGGAAAGGTCGGGGGCGATCCGCTGAGCGCAGGCAAGGGATACTCGCCAAGAATGCAGGTAGCAGGCGAAATTGCGGCGATATAGCGCCGATCTTTTTCGACGACCCAGAGGTTGCCGTCGCTGCCGAGCGCGAGCCCGTCGAGGGCGATCGTTCCGGTATCGGTAGAATGTTGCGAGGTATTCGAACAATACGTCAGCGTCGTAAAATTCGTGGGAAGCGCATTCGATCCGACCACCGATTCGAGATACGCGACGCCGCTACTTGCGCCCGTCGCGGTCGGTTCGCCGGAGAAACCGATTGTGGCTTGGCTAAGCGTATTGATCGACGGATTGAGAGCGACCCATCCGGCCCCAATCGTTTGGTAGATTTGCGGTACGCCGCTGAACTCGAAATTTACGAGCCCCGATGTTCCGACCGTGAACGGCCCAGGTGCGCTCAAGCCGGAGCCGGCGTGCGTCGCCGAACACGCTGTCGCGGAGCACGTCGCCGTATAGACACCGTTCGTCGTGTCGTCGTCGAAGAACAAGGTTCCATTGGTTGCCGTTATGTAGAGCGGATCTGCAGGGAACGGCGAGGCTATCGAGATCGGTACCGACTGGATCCCGCAACTCGTAGCGTTCCCGGGAATGCAACTGCTCGGCGTAAACATGCCGATTTTTCCAAAATTACTCTCGGCAAAATAAATATGGGTACCATTCGGCCCGACACTCAACCCCAGCAGCATGTTGATGTTCGGCGAGGGAGCCGGGGCGGGCTGCGGTGAGAAAACCGTGTAATCCGCGACCGTGTGCGGCGGGACGGTGATGCCGCCGCCGGTCTGCGGCGTGACATCAAACGATTGCTTGACGCTGACGGCGTTTGCATCGGAGATTGCAAGCGAACCGCCGGTGCCGAGCCCTGACGGCGCGACGTCGAACGTGACGCTTCCCGAGGTCGCGTTGCACGTGAGGTTCGTTGCGCCCGAAGCCGGTGGTGGGCTCGGTGCGCAGGCGGCTTGCAACGTGCCACCGCCCGACGTTGCCGTCGCAGCGAACGTCGCACCGGAGACCCCGGCTTCCGTTGCGGTGACCGTAAACGGTATTCCGACCGTGGCGTTTGCAAGCGTTATCGATGTCGCGACTTGCAGCGGAGCGATCGCAATGGTCGTCGTGCTGCTTCCGCTGCCGATTTTCAGCGTCCCCGAGGTCGGTGTGCCGGCTCCGTAAAAGGATGCGCCGCTATAGTGCAGTGTGATGGTGGTCGGGACGGCGGTAACGTTGGCTCCGCTGACGTTCGCGCTCGGGCTTGCAGAATATGAGAGCGTGCCGCTGCTGGGATCGGTGAGCGCGATGGGGATCGGGGTCGAAAGTGGCCCCACGATCGTGCTTCCCGAGGCATCTTTTGCAGAGATCGATAGCGTTAGCGTGCGCGAGGTGCCGTCGGCAGGCGGAACCCAGGTGCTCTGCGCGGCGTTAAATGCCGAGCCGTCGGTCTGGACGCCGGGCGAGGGCGTCGCGACGCTCGCAGCCGCGCTCACCCCACCAAGTACGAGCGGCGTCGTGACCGTGGTGGTGCCGGTCGGGTTGACAGCGACGGTGATGCTCCCCGACGAGAGCAGGGTGCCGCTGCTGTCGTAGGCTTGGATGAGGAAGGTGTCGGTCCCGGCAACGGCGCCGACGGTGGCGGTGCAGCTGAAGCCGCCGTTTACGACGGCGCTGCAACTGCCTTGCCCCGGCGCGACCGCGATCGTCGTCGGGGGGATCGCGGGGTTCGGCGGCACGCCGTTGACGGCGGTGATGGTGATGGTGACTGAGGTCGTGTTCGGGGAGAGGTACTTCGGCGCGCGGGCGCTGCTCGCCGTCGAGGGTGCGGGGAAGCGGAAGGTCATCGCGGCGCTCGGGCCGGCGCTTCCGGCGGTCGGATTGGTGGTCGCCGGAATCGAGCCGCTGCCGCTCCCGCCACCGCATGCGGCGAGGGCAATCGTCGCGGTAAAAAACAGTAACACGAACGCAGAGCGCATCGGAACGTCCTCCCCGGGGGGAAGTCGTTCGCCCTTTTTAGGGGCGACCCTACCGCCGGTTAGGCGCCCCTTCGCGTTCGCGTGCGGCGTGAAAGATTGCGTCGACCGCTGCACCGTAGGAGCGCCCGGCGCGGATATCGTGGTTGCGCCACAGAGCGGCGATCTCGGCGGCGCTGCGATGGTCGGGAACGACGGCGAAGCGTCGCTCGACGATGCGCCCGGGCGGTTTGTACGGAAGAAAAGCGAGTTCGCGCTCGGGTTCGAAATGCGCGACCGGTGCGCCGGTGTCGACGGCAAGTCGTGCGCCCGCGGCGCGTGCGCGGCGACAGAACTGAAAATCCTCGCCGTATGTTGCGTTCTCCGGCAGTGCGAAAGGCTCGGCGCCAAGGCACGCGAGCAATGCGGTACGCATGAGGACGCAATGGAACGCACATGCATCGATCGGGACGATCTCGCCGATGCGGTAGCGCGGCGCCCACGCCGGGATGGTAAACGGTGCGGGAGTGTCGCGCTCGACAAGGGCGACGTAGCGTTCGCCGTGCAGCGCGAAGGCGTTCGGGGAGCAGTAGGGCCGGCGGTCGCAGGCAAACGCCGCGAGCATATCGATGTCGCTGCGTTCGCGTAACGTTGCGAGGAGTCGCTCGATGCTCCCCGGTTCGGGGTACGCGTCGTTGTCGAGCCAGAGCGTAAGTTCGGCGCCGCTTGCGCGG
>JBMFXH010000239.1:0-3126 GCA_049964475.1 Vulcanimicrobiaceae bacterium
CACCTGCGGCGCCGCCGATCGCTCCCACGCCCAGTTACCCGTCGAACGACCCTCCGCCCGGACCGCGAGCTCGACGCAATGCTCGCGCCCCTTTTGCCGGTGCATCCGCTCCGCTTGCACCCGTTGCCCCGATCGCTCCGCGCCGCGTTTTGGACGCACGCGAGGCACTCCCACCGCTCTCACCAATCGCCCGTAAAGGACAATCCACCTAATGCCGATCATGAGCGTTATTTCCACCCTCGACAACAACGGTCAAGAGGTGATGGGCCCCGAGGTCCTCATCTATCATTACCCCTCCTCAAGCATCGTCAGCGGTTCGCTCCTCACCGTTGAGAGCAATCACTTTTGCGTGTTGAAGTCGCGCGGTGCGATTCTCAACGTCTACGAGACCGGGCAATATCCGATTACGACCGGCGATAAGCCGCTCGTCGGTTCTTTCGTGCAAGGCTTTTTCGGTGGACAGAGCCCGTGGCAATACGAAGCGATCTACATCAATCGTGCCAAGCTCGTCGTGCGCTCCTCGGGAATCGCGCTCTCGGCGGAGATGGCGGAGATGAGCTACGACGTTGACTATTACATTCACGTTCCGACCAAAGACGGGGCGTTAAAACTCGTCCAACATATGCCGTATCGCGGCCATGCGCTGCTGACCGATCAGATCAACGATTATGCCGGCCCCGTCGTCGAGCAGGCGATCAACCAGCTTATTCAGGTGACGCCGCTGGAAAGAGTCAACGAGAAAATTCACGATCTTACCGACCTGGTGCGCACGCATCTGAGCGAATTTCTCGACGGTTACGGCATCGCACTCGATACCGTGAAGGTGCTCGTGCGTCCGAACGACGAGCGGATGCGAGCGCTTATTTCGCTCAAAGCATTCGGGCTCTCGGAGATGGAGGCGGTGCGCTATTACGCGGCGATTCTCATGGCCGAACGCGGCGTTTCGAGCGCGCCGAACATGGCGATCGGACAACCGTTCACCATCGGCGCAACGCCGGTGCTTCCGGTCGGTAACGCCGATACGGGAACGGCGAACGGAAAATGAACCCGGCGATACCGTCGGAGAATGTCGTGCGGGCGCTGCTCGATCCGTCGCAGCCCTCGCACGATCCGTCGGTCGCACTCGCGCAGGTCGCGCTGAGCGGCTTCGGCTTCAATTTTTACGACGCGCGTAACCAAGCGCGGGCGAACGATCAGCTCGTCCGCGAGCGCGTCTCGAATTTACTGGCCGATGCCGCAGCGTGCGTGCGCAAGCTCGAAGCACGCCATCGCGAGCGTTTCATTCCCGCAGCGACGCGGGAGCAGCCGTTCCCGCCCCCCGATGCGCTGCGGCGTTCGAAAACGCTCCGCGATCTCACCGCGCGGCTCGATGCTGCGGGCTCGGAGATCGTCACCCTCGAGGTGCCCGGCGCCGACCCGATCTGGTCGCGCCTCCGCGATGAATTGCCGACGCTCCACCGTTTGGTCGCTTTCGATGTCGGGCTCGCCACCGCGGCGACCGCGCTCTACGAACGAGCGAGCACGTTGTCGCCCGAGGCCGTCGAAAGCGACGAAGGATTCGAGGCGTTCGAGGCCGATTTCGCCGTCCTGCGAAAGGCGCTCGTCGAGCGACGCGCCCTGCTCTCGGGCGCGGGGCCGGCACTCCCGCAAAATTGAAACTCCGCCGGTGATTCGGGCGTAGTACGCAGCGAGGCGCTTCGGCGCGCTCGCGACAGTTGAGGAGTGAAGGCGTATGTGGTTGACCCGATTTGCGATATCCCGGCCCATGGTCACCGCTGCGATCTTCATCGCGCTGGCGATCGCGGGCTTCGTGGCCTTCTTGCAGATCGGGCGTAGCGCCAATCCGCCGGGGACCGATTACCCGTTGGTGATCGTCGCCGCGGGATATCCCGGCGCATCGCCGCAGACGATGGAAAAACTCGTCGTCAAACCGATCGAAGACCAGCTCGTCGGTACGCAAAACATGGATCAGGTGACGGCGACGACGCAAGAAGGCAGTGCCGTCGTTTTAGTGCGCTTCAAGCTCGGCACGAACCTCGATATCGCGGCGATCGACGTTCAACGGCGCGTCGATACCGCGCGTATCTATATGCCCGCAGATATGGATCCTCCATCGGTCGAGCGGAACGGAGCTTCGCAACCGCTGCTCGACCTGGCGTTGAGCTCGTCGACGCTCTCGCCGATGCAACTCGCCGATTTAACGACGAATCAGATCGAGCCGATGTTGCAAGAGATTCCCAACGTTCAGACCGTCGACGTGTACGGCCTTGCGACGCGGCAATTCAACGTGCGCCCGAACCCGGCAGCGCTCGACGGCCTCGGCGCGACGCTCGGCGACGTTTTTAACGCCGTCGCCGGGAATAATGCGAATCTCCCAGGCGGTCTCTTGGAGCAACCTACGCGCGAGGCGACCGTTTCGATCCGTTCGGGAATCGATAACGCAAGTGATATCGCCGGTATCCCGGTGGTTATCCCCGGTGCGAGCGGGAAAAATCTCCGCGTCGGCGATGTCGCCACGGTCGATGACGGACATATCGAAATGCGGATGATTTCGCATTATAACGGCCAACCGCGCCTCTACGTGAGCTTAGGGCGCGCGATCGGCGCCGACGAAATAACGACGACGCAGGTCGCGCGCGAACACATCAAAGAAATCGAAAAACAATTTCCTCAGGTCACTTTTCACGAAATCGACGCGCCCGCCGATTTTACGCAGAAGTCGTTGATCGGCGTCTGGCAGTCGCTCTTTGAAGGCGTGGTGTTGACGGCGATCGTGATGATGCTCTTTCTCCACGCCTGGCGCAACGCGGCCGTCGTGATGATCTCGATTCCGACGTCGATCCTCTCGACCTTCGTGCTGATGAAAGCATTCGGCTTCCACATCGATAGCATGTCGATGATGGGGTTGGCGCTGATCATCGGCATCCTCGTCGACGATTCCATCGTCGTCTTGGAAAATATTACCCGTCATCGCGAGATGGGCAAGGATTCCCACGCCGCTGCCGTTGACGGACGGACGGAGATCGGCGGCGCGGCAGTCGCGATCACGATGGTCGACGTCGTCGTTTTCCTGCCGATTGCATTCTTACCCGGCATCGTTGGAGCGTACCTCAAAGAGTATGCCGC
>JBMFXH010000240.1:0-3114 GCA_049964475.1 Vulcanimicrobiaceae bacterium
CGCGTTGATCGACGGCTGCGAAAGCGATCTGGAGCCGCGACCGATCGCGACTTTCGCCGAGTTGGAGAACTATTCGCGTGCCGTTGCGGGGACGGTCGGCCGTTGTTCGATGGCGATTCTCGGTGCGAGCGACGACGACTCGCTCGCTCGCGGCGAACGCCTGGGGATAGCGATGCAGTATACGAATATCCTGCGCGATGTCGCCGAGGACGAACGAAATGGGCGCTACTATCTTCCGCAACGAGAGGTCGAACGGCGCGGGAGTCGCGAGGTCATGCTCGCGATCGCAGGAGAAGCGCGAAGTCGATATCGCGAAGCGTTCGTGCTCGCCGCGCGCGTACCGAATGACGGTTCGCGCTGGGCCTTACTTGCGACCGCCGACATCTACGGCGGAATCGTCGACGTGGTGGAGCGGCGCGGGTTCGATCCGCAGGCAGGTCGGGCGGTTGTCGGGACCCCGGCGAAGATCGGCCGCGCGATCCGTTGTTGGATGCGCGCCTATACCGGTTTCGCGAGCATGAGATAGATGATGGAGAAGAGCGCGAGCGTGACCGCCCAACCGACGATGCTCCACGCGAGAAACGGACGTGCGAGGGCGGCATCGTCGCCCGCTCGGGCGCGGCGATCCATCCGCACTTCGAGCGGGACGAGCACGGCGAGCCAGAGGACTCCGCTGCCGATCGCGATCGCGAGCGCGTCGCGCGTCCACGCGGTCTGCCACGGGTCGATATGGAGGCGTGCGGCTAAGGCGAGCCCGCTGGTAATGACCGCCGTTCCGAAAATGAGGGTAAAGAGTACATCGGTGAAGAGAATCTCGCGGATGGCGAATCGCCGGAGTCGCTCGTCACCGGAACGGAATGCGCGCGTGGCCCAGATACCGGTGACGACGAAGTTCCCAAGCCAGAGAACGCCGGCGGCGACGTGGAGGCTTTCGAGAATCGGCATGGCCCGCGGTTCGGAACGTTCGGCATGAAGTCCGCCTTGGTCGTCGGGGCGGGCTTTGCCGGCTTGAGCGCTGCGCTGCACCTCGCACGCGCCGGCGTTGAGGTCGAGGTTCTTGAAGCCGCCGACCGGCCGGGCGGCCGCGCGCAGGCATGGAGCAGCGGCGAGTATCACTTCGATCTCGGGCCGACGCTCGTCGTGATGACCGACGTGCTGGAGCAAGCGTTGGGAAGCGAGCGATTCGCGGCGCTGGAATTGATGCGCTTGGAGCCGGGGTACGAGGTGCGCTGGCCCGATGGAGAGCGTTTTGCGATGCATTCCGATATCGCATTGTCCTTGGCGGAGTTCGAGCGCTTGGAGCCCGGAGTTACCCCTCGCGCGCTCGATTATTTTGCGCGCGTCCACGGCGCCTATCGCGACGCACGCGCGCAGGTCCTCGAACGCGATCGCTCGTTGCTCTCGTTTGCAGCGATGCTCGCGCGCCCCGGCCGCATGCGCCCGTGGATCGCCGGCCCGTTGCGGCGCTTCACCGAACGATTTTTTCACGCAACCCGACTCGTCGAGGCGCTCACCTTCCAATCGCTCTATCTCGGTACCTCACCGTTGCGCGCGCCGGCGATGTATGCATTGCTTCCCGTCGTTGAAGCGATCGAGGGCGTGTGGTTTGCCCCGGGGGGTATGGCGAGCATCGTCGATGCATTCGTCGAAGCGGGGCGTTCTTTAGGGGTGACCTTCTCGTATGGAAAACGCGTCGAGCGGATCGAACGCACGCACGGCGGAGTATGGCGAGCTTCGACTGCGGAGCAAACCTACGAAGCCGATGCCATCGTCGTCGCTGCGGATCGCGAGCCCTCGCTTGCCCTCTTGGGGAAGCACCCGCCGCGCTTTCGCGCGATGCGGTACGGTCACAGCGCGTTCTGTCTCTATCTCGGCGTGCGGCGGAATGTCGATCTTCCCTATCATACGGTTTTACTTCCCGACGATCCGTGGCGCGCTTACGCGCAGCTCGACCGCGGCACGCTGCCCGACGATCCGCTCCTCTATGTCTACAATCCGGTCGCGCGCGACGCCAGTGCCGCTCCCGCCGACGGAAGCGCCCTCCTGGTGCTTGCGCCGGTGCCGAATCTTGCCGCGTTGCCCGAACCGAAACTCGATGCGTTTCGAAAACGGATCTTCGCACGTCTGGAACGCGAAGTTGGCGAACTGCGCGAGTTCGTCGACGTCGAGCGCGTGCGCGGTCCCGCGGAGTGGGCGAGCGAACTCGGGCTGATGCACGGCGCGGCGTTCGGCCCCGACCATGGGCTCGACCAGATGGGAGCGTTTCGGCCGCCGATCGTGGACCGGCGTTTCCCGGGGCTCGCGTTTGCCGGGAGTGGTACGCGCCCGGGCTCCGGGGTTCCGATGGTCGTCATCTCGGGGCGCCTCGCGGCGGAGCATCTCTTGCAGCGATGAGTTGGCAGCGGGCGCATCGCATCGCAGGCTTCGAGATATTTTTCGGCCGCTATCTGCAGTGGTTGATGCGGCGAAGTTTCGCGCGCGTTCTCGTGCGCAACGATGGAGCCTTTCCAAACGCGGGCTACGTCGCTGCGGCGAATCACCACTCGTGGTGGGACGGTTTTCTTGCGCTGACGATCCATCGAGCCTTCGCACCCGAACGCCCATTCAACCTGATGATGGATGACGAACAGTTGCGTCGCTTCCCGTTCTTCCGATTCGGCGGCGCCTTCTCGGTCGATGCGCGAAGCGTGCGTGCGGCATACCCGGCGATTCAATACGGTGCTGCTTGCGCGCGCGATGGGGCGGGGCTCTGGATCTTCCCGGATGGCGAACTTCGTCCATCGCACTGCGAGCCGGCGTTTACCTCGGGGTTTCTCCACGCCGCGCGTGCCGCCGAGGTTCCAGTGCTGCCGGTCGCGATGCGCTTTGTTTTTCTCGGCGAGCAACGCCCCATCGCGATCGCGGCGCTCGGGGCTCCCATCGATCCCCGTGCGCGCGCGGCGCAAGCGCAGACGCAAGCGCAGGTCGTCGCGTTACTGGCGTCGATCGACGAAGATCTGCGCGCGCAACGCGTCGACGGACGTTATCGCGAGCTCGTGCGCGGGAATGCGGGTATCGATGCAGTCGTTGCCGCCTGCATCGCGCCGCTTCGCGATAAACGATGACGCCGGCGCT
>JBMFXH010000241.1:0-3096 GCA_049964475.1 Vulcanimicrobiaceae bacterium
GTCGACCTGCGTCTGCAGATTCGTCGCGATCGCAAGGCCGGAGGGATCGTCGGCCGCCGAGTTGATGCGCAAACCCGAAGAGAGCTGCGTCACAATATTCTTGAGCGCATCCTGATTGCGATTGAGGTTAAACTGTACGCTGTTCGCCAACAGATTGTTGGCAATACTCAATCCCGAAGCCACGTTCCCTCCATAGACCGAGCGACAATCGGTCGCCCGCGGTTCCTCACGGACCCCATCCTGGGGTCCTTCCCGTTACTTATCGGCTCGTACGCCTACATCCTTTAGTAGCCTCACCTAACCACCGACGCTTACTCGCGGGGCGCGCTCGCCTCTTCGAGCGGCGGCTCCTCGACGAACTCCGCCTCGATCGGCGCCGCCGATGCAGCCGCTACCGTCGGCGCGGCGGCTGCGCGCGGTCGGAGCGCGTAGAGAATCGCATCGACGCCGAGCGGGCGACCGAGCGGAAGCAGCAAGCAGAGGGCGCTGAGGACGATGGAAAACCCATCGATTCCGGTCCAGGCGGCAACCGAACCGAGCCCGCCCTTCGACGCGAGGTAGTTCAGGCCGAGCAGGATTCCGACCCCTCCGGCAAAGCGCGTAAATATCCCCAGCACGAGCGCACATCCCACCAGTACCTCGCCCGAGCGGACGAGCTCCGCGAAGAACCGCTCGTGCGGAAGGACCACCCCCACGAGAAAGCCATGGTAGGCTCCGGAGGTATGTGCCACAGCCTGCGCCAGGTAGGTGGCCATCAACCCGGTCGGGGGCAAGAACGTGGCGGGATGGAGAAACTTCTCGATCCCGTAGGCGAGCCAAAAGAACCCGGCATAGAGCCGGAACGCGGTGAGCACCACCGCGTAGTGTCGATTACTCGGCAGCACCTTCGTCGGATTCCTCGGCGAACAGCAAAAACTCGTCGAGGATCTCCTGCGCGAGTTCGTCGTCTTCGAGAAGGTTGCCGACGCTATCGGTCACGATGAACTCGGCCTCTTCCTCACCCTCGCCCTCATCGCTGCCGTGAACGAGCACGGCGTAGGTCTCGCCGCTCTCCTCATCGGCGAGCGTGCCGACGACTTCGAATTCCAGCGAGCGACCGTCGTCGGTCTCGATGGTGAGGAGTTCCTTCAGCTCTAAGGGTTTGCTGGGGGCGGGGGTGTTATGGTCGGACATAACCTCTCCTATCGTTCGTAGCGGGCGATATTCGCCGTTTGCTCGGCGAGCGTTGCAGCGAAAACGTGACTCCCGTCCCCTTTCGCGACATAATAAAGAAAATCAGTCTTGGCCGGGTGGAAAGCGGCCTCGATCGAGGCGCGCCCCGGATTGGCGATCGGGCCCGGCGGCAGCCCCGCGTGCAAGTAGGTATTATAGGGCGAGCGCACGCGGAGATCGGCATACGAGAGCACGCTGCGATGGTGCGGCAAGGCGTATTCGACCGTTGCATCGATCTGCAGCGGCATACGCAACCGCAAGCGATTGTAAATGACGCTTGCGATCAACGGACGGTCTCGATCGATCTTCGCTTCGCGCTCGATCATCGAGGCGATCGTTATCGCACCGACGAGCGATACATGCAGTTGCTTCGCACGTTCCATCGCGTCGCCGGGGAGCTCTTGGCGGAAGCGTGCGAGCATCTGCGATTCGATCTCCCTGGGCTTCGCGCCGATCGGGATCAAGTAGGTGTCGGGGAAAAGAAATCCCTCGAGTCCCGTGATGTGCACCCCGTCAATGACGGCGCTATCGTCTCTGAAGGCGTGTTCCAGCGTCGCCTCGTCGCCGACCCCACTTCGAGCGAGCCGTCGGGCGATCTGGCGATCGGTAAAGCCCTCGGGAATCGTCACGCGAATCGAATTACGCCCGCCGGCGAGCAATCGATCGAGGAGCGCGACGGTGTCGGTGTGCGCCTGGAAGCGATAACGCCCGGCGCGAATCTCCGCACTCGCACCGCGGACGCGTGCGAGCGCTCGCAACAGCCACGGATGGCGCGTGACATTCACGCGAACCAACGTTGCGACGATGCTGTCGAAATTACTCCCCGGAGCGACGAGGACGGTCGTGTCTCGCACCGGCACGCTTCGATCGCCCAGTAACCCGTAGGCTCCATAGGCGACGAGACACGACAGAGCGATCGCCGCGAGCGAAAATACAAGGGAGCGTACGCGCATCTACGTCGCGCGCTCCCGCTCGCGACGGCGACGTGCTTGGTAGCTCTCCAGAATCAGTACTGCCGCGTACGCATCGACGCTACGTTTACGCCGTTCGCGCGAGAGATCGGCGGCGATCAGCGCCTTGTTCGCCTGCGCGCTGGTCATCCGTTCGTCAATACGGTGAATCGGCACGGAGATCGCGCGCTGCAGTTGCGCGACGAAAGCGTCGATTTTCTCGGCGGCGAGTTTGCGGCTTCCATCGAGCGCGATCGGGTCGCCGACGACGAGATCGCGGACGCCGTGCTCGTCGACGAGCGCCCGAATGCGCTCGATATCGGCGCGCAGATTCGTCCGTTCGATCGTCGGCAACGGGAAAGCGAAGGTCTCGGATGGATCCCCGAGAGCGACGCCGATGCGCTTGCTGCCGACGTCGAGTGCGAGCGCGCTCATACCGAGCCGAATGCATATCCGGGGAGCGCGCTGACGCGCAGCGGGCGCGCGCAATAGTGGGCGATCAATGCTTCGATCGCCGCTGCAGCCTGCGGGCGCGCCTCAACCGCCGCTCCGGCGCCGCGTTCGCGCCCCAACGCAGCGAAATTCATCCGATCTTCGGGATCGAGCGCGACCTCCTCGCGGTGCGGGCGGCGGCATTTCGCGTCGAGCATCCCACCCTCGCTTGCATCGAGCCAGCTGCGATCTTCCAGCGCGTCACCGCACAAGCAACAGCGATCGGCGGGCGGCATCGAGCCGAGGAGATCGAGCAGTCGGAGCGAGAAACGCGCGATGAATCGATGCGGTCGTTCGCTTTTTGCGATCGCCTCAACGGTGGAATCGAGTAGATCGAAGATCTCCGGTACCGGTTCTGCGGGCTCGCACAAGACATCGACGCGTTCGAGGGCGAGCGAGGCAACGGCAAAGCGTTCGGGCTCGACCAACGCCGCCCAACGCC
>JBMFXH010000242.1:0-3094 GCA_049964475.1 Vulcanimicrobiaceae bacterium
GTCCGGCCAGATCGAGCAGCACGGGGTCGTAACACAATCGTGTCAGGTCCCGATTGTCGGTCATCCACAACGCCAGGCGCGACGCGTGCGTCGCCGACGCCGTGCCCGTAGGCGTCGTTGACTTCTTTGAATCCGTCGAGATCGATATAAAACAATGCGACCTGCGCGTTCGAGCGCGTCGCGCGCGTGACTTCGCGTCGGAGCGATTCGGCAAAATTACTTCGATTCGGCAACGAGGTGAGCGGATCGTAAAAGGCGAGTTCTCCCATCCGTTTCACTTGCAAGTCGCGCTCCATCGCCGAACCCAACAAGGCGGCGAGCAAGCGCATAAAATCGCGATCGGCGTCGTCGAAGCGCATCGCTCCGACGCGGGCGCGCCGCGACTCAAACGACACCGTCCCATAGGGAACGCCCTCAACCCAAATCGTTGCCAGCAGGACGCTGCGCCAGCCTTGCCAATCGGTTGCGGGGTCGAGCCGCCAATTGCCGCCTTGCGTATCGTCGATCGCGAGCACGACGTCGGTGCCGAATGCTTCGCGGCTAAAGGTCCGGCCGAAAGCGATCTCCATGCCGACGGGGATCTCGGTCGCTCCCACGCAGCGCTCGACGACGACCGCGTCGCCCTTCACCCGCGTGACGAAGCAAGCGTCCGCCCCGAGCGATTCGATTCCGAACCGCATCACGCGCTCGATCTGCGCGTCGAATTCCAGCCCCGAGGCTGCGGCGAGCGCGAGCAATTCGCGCATGCGTTCGCTTCGCATCCGCTCGCGATGTGCGAGATCGCGCATCTCGGAGACATCTTCGAGCGAGACGTACGCACCTTCGATCGTGCGATCGACGAGAATCGGCGAAAACGAACACCGCATCGAAGCGCTATCGCCGTTGCTGCGAATGACGTTGAGTTCGACCTGCGGATGTTCGCCCAGCATGACGCGCGCGAACGCCGTGCGCAGCGCCGTGATATCGCCGGGGGCCACGTCTTCTTCGAAGAGGCGAAAACCGATCGCCCGCGAGGCACCGCTGAAGCGATCGAAGGCGGCGTTCACCCGTCGATAGCGCCCCTGCGCGTCGAGTTCGAGGAGCGGCGTCGCGTGGCCGTCAAAGAGCGAATCGAAGCGCTGCTCGATCTGCGCGCTGCTCGTTTCGAGCGGCACGACGTGTCGAAGATCGCGCGCCGTCGCAAGCACGCCGATCGGCGCTCCGTTTTCGTGGATCGGCGATATGGTTGCCAAGACGTCGAGACGGCCACCCTGCGCATCGATAAAACGCGTGACGAAATACTCCGTCGAACCGGCGACGGCGCGATCGAATGCGGTGACCGTTTCGTCGAGCGTCTCGGGAGCGATATGGGTTGCGAAGTGGCGTCCGAGCATCTCCCCGGTCGCATATCCCAACAACGCGATCGCTGCGGCGTTTCCATGCAGCAACCGGCCCTGCAGATCGTAGCTTGCTATTGCATCCGGGCTGTCGTCGTAGAGTGCGGCGAAGCGCGCGCGCAGGCGCCGGTATTTGTCCCGGTCGATCTCTGCGGCCGCCAGGAGTTTTCGCCGAGCGAGTTCGAGCGCGGCGGCGACGACGACGAAGAGAACGGCGAGCACGGCGAAGATCGTGGTTGCTACCATCGCTAGCGGACCCCCGCGCTGCGACGCGCTTGCTTCGCGAGATACATCTTTGCATCGGCGGCACCGAGAAGCGAGCCCGGATCCTCCCCGTCGCGCCCGAGCACCGCGGAGCCGACCGAGACCCCGACGGCGAGGTCGCTCTCCTCGTAGGGTTGCGTGAGGGCGTTTTCGATGCGCTCGGTACAGCGCTCCAGACTGTCGCTGCGCAGATCGTTCAAAACGACGACAAATTCATCGCCGCCGACGCGAGCGACGAGTTCGTCGCCGCGCACCACGCTAAGCAGACGGCGCCCGACCTCGGCGAGGAGTCGATCGCCCACGGCATGGCCGAAACGATCGTTTACGTCCTTGAAGCCATCGAGATCGAGAAAGAGAATACCCAACTCCCCACCATTGCGCTTCGCGTGCGCAATTTCCCGTTCCAGCCGCTGTGCGAGCATCGTGCGATTGGCAAGCCCGGTAAGCGGGTCGCGCAAGGCGAGGTCGCCGAGCGTTCGGGCCCGGCGGTCGCGTTCGAAGGCGCTCCCCAGTAAGGCGGCCATCAACTTCACGAAGTCGAGATCGTTCGCGTCGAAGGGTGTCTCGCGAAGAAATTTCGATGAAAAGGCCAAGCAACCGAAGCGAACTCCTTCCACCGAAATCGGCGCGCCCAAAAAACAACGCCAGGGTTCGCCGTCGGCCGCGACATCGGCGCGCATCGTGCTGTCGCGAATATCGTTGATCACCAACGGCGCCTCGCTCTCCAACACGTGCCGCGAAATCGATCGTGCGATCGGCAGGCGCTCGCCAAGCTCGAAACGTCCCGAGCCGCCCTTCGCGCGAATGACGAAATCGTCGCCGTCGATGCCGAGCACGTAGCCGATCTCCATGCCGAGCATGCGGCGCCCAAAATCGAGCACGCGCGCGAGCAGCGGCTCGAGCTCTTCTTGCGGAACGGTCGCCAGGCGATAGAGCTCGCGTAATTTCTCGCGCGTCATCTCTTCTCGATGCTCGAACGTCCGCTGGGCGCTGAGATCCCGCATGACGAGATAGTACCCCTCGATCTCGGTTCCTCTCGCCATCGGAATCAATGCAGCCATCACCGGCAGCGTGCGCCCATTTTTACAGCGGAGTTGCGACTCTGCTTCGAAGGCTTCGCCCGCCATCACGCGGCGATAGGCGCTCTCGCGAATTTCCTCGGTGTCGTCCGGCGAGAACAGTCCCGAGGTCGCCCCGATAAGCTCGCTGCTGCCGAACCCGGAGATCCGTTCGAACGCAGCGTTCGCGCGTAGAATGCGCCGGTCGGCACCGACTTGGAGCATCGGTTCGTGATTGATATCGAAGAGCGAGCGAAAGCGTTCGGTTTCGAAGAGGACCTCGCGCTGTAACATACGGAGCGGGCGCAGATCTTTCGCGATTCCGAAGACGCCGAGAATCTTCCCTCCGCCGACGACCGGTACGAAGGTCGCCCACACCGGAATCCGCACCTCACG
>JBMFXH010000243.1:0-3072 GCA_049964475.1 Vulcanimicrobiaceae bacterium
CTCCGCACTCGGCGGAAACGTCGATACCGAACGCATCATCGATCCCCAACGCTTTGCCTGCGACATCCTCGTCGCGGAGTTCTACGAAACCTCGATGCAGATCGATGCATACCCGCTGATCTTCAATGCGATCGGCGACGCCGAGCGCTGCGGTGAAGCGCTCGCGCGTGCGCGCGGCTTCGTCGAAGCGCGCAAGGAGCGCACGATCAACGCGCCGGCGGCGGTTCTCGAAAGCACGCGTGCACGAAACGCCGAGCGCTTCGCAACGATCCCCGGCCTCCGCGTCCCGAGAACGATGGAGATGACGCGCGCCGAGATCGCAGCGGCGCCGTTCGCGTTCCCCATTTTGCTCCGTTCGCCCGGCTACCACACCGGCGAGCATTTCGAACTCATCGAAAACGCCGAAGCTTTACCTAACGCGCTCGCCACGCTTCCCGGCGAACGTCTCCTTGCCATCGAATATATCGATACGCGCCGCGCCGATGGATCCTTTGAAAAATACCGCGTCCTCATCGTCGGCGAGCGCCTCTACCCGATCCACCTCGCGCGTTCGCAGCAATGGAAGGTGCATTACTTCTCCTCGCACCACAGCGACGAAGGTGCGGAGCGCGCGTTCCTCGCCGAGATGAGCGCGACGATCGGCGCACGGGCATGTGCAACCCTCGACCGCGTGCGCGTGGCGCTCGGGCTCGATTACGGCGGCATCGATTTCGCTCTCGACGCGCGCGGCAACGTCGTGCTCTTCGAAGCGAACGCCACGATGAATCTCTTCGATCCCGGCCCGGACGCCGCAGCGGAACGGCGAACGGCGTTCGACGCGGTGCGAACGGCGGTTAGCGCGCTGCTCGATTCGCGCGGGAGCGACAGATCGTAGCGACGTCGCTCGGCGAGCTCGCTCGCGCGCGCCCAGCCCAGGTTACGCCGATATACGCCATCACGTCGGCGATCTCGCGATCGCTCAGCAACCCGCACCAGCCCGGCATCACCGCATCGCCGTGCCGAACTCCGCGAGCGACGGCAACGAGTGCCGACGGCGCATCGAGCGCGGCTCCGAGCCGCAGCCCCGGCGCAACGCCGGCCACCCCTTCGCCGCGGACGCCGTGACAGGTCGCGCACTGCTGTCGATAGATCGCCCCGCCGTCATACGACGAAACGGACGCCGCCGTGGTTTGCACCGCCCCGGGTCGCGAGCGATGCGCGCAGCCGATAACGAGCGTGGCGAGCGCGAGCGCCGCGGCAACACCGCGTGCGAACTTAGACACGTTCGGCGGTCGCCGGCTGAACGATCTGTACGTCGTGACGTCGTTGCAAGAGCCCTTCGATCGCGGTTACATCGTTGGGGCGCGGACGCATCAGCAGCACGACGATACCGCGCCGACGCGCGAGAGCGGTTGCTTGTTCGAGCATATAGGTGATGTACGGCACGGAATCGCGGTCGTCGATACGGACGTCGCGACGAATCAGCCGGATCTCCGAACGCGTAAACTCGATCGGATTACTCGCACCGCGTTCGTCGAAGAGCACCAACGTGCTTCCCGCAAGCGTCGCGATCATGCGATCGGGGTGGCGGGTCGCGATGCCGAGCACCCCGCCAAATGCACGCTGCCATTTTCGGAGATCGGTTGCACTCGGGGCGCGATCCGCCTGAACGAAGAGCTCGTCGCCATGCTGGTGCGCGATCTTCGCGACGCTGCGCGCATCGCGCGCACGCGGATCGATGATTACCCCAATTGGGAACGGCGCTGCGAGCATCGCGCGCTCTTCGCGCAACGACGATCCGAAAACCCCGACCATCGCGACGAGACGTGCCGGACCGGGAATGAATCCATGGCGCGGCGATCGGCCGGCGATCACGGGATCGCGGCTGAAAAGGTCGCGTCGCGCGGGGCCGCTCGGGGCGAGGCGCGGGAGCGGCGTCGGCTTCGGCACGGGGGGCGGCTTGGGCGGGTGCAGGGCCCCGTACACAAATGCCCAGAGCGCGAAAGCCGCAAGTAGCGCCCAAAAAATCGAGCGCGCGTTCATACGCGCTCCGCTGCCGGACGGCGCGACGCGATCTCCTGCAGCAACGAGATCAACAACACGTTGGCGACTAACGAACTACCGCCGTAAGAGATAAAGGGCAGCGTGATCCCGGTCAGCGGAACCAGCCCCGCGACGCCCGCAACGATGATCGCCACTTGAAACCCTAACGTCGCGGCGAGGCCGACCGCGAGCAAACTCGCAAATGCGTCGGGCTGTTCGCGTGCTACGCTTACCGCGCGGCGAACCAACGCGAGATAGAGTGCGAGCATTGCGAGGATGCCTAGCCAACCGAACTCCTCCGCGATCGCCGCCACGATGTAATCCGTACTGACATCGGGGATAAAGCCGGGGTGTCCGAGCCCCAATCCGGTGCCGAGGAGGCCACCTGCGGCGATCGAAAAATAGCTCTGCGCCGCCTGGTAACCCGCGCCGTACGGATCCGCGAATGGATGCAGCCACACGGCGATCCGTTCGTGAACGTAGGGGAAATGCACCGCCGCCCAAAACGCGACGAGCGCAAAGACCGCCGCTGCCCCCAGCGCGAGGTCGCTGCGCCGCGTCGCGGCATAGAGCGTGGTTAACAACGTGCAGAGGAGGAGCGCTCCCATACCCAAATCGCGTTGCACGACGAGCAAACCGATCGATGCTCCCCAACCTAAAAACAACGGTCCCAAATACTTGACGTTTGCACGCAGCGACCACCAACGCGCTTTCGCAATTGCATCGCCCATCTCGGCCAGATAGGCCGCCAGGAAAAACACCAAGAGCAGTTTGATGATTTCGACGGGCTCGACATGCAACGTACCGATCCGGATCCACAATTTCGCGCCGTTCACCCGTTCGCCGAAGATCGCCGTCGCCGCGACGAGTGCCAACGAGAGCACGATCCAGATATATTTCACAGTTGCAATTCGTCGAAAACGCGCGAGATAGGGCTGCACGAGCGTCGCGATGCCGAACGCGATGCATATCCACACGAGCTGTTTACGCGCGAGTGCCGGCGAGAGACGCGCCAGCAGCACTTCGCCGAAGAGCACGAGAACGATCGTC
>JBMFXH010000244.1:0-3072 GCA_049964475.1 Vulcanimicrobiaceae bacterium
GCCGTGGCCACGCCGGGGGCGAGTGCGCCGACTACATACGACAGCGTTTCGCTTCTCGCCATTACCACGAACGGCTGCTCGAGCGCGGGTTGCTCGCCGACACTCGCGAGCTATCCGCAACCGACGCCGAACCCTGCCTCCAGCACGGCTCCGGCGACGAACGGATTCCTCAATCCGCACCCCGGCTACATCGCGCTCGGCGGCGACGGAAATCTTTGGGTCGCCGATGACAACGCCGACGCCCTCACCGATATCGGCCTACCATGCAGCGTGACCGCTGTGCCCCCATGCACGCTCGCGCAAGGCCCGCCTGCCTCTTTTACCATGCCCGCGAGCGGCGCACCCTACAACGCCATCCTCGGCGTCAACGGCACCACGGTCATAGCAACGAGTGACTCCAACGTGAGCGACGGTGCGGGGTTGCTCGAAGCATCGAGCTACGCGTTCTTTCCGCCATTCACTCTTAGTATCTTCCCGCCAGCCACCGGCGGCCCAGCCGGCCCGGCGACGGGACTCGCAGCCGCGCCTGCAACCGCATCGGTGGCCTCCTATGGCACGATTGACGTCTATTCACCGACCTACACAACGACGTATGGCTGGATGCTTCAGGTGCTGGCGCCGACAAGCAACCAGATACTTGGGCCCTACAAACTCGAACTCGGCGGCGGCAGCACAACCGGTGGAGCGACAATCCCCGCATGCCCCTCGGGCGGTATTGCGGTCACCGGAACGATCGCCCAGGCCGGCGCGATCGCGACCGACGCGCAAGGAAATCTCTGGCTCTCGGCGCGCACGCTAACCGGTGCCACGCCGTCGAACGCGCAGGTGTTCGTCGAGATCGCGCCGTTCTCGACCGGGCTCTGCGGGAAGGCGATCGTTGCAGCGCCGACATCCGCGGTGGCATCGCAGATCATCCTCGGCCCCGACGGAAACCTTTGGTTTATCGTCCCCGGCGTTTCACAGATCTATCGCCTCGCGCCGACGCTCGTCGGCTCGGCAACCCCGGCGATCGCTGCCTTCCCACAGACGCCGCTCGTCGGCGTTCCGATCGAACTCGCGCCGGGCGGCGACGGAAATATTTGGTTCACGGAGACCGGCGGCATGTACGGCGCGCTCGAGCTGCACTAGGAGTTTTTGATGACGCATCGACACTCGGCAATCGCTCTTTCGAGCAGGTTCACGGCGGGCGCCCTTGCACTCGCGTTGCTTTCGGGATGCGGCGGCGCCTCATCGGCACTGCCGAATGCTGGCGGAGGGGCGCCGACCACTTCTGCGTCGGGGCGGATCGTACAAAAGCTCTCGCTGCTTCTTCCCGCCAAAGGCTCGACGAATAGCCGCCGCGCGCCACAATACACCTCGATATCAACCAAGGGCATCGGCATCGCGCTCGTTCTCCAAGGGAAGAGTGCGCCGACGAACCCGGCAACGCTGACCTCACCCGACGTAGCCATCGATCTGACGACAACGCCGATATCGATCGTCGGCGACCTCGGACCGAACGGGCAAACCATCTCGTGCACCGCGGTGACGTCGCCGCAGCCCGGGCAAGATTGTACGCTCGCACTCTCGTTGCCGACCGACGTTGCCGAGATCGTCGTCAATGCGTGGGACGCGCCGCCGACGACCGGAAGCACGAGTTTCGCGCCGACGGCCCAGCTGCTTTCGAGCGCCGCCGCACCGATAACGGTTACCGGCGGTGCACCCGGCCCGACGATAGCGTTGGTGCTCGACGGTATTGCCGCATCGTTGCACATCGTCCCGAGTCCGCAGCAAACGCATTTCGTTCCCGCAGGCAATGGCAGCGCGGGCTCCCCTCCGCTCTATACGGAGATCGGCTCCGGCCCGGTGAGCGTCACGTTCGATGCACTCGACGCCGACGGGAACATCATCATCGGGAACGGCGCCCCGACCGTGCAGTGGCAGATCGCGCAGAACGGTACATCGGTGCTCTCCGGTACGATCGCGAGCGGCCTGCCGACGAACGTGAGCATCGCACCGTTGCTGACGAACGCCGCTGCACTCACCTCGTCGTATGCACTGACGGCGACGGCTGCGACGCCGAGCGGTACGCCGCTCTCCACCTCGATAGCGATCCAACCCGCGCAAGAACTCTGGTTACCATTTAACGGACTGCCACCCTCCTCGACCGGGCGCGGCCCAAAATCTCTCGGCGGGTCGAGCGCACTCGTCGGTTACGAAATTCCCCCGAATAGCGGCTCGTTGTCGATGCCGGCGATTCCGCTTTCCTCCGATGCACTCGCCGCGTCGGCGGTTCAGGCATGCCCGAACAATCTCGTCGGAACGCACGCCGCCCCGATGAATATCAGCGAAGGCATCGCCGCCGATCCATCAGGAAATCTCTGGCTGCTGCTCGCCACGCCGTATTCGGGAACGCCCTCCGGGCAAGCCTCGTGTGTCGAAGGCTTTGCCATGCAAAATGCGGCGAACCCTCCGCAGCCACTGCCGAATTCGATGCGTCTGCTCTCCTCCACCGATAACTTTTCCGGTTGCACGATCGATCGGTTCGATACGCTGTGGTGTATCGATACGACGACAGATACGCTCGACGGCTACAATCTTCAGGCTTCTGGAACGGCGCCGTTTTCGGTGGCGAACGTCACATTGCCGATCTCGCTCCCGCCTGCAGGGACCGCGACGACACCGATCGCGATTGCGGTGCAACCAGGCGGAACCAACCTCTGGCTCGCGATGGCGGCAAGCGTCGTTGGAACGTCGACAACCACCACGTTCTACGCGCGCGAAATTCCGATAACGACGGCGAGTTCATCCGCACCAAGCCTGGGAACGCCCTCGAACTGGGCGCAATTCGGAAGCCCCTACGTTTCAACGGTCGTTACTGGAAGTGCGATTCCCGTTCCCGATCCCCCGATCGCCGTCGATGCGAGCGACAACATCTACTCCGTCGATGTCGGCAACGTGACCGCGGGCGCACAGGCACCGCTCATCGCGATGTGGACGCCGTCGCTTGGCGGCGGAAGCCTCTCGTTCGGTAATCCGCCGAATGCAAGCACCGCCTATCCCTTCCCCGGCAGCGGTTTGGGTGCATCGAAC
>JBMFXH010000245.1:0-3058 GCA_049964475.1 Vulcanimicrobiaceae bacterium
GGCGGAAGCTCGCCGACTCCGTCACCGTCGCCGACGCCGAAACCGACCGCATCGCCGACGCCGAAGCCGACGAACTCGCCGACCCCGGTGCCGACGAACTCGCCGACGCCGGTGCCGACACCGACCCCGGTCTCCGGCGGTACCTGCACCGGCAGCCCCGATAACGGCCCGGTCAGCGGCTCGAACGGTTGGCTTGCAACCGGCGTCGCCGAAGCCTTCGACTACCCGGTGCAGCATGGCTGTAACGGCGCGGGCGTCACGGTCGCCGTCGAAATCGATACGCCGATCAACACCAGCGATGTCGCCGGCTACCTCAGCGCGGCAGGCGTCACGCAGACCGGCACGATCACCAACGAAGCCGTCAGCGGCGGCGGTAATGCATCGAGCTCGGATTACACCGAGACCGCGCTCGATGTTGAAACGATCTCCGGCCTTGCGCCGGGTGCGAACATCATCGTCTACAATTTCCCCGACTTGAGTTCGCAGAGTATCGAGGCCGGATACAACCAGACCGTCTCCGACGGCAAGGCCACCGTCGTCAACTCGTCGTTCGGCGGTTGCGAGACCTCCGATACGGCGTTTACGAACACGACCAATACGATCGCCGAACAGGCCGCTGCGAAGGGAATGACCTTCGTTGCTTCCTCCGGTGACTCGGGCAGCGATGAATGCGGAACCGGAAATAACCCGCCGGGCGTGAGCTCGCCGGCGACCGATCCGTACTTCACGGCGGTCGGTGCGGTGAACTTCACCGACACCTCCACCGGTGCACTCGCCAGCATCACCTCGGGCAGTGACTCGAGCAACGGCTTCCTCTCCGGCGGCGGCGTCTCGACGATCTTCGCACTCCCCAGCTACCAGCAGGGCGTCGCGAATATGGTCAGCACCGGTCGGAACGATCCCGATGTCTCGCTCCCGGGTGTGGGCGTGATGGTCTATGCCAACGGCAGCCCAATGCAGGTTGACGGCACCTCGTGGTCGTCACCGGAGTTCGTTGCCCTCATGGCTGAAGCGAACCAGTTGCACGGAGGCCCGTTGGGCTTCGTCAACCCGACGCTCTACAGCATCTTTACCAAGACCGGATATACCGACTTCACGGACGTGACGACGGGAAATAACGGCGCCTACAATGCAGGCACCGGATACGATCTGGTCACCGGTATCGGTGCACCGAAGGGTTGGGCTCTCGCCAACGCCCTCTAGGGGTTGGTTCGGGGTTCTCCCAAACGAGAAGGGAGCCGGCAACGATGCCGGCTCCCTTTCGACGTTCGTGGTGCCAAGGGCCGGAATCGAACCGGCGACACCGCACTTTTCAGGCGCGTGCTCTACCGACTGAGCTACCTTGGCATGGATGCGGGTACAGCGACGACGCGTTGTACCCGCATGGACGATGGCGACGCTGATGGGGCTCGAACCCACGACCTCCGCCGTGACAGGGCGGCGCTCTAACCAACTGAGCTACAGCGCCAGGGGATGGTGGGCACGGTTGGGATTGAACCAACGACCCCCCGCGTGTGAAGCGGATGCTCTCCCACTGAGCTACGCGCCCACGATACCCGGCGTCCGGGAACCGTTAGACGATTTCGGATGGTATCCTATCGCGATGGCGTTTGTCTAGCGCCTCTGCGGCAAATACTCGGGGCAAATGCCGCCTCGATGTCGAAGCGATGGGTATGCTCGAAGGATTTCCCTTGATCTCACGTTTCACGGTTCCGTTTGCCGATATCGATATGCTTCATCACGTGAACAACGTCGCTTATATTCGCTGGGCGGAGATGATGCGCGCCGAATACTTCGCGCGCGTCATGGGCGAAGCGATCGACGGCAACCATGGAATGATTCAAGCGAACATCTCCTTCACGTACGAAAAGCAACTCGCCTATCGAGAAACGATTGCGGTCGGGTGCAAGGTCTCGCGGATGGGAACGAAATCGTGGGATTTCTATTACGAAGTCTGGAGCGAGACGCACGCCCATCGTGCGGCGCATGGAACGACGGCCGTCGTTGCGTTCGATTTCGAGGCACAGCGGAGCATCGTCGTCCCCGATAGCTGGCGGACGGCGATTGCGGCCTTCGAGAGCGGCCCGCAGGTTCTATTTACGTAAGCCCGGCCCGGTCGCGCGGCGCTCTCGGCGCGCGCGTTTATCGCGATACATGCGGTAATCGGAGCGCCGCAAAAGCTCGGCGATCTCGGTTCCGTCGCGCGGCGCGATCGCCCAGCCGATGCTGGCGCCGACGCGAAGCCTGTTGCCATGCCAGGTCATCGGTCGTTCGAGCGCTGCGCGCACCTCCTCGGCGATACTCCGCGCATCTTCCTCGGTCCCAATGCCGCGAAGGATCGTCGCGAACTCATCGCCGCCGAGACGGGCAACGCTGTCGCCGGCCCGGAGCCGCCGAAAAAGACGGCGCGAGGCACTTCGAAGCACGCTGTCCCCGGCTTCGTGCCCGAAGCGGTCGTTGATCGCCTTGAAACCGTCGAGATCGATGAAGAGCACCGCGAGCCGGTCGCCGCTGCGCCGCACGCGACCGAGGGCATGCGTGAGCGTCGCGGCAAAGGCGGCACGGTTCGGCAGGGTGGTCAGCGGATCGTGTTCGGCGCGAAAGCGTTCGCGGTCAATCTGCTCGCGGAGCATGCGTTGACGAAGCGCAACGGCGACGTACGGGCCGAGGCTTTCGATAACGGCGGCATCCGCTTCGTCGTAGGAGCGCAGGGCGCCGCTGCGTACCGCGAAGCCGCCGACGGCTTCATCGCCGATCCGCAGCGGCATCGCCATCGCCGCGGGCTCGTGCGCCTCGCGGGCGATACCA
Organism: Vulcanimicrobiaceae bacterium; assembly: GCA_049964475.1. Classification (GTDB taxonomy): domain Bacteria; phylum Vulcanimicrobiota; class Vulcanimicrobiia; order Vulcanimicrobiales; family Vulcanimicrobiaceae; genus JABEUX01. The sequence goes on from JBMFXH010000245.1 coordinate 2,809, forward strand.
TCGCGGACGACCGTCGTAAGCGGTTCGGCGGGCGAGAGCCGCGCGAGGACGTTGCGCCGAAGTTTTCCATCTGCCCAGGCAAGGCGAAGCCAGCTCCGCCCTTCGCGGAGGATCGCCACGACCTCCGTTGCTTCAACGAAGGTCGCTAAAAGATCGGCGAGGCTGGCAAAGAGCGCCTCGAGCGTAATATCCTCGACGAGCAGCGTCGACATCCGCCGGGCAGCCTCGGCGACCCGCTGGCGAAGTGCAC
>JBMFXH010000246.1:0-3012 GCA_049964475.1 Vulcanimicrobiaceae bacterium
GTCTTCTTGGCGACGGCGGCTTTCTTACCGGCGGCTTTACGGCGTGCCTTGCGGCGAGGTTTCTTCTCCATCGTTTCGCCGTTGGCCATCATATCGTGTTCCATGCATCCTCCTCGTCCCCGGGGGACGATTGTCAGAGTGGATAGCGCAATTTATCTTGCGCTTTGAACGCATCTTAAAGGATTTCGCCGATTTATGCAAATACGCGCGCACGAGCGGCGTGCGAACTTCGCGCGAACCCGCGCAACGTTTTGGGGACTCCTTGACCCCGGGGGTATACTTAGGCCCGTGAAAAAGCCCGTCATCATCGTCGAATCGCCGACGAAGGCGCGCACCATAAAGAAGTTTCTTCCGGCGCGCTACATCGTCAAAGCCTCGGTCGGCCACGTGCGCGATCTTCCTAAAAGTACGCTCGGCGTCGATACCGAGGGCGATTTCGCCCCGCGATACCTGACGATCAAAGGCAAGGGCGATGTTATTAAAGAGCTCAAAGCCGCGGTAAAAGGGGCCTCCGAGGTCTATCTCGCGACCGACCCCGACCGCGAGGGCGAGGCGATCGCCTGGCATTTAGCACAGTTGCTCAAGCTGGAAAATCCGAAACGCGTCGAGCTCCACGAGATCACGAAAGAGGCGGCGTTGCGGGCGCTCGATGCGCCGCACGCCATCGATATGGACCGGGTCAACGCGCAGCAGGCCCGCCGAATTCTCGATCGGCTTGTCGGCTATAAGATCTCGCCGTTGCTTTGGGCGAAGGTCCGCGGGGGGCTCTCCGCGGGGCGCGTGCAGTCGGTCGCGGTGAAAATCATCGTCGATCGCGAACGCGCCATTTCGGCTTTCCAACGCGAAGAGTATTGGAGCCTTACTGCCCGGCTCAGCAGTGCCGCGACCGCGCCGGTCGCGCAGACGTTCGCCGCCGACCTGGCGACGAAGAACGGTGAAAAACTCGAGGTCACCAACGAGGCACAGGCCCAAGCGATTCTCGCCGATTTGGAAGGCGAGCGCTTCCACGTCCGGGCGGTGAAACGCCGCGAGGTTAAACGGAATGCTGCCCCGCCCTTTACGACCTCGACCCTGCAACAGGAGGCTTCGCGGAAATTACGCATGCGCGTGCGCCGGACGATGCAACTCGCGCAGGCGCTCTACGAGGGTGTCGATCTCGGCAAAGAAGGCACCGTCGGCCTCATCACCTACATGCGTACCGATTCGACGCGTATCTCCGACGACGCACGCGAGGCGGCACGCGCCTTCATTCACACGCAATATGGGCCGGAGTTCCACGGCGGGCGCATCCATAAGGTTCGCGAAGGTGCGCAAGATGCGCATGAAGCGATCCGCCCGACCGATGTAACGCGGACGCCTCACAGCCTCAGCGGGGTTCTCAAACGCGACGAGCTTCGGCTCTATGCGCTGATCTGGGAACGCTTCGTCGCATCGCAGATGACTGCGGCACGCTTCGATCAGAGTACCGCCGAGATCGCGGCGGGTGCGTACGGCTTCCGCGCGACCGGCACCGTGGTGACCTTCGCCGGCTTCACGCGCGTCTACGAAGAAGGGCGCGACGAGAACGTCGCCGAGGAGAAGGACGAAAAGCGCCTGCCGCCGCTCACCGAAGGCGAGGAGCTCGCCGTTGCCGGGCTCGATCCCAAGCAACACTTCACCGAACCGCCGCCACGTTTTACCGAAGCGACACTGGTGAAGGCGCTGGAAGAGAACGGCATCGGCCGTCCGTCGACCTACGGCAGCATCGTCGAAACGATCCAGGCGCGCGGCTACGTCGAGCAGGCGGAGCGCCGCTTTAAGCCGACCGAGATCGGCATTGCAGTCAACGATTTGCTCGCCGAGCATTTCCCCGATATCGTCGATCTACGCTTCACCGCGCAGATGGAGGGCGATCTCGATAAAGTGGCCGAGGGCAATGCCGATTGGGTTTCGGTGCTGCGCCATTTCTATACACCGTTTGCGCTCCGGCTCGAAGAGGCGGAGAAGAAGCTGCCGCGTCTCGAGGTTCGCGACGAGCCGACCGATGAGATCTGCCCGAACTGCGGCAAACCGATGGTGATTAAGACCGGACGCTTCGGGCGTTTCATCTCGTGCTCCGGCTACCCGGAATGTAAGACCACCAAACCGATCCTCAAAAAGACCGGCGCGCTCTGCCCCAAGGATGGCGGCGATATTCTCGAACGGCGCAGCAAGCGCGGACGCACATTTTTCGGATGCGCGAATTACCCCGCCTGCGATTTCGTCTCTTGGGATCGCGTTATTCCGCAGCCGTGTCCGGTCTGCGGTGCGCACGTCGTAGTGAAGAGCAAACGCGGCGTTGCGCGCTTGCAGTGCTCGGCTGACGCCGAACACGACGTCTCGTCGCTGCCGCTGCCCGGTTCGAACTCCGGCGAAGAGCGCGAACTCGTGCAGGCCTGAGCCTCGCCGTGCGTTTACGCGTTATCGGCGGCGGACTCGCCGGCTGCGAGGCAGCCTGGCAAGCCGCGCGCTTAGGCGTCGAGGTCGATCTCTATGAGATGCGACCGCATCGACGCGGCCCGGCGCACACCGGCGATCGGCTCGCGGAATTGGTCTGCAGCAATTCGATGCGCGGTGCCGCTCTGGAAAATGCCGTCGGGCTGCTGAAAGAAGAGCTCGCGCGGCTCGATTCCTTGATCGTCACGAGCGCGCGAGAATCGGCGGTTCCCGCCGGCGGCGCGCTCGCCGTCGATCGCGAGCGATTCGCAGAGCTCGTCGAAGGGCGCATCGCCGATCACCCCCGCATTGCCCTGCATCGCGAAGAGGTGCTCGATCTCGACGACCCACGCCCGACGATCCTCGCCTGCGGGCCGCTACCCGGCGACGCGCTGCTCGGCGCGATCGACCGTCTTCTCGCGGCGAGCCGTGCGGAGGGCGCCGCGCCGACCCGGCTGCACTACTTCGATGCCGCCTCGCCGATCGTTGCCGCCGATTCCATCGACGAATCGGTGATGTACCGGAAGTCGCGCTACGAAAAGGGCGACGGTGATGATT
>JBMFXH010000247.1:0-3008 GCA_049964475.1 Vulcanimicrobiaceae bacterium
GCGATCGCCCACGAAAGCAACGATGATGCGACCGCGACGCCGAGGCTCGTCCCCAGCGTTCGCGTGACGTTGAGCACGCCGCCTGCCGCTCCCAATCGATGCAGCGGCGCCGCGCCCATGATCGCGCTGTTGTTCGGCGACGTGAAGAGCCCTTGACCGAGCCCGAAGATCGCGAGCAGTGCGGTGACGGCAAGCAGCGAGCCCGGTGCGCCGTCGAGCGCGAATGCTAACCCGACGAGCGAGAGCGCCGCGACCGCCATACCGATCGCCGTCAGCCAACGTGGGCCGAGTTTATCGGAGAGCGCCCCGGCGAAGGGTGCGATGATACCCAGCGCGATCGGAATCGTCGCCAAGCGAAGTCCGGCGGCGAACGGCGCGTCGTGGTAGCCGCCTTCAAGCGCGAACGGCACTAATAAAAACACGCCGAAGAGCAGGCCGTACGAGATGAGCCCGGCGAGATTTCCCGCGCTAAATGCATGAGAACGAAAGAGCGTGAGATCGATCAGCGGCGGTTTTGCGCGCCGTTGATGGAGGACGAACACGACGATCAGCGCGATCCCGGCGAGAGCGCAACCGATGAAGAGCGGTGAGGCGAGCCCCCAACTCGGTGCTTCGCTCAGCGCGATTAACACCAGAGCGAGCGCCGGCGTTAGCAGCCAGGCGCCGAGCCAGTCGAAGCCGCGATCGTGGAGATGCATCCCTTCGGTGCGCGGAAGAATGAACCAGCCGAGGATCGTACCGAGGATGCCGGCCGGAACGTTAATCCAGAAAACCCAACGCCAGCCGATCGCTTGAATGAGCAGACCGCCGAGCGCGGGGCCGAGCGAGAGCCCGATTGCTTGCGCCGCGCCCTGAATACCGATCGCGCGCCCGCGCCGTTGCGGCCCTGCCGCAGCGGTGATGATCGCGACGCTGTTCGCTTGCAGCAACCCCGCGCCGATCGCTTGTAAGACGCGCGCGGCGATCAGAATGCCGAGCGAATGCGCGAAACCGCAGAGCCCCGATCCGAGAATGAAGACGAGGAATCCACCCGTATAGAGGAGTTTTCGGCCGTAGATATCGGCGAGGCGGCCGAAGATCGGCAGTGTCGAAGCGAGTACGAGCAGATACGCAAGCGAGACCCAACTGACGTCGGCGAGCGATGATCGAAACGTCGTCTGCAGCGTCGGCAATACCAACTGCGCGATACTTGCGTCGAGTTGTCCCATGAACGCGCCGATGCAGACGGTCCCGACGACGAGCCACGGATAGCTCTCCATCCGTGCCAACGAAGCAAGCGGCCCGGGTTCCCAGTGTGTGGAAACGGCGGGGGTCGGAGAGGGTTCGTTCATCGCTTCACAGCCTACCGCTTAGATGACATGCATGTCTCGCAGCAACATCGCAGCGGCGGCAAGCAAGAGCGCGAGTGAGACGACGCCGAGCAGCTGTGCCGCGTGGAGCCGACCGGCGATGCGCGGGCCGAGCGTACCACCGGCAAGTCCGCCGAGAAAGAGCGGAACGGCGCGCAGATAATCGACGTCACCGGCTGCGGCGTGGGCGACGAACGCGAACGGCGACGTCAGTGCGATGGCGAACTGCGAGGTCGCGGTGATGCTGTGGATCGGGACGTCGGAGAAATAGGCGAGCGCGGGAACGATGGCGATACCGCCGCCGATGCCGAAGAGCCCCCCGAGCATACCTGCGAGGAAACCCGCGAGTAGCGATGCGACCGGATGCATCGTTCGCGGAGCGCCTTCACGCCCCGCACCCGCGAGCGCGAGTCGCGAGCGGCGCAGCCCGAAGTCGAGCGCGACACCGACGACGAGTGCTGCAAAGAGCCAGTCGAAGATCGGGCTGGCGATGCGTTCGACGATACGCGATCCCAGGAGCGCACCGGGGATCGCCCCGGCGACCACCAGCAGCCCGACGCGTACGTTGATGCGCCGCGCGCGCAGGTTCGCAACCGTACTGCTCGCGCCGTTGGCGACCACCATCGCCAGCGACATCCCGGCAGCTTGAGCCGGGGCGAAACCGAAGGCCAGTCGGAGGATCGGCAGCATCAGGAAACCGCCGCCGAGCCCAACCATCGATCCCAGCGCACTTGCAACCAGTGCGGCGAAGAAGAGCGCGAGATCGACGATCACGCCGTCGTTGCTTCGGCCGACGCCTCGCGGGTCGGTACGACGACGTCGAAGATGCGCAGAGGTTCGACTTTCCCTTTGACGGTAACCGGATCGAGTTCGGTTACTTCGATGAGATCGTGCACCTCGTTGTAGGTCGTCTCGCTGATAATAATCTGGCCGCCCTTGGCAACGTTGTAGAGGCGCGCCGCAGTGTTGACGTTATCGCCGATGACAGTGTAGTTCATGCGCGAGCTCGAGCCGAGGTTGCCCATGACGACTTCGCCGGTATTGATGCCCATGCCGACGGTGAAGACTTTGCGACCCTGCGCCGACCATTTCGCAGCGAGTTCGGCGATGCGTTGCTGCTGCTCGATTGCGGCGAGAACGGCGTTTTTCGCATCGTCGGGGGTCTGATACGGTGCGGAGAACACCGCCATGACGCAATCGCCGATGAACTTGTCGACGTAACCACCGTATTTGAAGATGATCTTGACCATCTCTTCAAAGTACTCGTTGAGCTGGTTATAGATATCCTCGGGGCTCATCGTCTCCGACATCGCCGTGAATCCGCGAATATCACTATAGAAGATCGTCGATTTGACGCGTTTGCCTTTCAGCGAGAGCGCTCCGGAGGGATCCTCCGACTCGAGAATCTCCGCGACGACCGCCGGGCTGACGTGCATGCCGAACAGGTTGGTGACGACGCGACGCTGCGAACCTTCGACGATGGTTCGATAGGCAGCGACGAAGGTGACGGCGAGAATCATCGCGGCGACGACGTGGATGAAATCGAGCCAGACGAGATGGGTGACGAAGATCGCCATGTCGATCCAGGCATAGGCGAGGATCGTTGCCGCCGAGACGCCGAGTGCGATGCCGAAGCGCGCCGACATAAGGAAGAGCGCG
>JBMFXH010000248.1:0-3002 GCA_049964475.1 Vulcanimicrobiaceae bacterium
GGCGAGCGCGTATAGCGGCCGTCGAGCATTCCGAGCGTACGGCAGGCTTTTCTGCGCATACCGCGCGCGCGAAGGCTTCTGCGCATCCACGCGAAGGCGAGTCGCTTCAACGCCGGCGGTGCATACACGGCGAGACGGGTTGCGAGGTCGGTCGTGCGTTCGATGCTGTCGTTCTGCATCTCGCGACGCTCGATATCGTAGCCGACGAGCAGTGCCTGGGCGCAGTGCGAGGAGCGCAGGGCGCAGGCGAGCCGCCACGCGAGATTTGCGGTATCGTGAATGCCGGCGTTCATGCCTTGTCCGCCGGCCGGGCTGTTGAGATGCGCTGCATCTCCGGCGAGCGCGACACGACCGGAGATAAAGTTCGGCGCATGGCGACGGTGGATGCGAAAGAGGCTGCTCCAATAAACTTGCGCGGAGCGTGCCTGTTCGCCGAAGAGATGCGCGATACGTGCGGCGTGCGCTTCGGGCGCGAGTGCGGCATCGTCGCCGGTGCTCGGAGCGACCGAGGCGATCGTACGCCATGTGCCGGGAGCGTACTCGATGCCGACGAGGAGCCCCGGTGCGTCGAGGGCGATGCGCGGTGACGGATAGCTGCGCCCGCGATCTTCGATCGCGATATCGGCGATCGCGACGCGCGTCGAGTAGGTCGCTCCTTGCAATGCAAAGCCGAGCGCGTGGCGCACGAACCCATGCGCGCCGTCGGCGCCGACGACGAATGGTGCCGCGAATGTCGTGCCGCCGTTTTCCCCCTGCGTGCGCAGCCGTACTTCGCGCTCGTCCTGCTCGAAACCGACCGCTTCTTCGTCATATCGTAGTTCGCAGAGTGGATTCGCCTCGACGCGTTCGCGCAGAATTCGCACCGTGTCGTACTGCGGAATGAAGAGTGCGCCCGGGCTTTCGACGCTATCGGCGATATCGCAGAAATCGATCGATAGCAGCGCTTCGTCCCGCGTCGCGTCGTACGGTGTAAAAACCGTCGTAAATCTCCCGGCGGCCAAGAGCGGCTCCCAGGCACCCCAGTCGCGCAGCAGCTCTGCAGTGCGCGGCCAGATAACCAGCGCGCGCGATTCGCGGGCGATCTCCCGGGAGCGCTCGATGACGAGCGAGCGCACGCCATGGTGGGCGAGCCCCAATGCGAGCGAGCAGCCGACGGGGCCGGCGCCGACAATGACGACCTCGGGTTTCATGCCGGTTGAAGGTACGCCTCCGGGGTGCGGCACTCATGCTCGCACAAGGGGTGCGGCGTTTCCGGCGGGTACAGGCGACGGTGATGCTCGGCACCGGCCACCATTGGCTCCCCTTCACCCAGATGAACGCTCCGGAAGCGCACCTGCGCCGCTTCGTGCGCGGCGAGGGAAGCTGGCTCTACGATGAAGGGGGCACCCGCATCTTCGATGCCGTGAGCTCGATCTGGACGACGATCCACGGGCATTGCCACCCGCGCATTGCCGAAGCGATTGCAAAGCAAGCCCATCTCCTCGACCATTCGACCGCGCTTGGAGCGACGAATCCCCTCGCCGAGGGGCTCGCTGCGCGGCTTTGCACGCTTACCGGCATGGGGCACGCCATTTTCGCCTCCGACGGCGCAAGTGCGGTCGAGACCGCCGTGAAGATCGCGATTCAGTATTGGCAGAACGTCGGGCAGCCGCAACGAAATCGCATCGTCCGGTTACGCGATGCCTACCATGGCGATACCGTCGGTGCGATGAGTTGCTCGAACATCGCACTCTTTAATCAACGCTTTTCGGCGATTACGTTCGAAACGCTGGAACTCGGAACGGTCGATCTCGCCGCCGAGGATATCGCCGCCGTCATCATCGAGCCGTTGGTGCAAGCGGCGGCGGGCATGCGGACCGTTTCGCGTCATCGCTATCAACCGCTCGTGGAGATGATGCCGCTCTTGATTTGCGATGAAATCGCAACCGGCTTTGGGAGAACCGGGACGATGTTCGCTTTCGAGCAAGCCCCGATTCGCCCCGACCTCATCGTTCTCGGCAAGGGATTGACCGGCGGAGCGCTCGCGCTCTCGGCGACCCTGGCCACCGATCGAATTTACGACGCCTTTCTCGGCGAGTATGGCGAATATAAGCATCTCTTCCATGGCCATTCCTATGCGGGAAATCCGATCGCGTGCGCGGCGGCGCTCGCGAGTCTCGCGCTTTTCGACGAAGAACGCACGCTCGTCAACGCGCTCTCTTTGACGGCTTGCATTCGTCGCCGTCTCGATGCGTTGCGTTTGCACGCGCTCGTTCGCGACGTTCGTGCGGTCGGCACGATGGTCGGGATCGAGGTGCATGCCGACCGAATCGATGCATGCGGAGCGATCTCTCCTACGTGGCGCATCGCCGACGGCCTCTATCGAGCCGGGCATTTCACGCGCCCGATCGGCGACGTCATTCAACTCGTTCCACCGCTGTGCGCCCGCGAGGAGTACGTCGACGCGTTCTTCGATGCGCTGACCTTGGAGCTGGGCCCGTGAGCTATCTCGAGCGAGCGCGAGCGCAACTCGCGCAGATCGACGGCATGCACCGCCGCCGCTCGATTGAAGCCCGTCCATACGCCGATGCAATCGATTTTTCGGGTAATGATTATTTAGCGCTCTCGCACGAACCGCAGGTGGTCGAAGCGCTACGGCGAGCGCGCAGTGTCGGATCGGGCGGCTCGCGATTGCTCGGTGGGCGCCACCGCGAATATTACCTCTTGGAAGAGGAGCTCGCGCAATGGTTGGGGCGCGAACGTGCGTTGCTTTTCTCCTCCGGCTACCACGCCGCGATCGGGGTCGCGCCCACCATCGGCGATCTCGTCGACCGACTCGATTCCGACGAACTCAATCACGCATGCTGGATCGACGGAATGCGGCTCTCCCGTACGCCGCGGGCGATCTACGCGCACGCTCGCCCGCCGATCGGTGACGGCCGCCCGCGTGCGATCGTTACGGAGAGCCTCTTTAGCATGGACGGCGATGCGATCGATGTCGAACGCTATCGTTCGCTCCTCGC
>JBMFXH010000249.1:0-3001 GCA_049964475.1 Vulcanimicrobiaceae bacterium
TTCGTGATTTGGCGATCGGCGGCGCAGATGTCGTCGAGGCAATGCGAGCTCGGGGGCTTGTCAACGCCTCGTTTCGAGGTGATAAGAGAGTAGGGGCCGCGCTCGCGCTGCTCCTCGAGAAGGTTACCGAAGAACCCGGGCATAACGAGCGAGATTCGCTCCTCGCGTTGCTCGAGGAGTATCTTTCATCGGCAGAACACGAAGACGGCAGCCGGAGTTTCACGTGAAACATTTAAGGAGATTTCCCTGAGTCGTATCATCGCGTTGGTCAATCAGAAAGGCGGCGTCGGCAAATCGACGACCGCCGTCAATCTCGGTGCGGCCCTCGCGTTGGAAGGGCAGCGCGTCCTCGTTATCGATTGCGACCCGCAAGGCAACACCACCACCGGTTTCGGTATCGAGAAAAGCAAACTCCGCGCCGACACCTACAGCGTCTTACTCGGCGATGCGCGCATCGACGATGCGTTGGTTCCCACCGATATCGCGCAACTCGATTTGCTACCCGCGACGCTCAATCTCGCCGGTGCGGAGATCGAGCTCGTCTCCGCACTCTCGCGCGAAACGCGCCTGCGCGCCGCGCTGCAACCGATCGCCTCGCGCTACGACTACGTGCTCATCGATTGCCCGCCCTCGCTGGGTTTGCTGACGATCAATGCGCTCACCGCCGCCGAAGAGATCGTCATTCCGGTGCAGGCGGAGTTCTACGCGCTCGAAGGCTTGACGCAATTGACCGCCGTCGTTCATAAAGTCCGCGAAGCGCTCAATCCCAATTTACACGTTAGCGGCGTTCTGGTGACGATGTTCGACGGACGGACGCGACTGGCAAGTGAAGTGATCGACGAACTGGAAAAACACTTCCCTCAACAAATGTATAAAACGCAGATTCCGCGGAACATTCGTTTAAGCGAGGCGCCTTCGTACGGGCAGCCGGCGATTCTCTTCGACATTAAAAGCCGCGGCGCGCAAGCCTATATCGCGCTCGCGCAAGAGATCGGCGTGCGCGCGAAGGCCGGCGCATGAGCGCGCCGAAGCGCGGGCTCGGCCGCGGCCTCACCGCACTGCTCGGCGATGCCGGGGTCGCACCGACGCCGGTACGCCCTACCTCGACGACACCCGAGATCCCCGGCGATGTCGTGCGCGAGATTCCCATCGATCGCGTCTCGCCGAATGCCGCACAGCCGCGCAAGCATTTCGACAGCGACGCACTCGCGGAACTTGCCGCTTCGATCGAACAGTACGGCGTGCTCGTACCGATCATCGTTCGCGCACGCGGCGAACGCTTCGAGATTATCGCGGGCGAACGGCGCTGGCGTGCGAGCGCGCTCGCCAAAAAGAGCGGCATTCCGGCGATCGTCCGCGCGAGCAACGATGTCGAATCGATCGAAGTCGCCATCGTCGAGAACCTGCAACGCGAAGATCTCAATCCGCTCGAAGAAGCGTATGGGTTCGCGCACCTCATCGACGAGTATTCGTTCACGCAGGAACAACTCGCCCTGCGTATCGGCAAAAGCCGCCCGGCGATCGCCAACGCACTGCGATTGTTGACGCTCGACGATGAAATAAAAGCGATGCTCGTCGAGCGCCGCATTAGCGCCGGGCACGCGCGCGCGTTGCTCGCCGTTCCGGCGGCCAAACGCCTCGCGCTAGCGCGACGCGTTGCCGACGAACAGCTCTCGGTCCGTACGATCGAAGAACTCGTGCGCGAGAGCGTCGCTCCAACGTCGCGGCGCACCGAGCGAGCGGCGCGCGAACTCGATGCCGACGAGCGCACGTTCGTCGAAGGGTTAGAACGGCGATTCGGAACCGCTGCGCGAATCGTTCGCGCCGGAAAAGGCGGTCGTATCGAACTGCGTTTCGCCGACGATGAAGAACTCATGCGTCTCGGCGACCTCTTATTGGACGCCTAGAACCGCAGATGTACGCATGAACTCCGGGCCCGGGCCGCTCTTTCCGTTCACGCGCGCGCTCTCGCTGGCGATGGGCGCGGTTCTGTGCTTCGGCTTTCTCGTTCCGCTCGCGCTCCAACGCGGCCAGCGCCTCCTCGCGTTTGCGGTTATCGGCGTGTTCGTTCTTTACGTTGCGGCGAACGTCGTGCTCTGGCTGCGTTTACGTCCGGCGAAAAACAAGCAATGAATCGGCTCGATGCGCGCGGATCGCTGCACGGACCGTATGCGATCGTGAACGAGGCGCCCGGCGCCGCACGTATCGTCGATGCGGCGCTCGCTGCGGGAATACGGATCGTGCAATATCGCGCGAAGAACGGCATCGATCCGACACGGTTGCGCGCGTTCTGCGAGCGCGTGCGCGCGCAGGGCGCGCTGGCGATCGGCAACGACGATTGGCGTGCCGCGCAAGCGGCGGGCTGCGACGGCGTACACCTCGGCCCCGGCGACGACGGCTTCGAGGAGCCGGCTCGGGTGCGCGCGCTCTGGCCCGAAGCGATCCTCGGTCTCTCGATCGGGCTTCCCGATGAAGCGCGCGCCCTCGATGTGCGCGCCGTCGATTATCTCGGTGTCGGCGCGGTTTTTGCGACCGCGAGTAAGCCCGACGCCGGCGACCCGATCGGCCTCGAAGGTTTGCGGGCGGTCGCGAACGCGACGACGCTACCGATCTGCGCGATCGGCGGCATCACCTCCGAACGGCTCGCGAGCGTGCGCGCGAGCGGTGCGACGATGGCGGCGACGATCTCCGCGATCGCCGCGAGTGCCGACCCGTTTGAGGGCGCACGCCGATTCGTCGCAGCCTGGGAGGCAGCGGCATGAGGACGGTCCTCAGCATCGGCACGACCCACCCGTGGAACATCGCGGGGCTCGGGCTCGATATTGCGCTGGGCATGCGCACGGGCAACGAGGTCTTCACCGTTGTCGCCGCGGTCAGCGCGCAGAACGGCGATGGGGTGCGCGCGCTGCACGCCGTCGCTCCTGCCAACGTGCGCGAGCAACTCGCCTGCCTGCCGTGGCCGCATATCGCCGCGATTCGCGTCGGTGCGCTTCCCAGCGCC
>JBMFXH010000250.1:0-2965 GCA_049964475.1 Vulcanimicrobiaceae bacterium
GGAGAATTCTCGGGGTTTGCGGAGGCATGCAAATGCTCGGCCGACGGATCGACGATCCCCATGGAGTCGAGGCCGGCGGTACGCACGCGGCCCTAGCGATGCTCCCGCTCTCGACGGTGATGTTGCGTGAGAAAACGACGCTCGCCGTTCGGGGAATGCACGCCGCGACCGGCGAGCCGGTCGGCGGCTACGAAATTCACGTCGGCGCCACCTCATACGAATCGCAGAGCCTTCCATTTGCTGAGATCGACGACGGCAAAGCCGCGACGCGGCGACGCGATGGAGCCTGCTCGGCAGATGGTCGGATTACCGGTACCTACCTGCATGGAATCTTCGACGACGATACGTTCCGACACCGATACCTCGAGCGGTTGCGTGCCGCGCGTGGGCTCGGAGAACTCTCCGACCGGCGATTCGTCGCACGCGAGCGAGAGCGGTCGCTCGACGAACTCGCCGACGTCGTCGAGCGCGAACTCGACCTCGCATCGTTCTTCTCACTGCGGAACTTGCACGGCACCAAGGAAGGTCTCAAGCGCGAGCCGCAGCGTCGTTAACTCCGAATCGCCGAGCGGCGAGTTCCACGTAACGTGCGCGCGTTTCGGTTCGCCGGAAAAATACCGGAGCGTCGCGCGTCGATGTTGCGGCTCGAAGGTGAGGCCGAAAGCCCCGCCCTCCGGATCGCGCTCCACCGATATGGAAGCGCCGAATCCCTCACTCAGCGTCAGGCTCAGCGCGCGCAATCGCGCTTTGGGGCTCGGGGCGTGGATCATATTCTGCATGCCGGCGGTTACGAGCGCGAGCCGCACGGCGCTCGGATAGCCGTCGGTACCGCCGGTCGGCGCGATATCGCGTTCCATCGTGATGACCGCCGCGAGGCGCCCGGCACCGTCGAAGAGGGCGCGAATCTCGATCTCGGTGACGCGCTTTCCATCGGCATCGGCGGCCATCGTGCGTAGCGGCGATTCGGCAAACTTCCGATCCTTGATGAGCTTTCCGACGATGCCGCCGCCACGGACGAGATCGAGAAAGTGATAGCGACCGAGCTCGGCGGAGGCGGCGTTCTCGTAGGAAACGACAAACTTCTCGCCCTTCGCCGGCTCGAAAATCGTTACGCGCGCGTCGATTTCATCGAGCACCCAGGTGAGCAGGGCGATCTGTCCCATCGCTTGCTTGCGCAACGTAATTTCGCGCCCGACGGTGAGCCAGTATCCGCCCTCCGCCGAATCGTCGACGATCGGTTGGGCGACGAACTCGCACCAGATATCGCGCCCATCCTTCGCACGCATCATCAACTCGAGATTGACGACCTTCCGATGTTCGATACTTTCGGCGAGCGTTTTCAACGCCTGCGGCGTGTTATTCGGCGATATCAGGACTCCCGACGAGCGACCGATGAGTTCCTCCGTCGAGTACCCGACGAGGTGCGCGAAGGCGGTGTTCATGTAGAGAATATGGGAGCCACCCCGGCTCGGCGGAACAAAATCACCGATTGCAAAAAAATCGAGCGACTCGTCGACGGCGCGTGAGAGCATGTTCCGCTGACGTTCGCCGGCGAGTCGCTCGCTGAGGTCGCGAAGCGATAGCGTTACGAAGTCGACATCACCCGTTTCGCCGCGGAGGTAGCGCGCACGGATATCCATCGGTATCGCGTTCCGTTCGTTTCCCATGCCGACGTTAAGTTCGGCTTGAAATACCGTTGCTTCGTCGAGGGAAGCGATGGCGAGGTCGAGGATCTCGTCCACATTGGTAATCGCGCAGAATGCCTCGTTTGCATAGACGCGTGATTCGGGTTGCCGCGTGCGGCGATCCATGCGATAGATGGCGATCGCATCGGCGGCTGCGTCTATGCAGGCGGCGAGCGTGCGTTCGCGCTCGGCGGTCGCGCGGGTGAAAGTAATGTCCGAGGTGATGAGCAAAATGCGCTTCACGCCGTCAATCTCCGCGAGCGGCAACGCACGAATCTGCACCCAGTAATACGCGCCGTTCAGAGCGCGGACGCGAACCTCGTGTGGCGAGTCGTCGCCGGAGCGCGCGCGTTCCAGCGCGGAGAGCGCGAGACGTCGGTTCTCGGAGCTTTGGAAGATGCGGCGGGGAGCGCTCAAAACTTCCTGCGGCGTCGCTCTGAGGCGCTCGGCTGCCGATCGGTTGATAGACTCGATCTCGGGTTCGCCCGCGGGAAAACGATAGATCGTTAGCCCTTCGGAGAGTTCGTCGGCGTAGTCGAACGTCGCTCGTTCATCGAGCGACTCGGCGATCGCAGCTGCGAGAAGTTGCAACTGTTCGCGCGACCGCTCCGGAATCGTCGCGGCTTCGATTCCCGGCAGGAGAAGGCTCCCGCGACCGCCGTTGAGCGTGAAGGCGAAGCTCGAGCCGACCTGCTGAATGCGCGATGCGAGCGTTTCGAGCGTCGGCGCCGTAAAGCACCCGACGAGCTCCGCGAGCCGATCCCCCTCGGGGCAGGTCGCCGCTTCGATCCGCGCCGTCCCGAACCGCTCGACGAGCAGGAGCGCCCGTTCGCTGCCTGCGAGGGAGACCGCGAGTCGTAGCGCTGCGCTCGAATTATCGCCGGCCATAGTTCTTCCAGGCTACCCGCCTCGATGGGGCGATAAACCGTGGCTCGCGCATCGACTGAGACTCCGTTCCGGCGCACCGGGCTCATGTTCCCCCAGGTCGGCGGTTCGGCGCGAGCTCGCCGCTCCTCCTCGGCAAGGTAGGCTCGCGGGGTCTGTTTTTAAGAAGTTTTACAAATGCAAGACAAAATTAGCTGAAACGGAATGCCGAGAGCGCCTTCCCATAGACGACGTCATGATAATCGCGTACCGCCGCGCGTTCGGCGGCGCCGGCGACGACGAAGAGCGGAGCGAGATGATCCTCGTGCGGGTGAGCGTCGCGCGCGTGTGGCGCTTGCTCCCACGCAAGGAGGCGCTCCGCGCGCATCGGCGCCGGAGCGAGCGCCGTCTCGTTG
>JBMFXH010000251.1:0-2933 GCA_049964475.1 Vulcanimicrobiaceae bacterium
GCACGCGTAGCCCGTTGGTGCCGAGCGCCGAGGAGTTTTTCTAACGTGGGATACGACGAGTTTATCGCTCTCGATCGCTGGTTCGAACGTACCGGCGCGTGCGCGCGGAGCGAGACGAGTGCATTGCTCGCTCCGGCGGAGCCGGCGGTCGCAGCGGAGGCGGACACCTGCGTCGCAACGGGCGACGAATCGTGCGAGGAAGCCGTGGCGCGGGTTCTCGGCGAGAGCGCGCGTTGGTATGCGCGCTTGGACGATGCGCTCGATGCTGCGTGCACGCGCTTGCTGCGGGATATCGCGGCGGGTGTGCTCGCGCGCGAGCTGCAACTTGCGCCGAGCGAAATAGCGAGCATCATCGAGAACATTCGCGCGCAGATGCTCGGCGAGCCGCTCTGCGTTCGCCTTCATCCCGACGACGCCGCGCGTTGGAGCGACGCATCGCTCCCCTGCCGCCGCGACGACACGCTCGCGCCGGGAGATGCACTCGTCGAGCTGCGTGAAGGCAGCATCGATGCGCGTTTCGGCGTCCGTCTGCAGGCGGTACTCGACGCATGTACGCCGTAAGCTGCGGCGAGGTGCTCGCCGCCGACGATGCAACGATCGAAGCGCATCTGCCGGGAATCGATCTCGGGTCGCGCGTTCGCATGCAGGGCGGTCGTCGGGGCGTCGTGATCGCGCTGCGCGAGATGCGCGCCACGATCGTTCCGCTCGATGCACCCGATGGTGTGCGTCCGGGAAGCACGCTGCGAGCCGCACCGCACGATGAATCGACGACGTTGGGGAGCGCGCTATTCGGACGCAGTTGCAACGGCAGCGGCGATGCGATCGACGGCGGAGCGCCGATCGCGGGCGCGCGCCGTCGTCCCTGTTTCCCCGCACCGCTTCCGCCGGATCGCGTCCCGATCGATCGGCCGTTATGGTGCGGCGTTCGCGCGATCGATACGCTGCTAACCTTCGGTCGCGGTGCGCGTATCGGCGTCCTTGGGGGTGCGGGCGTCGGAAAGACGACGCTCCTCGATACGATCGCACGCGGCTGCGCGGCCGAGGCCGTCGTCTATGCAGCGATCGGCGAGCGCGGGCGTGAAGCCGAACGCGCCGTCGCTCGCACCGACGAGCGAACGACGACGATCGTTGCAACCGGCGATGCGCGCGCGGCCGAACGCGTTGCGGCGGCGGAGTTCGCGATGGCGCATGCGGTGCATCTACGCGCGCGCGGATTGCACGTGTTGTTGCTCTGCGATAGCCTCGCGCGTTACGCCGGTGCGCTGCGCGAACTTGCACTCGCACGCGGCGAGATGCTCGGACGCGGCGGCTGGCCGCCGAGCGTCGTTCCCGCGCTCGCTCGGTGGCTGGAAGCAGCGGGGGCGACGCGCCACGGCTCGATTACGGTCGTCGCGACCGTGCTCGCCGCCGACAGCGAGGATCCGCTCCTCGATGCGACGCGAGCGCTGCTCGACGGCCATATCGCGCTCTCGCCGGCGCTCGCCGCCTCCGGGCGCTTCCCGGCGATCGACGTGCTCGGCAGCCGCTCGCGCACCATGAGCGCCGTCGTAACACCGGAGCATGCCGCCGCGGCGGGGCGCGTTCGCGAGGCGCTCTTCCTCCTCGACCGCAGCGCCGACGCGCGGGCGCTCGGGATTCTCGGCGAGGAGCCCGCCTTGCTCGCCGCCGTCGCGGCGGAACCCGCGCTGCGGGCGCTCCTCGAGCAGGGCCCCGAAGGCAGCGAACCCGGGCGGAGCCTGCGGATCCTCGCCGAAACTGCCGATAGACTTCTATGAACGTGGGTATTTTCTCGGATATCGCAGCGATCCAAGCGCGAATCGCCGGCATCGTCGGCGGCGGGGCTCCCGCTGCGCCGGTCGCGCCGCAGATTGCCCCGGCTCAAACCGGCGTCGATGGCCTGCCGATCCTTTCACCGAATGCCGGCCCCTTCGCCGCGCTCGTTCAAGCTGCACTCGAAGGGCAGGGCGGCGGATCCGCCGCCGGAGCCGGAGCGCTCGCCGAGGCGAATGCGCTCGCACCCGCCCCCATGCCGCCGACGCAGATCTCGGCGCTCGCGCAGGGGCAAGGTTCGATCTGGGGGGTCGATCCGAAACTCATTACCGCGGTGATCGCCAACGAATCGGGATTCAATGCCAACGCGACATCGAAGGTCGGCGCGCAGGGGCTCATGCAGTTGATGCCGGCGACCGCGCGCGCGCTCGGCGTCAGCGATCCCTACGATCCGGCGCAGAACGTCGCCGGCGGAACGCGCTATCTGCGCGGGCTGCTCGATCGTTTCCACGGCGATACCAAACTGGCGATTGCAGCGTATAACGCGGGCCCCGGTGCGGTCGAAAAATACGGCGGCGTGCCGCCGTATCCCGAGACGCAAAATTACGTGCAGAATGTGCTGTCGTCGTACGAGCGCTATCAAGCGCAAGGTTTGCCGGGCCCCACGCCGTAACGCGGCGTTCACGTTCGCGACACGCGAGCGCAATCGTCGTCGTGCACGATAGGGCGTATGAACGCCTACATCGACGATGTCCGCTACTCGGTGCTCTCCGCACCGCTCGCGCAGATCGACCGCCGCGCACTCTCGCAGGCGTGGGTCAGCGCGCTTCATCTTTCGCAAGCTCCGAGCACGCCCCGGACTCCGCCGCCTGCATGCGTGGCGCGCAACGGCGGCCACGAGCGCTCGTCGACGGCACCCCTGCCGCGCGCGCGCACGGCGAACGTGCGGGAGCAAACGCGCGTGCTTCATGCGGATCGACGGGCGGTCGTTATCGCCGGGGGCGAGCGCCGCTCGTCGCAGAGTTCGCTCGCGCGCCGGATCGTCGAAACGCTGCTCGCTCCGCGAAATGCGGCGCATCGCTGTACGCTCGCGCTCGGCGGTGCGAAAGGGCGCGTGCATCTGCTGTTGGGCGGAAACGATCGTCGTCTGCACCTGGTCGCGC
>JBMFXH010000252.1:0-2890 GCA_049964475.1 Vulcanimicrobiaceae bacterium
CACCGGCATCGAGCAAGCGCGTCTCGGGAATCCCCGCGCGGCCGAGTGCCGCGCGCCAATCCAGCGTTGCGCGTTCGAGCAACGCGTTATCGCACTCCAGGAGAATCGCGATTCGCCCGTCGTCTCCGGGTTCGCCGTCGATCTCGCGTTCGTATCCGGCGATCCACCAGGCGGCGGCGGGCTCGGGGCGGAGATTGCGTACGTGCGCAAACGCGCGTTCGCGCGTGCCGGTCGGCAATGCGGCAAGAAAGATGCGCGTCGATTCGGGAAGCGGTAGCGTTTTGAAGTTGGCGCGTAGCAGGACCGCGAGCGTTCCCATCGATCCGACGAAGAGCCGACTGAGATCGTACCCGGCAACGTTCTTGACCACCATGCCGCCCGCACGCGCGAGCGTGCCGTCTGCGAGCGCAAACCGACTCCCGATCAGGAGATCGCGCGGGCGACCGTAACGGTGTCGGCGTGGTCCGCTCCATGCCGCTGCGAGAATTCCCCCGACGCTCGCTTGCGGCGCATCGGGTGCGTCGAGTGGGAGAAATTGACGGTGTTCGCGCAGGGTCTGTTCGATCTGCGCGGCGGTGACTCCGCATTCGACGGCGATCGTGAGATCGCGCGGTTCGTATTCGAGCATCGCGCGCCGCGGGCGGAGATCGATCTCGTCGGCGTCGACGACGCGTCGATGCATGGCAGAAAAGACATCGCCGCCACGCAACGCTACCGAGCGTCGCTGGGAGGATGCCTCCGCTAAGGCGGCCGATATGGCGTCGTCGTTCACGCGCGCATCTCGCGGCAAGAGATCCCCGACGGGAAAATTTTCTCGGGGTTGAGCAGCGCATACGGATCGAAGACGTCGCGCACGCACGCCATCGCGGCGAGATCCTCGGTGCGATAGACCATCGACATGCCGTTGCGTTTCTCGATACCGACGCCATGCTCGCCGCTGATCGTTCCGCCGAGCTCGACGGCGCGAGCCAATACGAGGTTGCCGATCTCGATAACGGCGGCAACTTGCTGCGCGTCGCGCTTATCGTAGAGCAGCAGCGGGTGGAGGTTTCCGTCGCCGGCGTGGAAGACGTTCCCGACGACGATGCCGTGCTTCTTCGCCGCATCATCGACTGCCGCGAGCATCTCGGGAAGGCGCGTGCGCGGCACGCAAACATCTTGCGTGTAATAGTTCGGGGCGATGCGCCCGATGGCGCCCGCGGCGCCCTTGCGTCCGCGCCAGAGCGCTTCGCGCTGTTCGGCGCTCGTCGCCGCTTGCCACTTGGTTGCGCCGTGGGCGCGGGCGATGCGCGCGATCGCAGCATCCGCGTTCGCTACCTCCTCGGGCTCGCCGGAGGATTCGACGAGCAGCACTGCGGCGGCGTCGGCGGGGTAACCGGCGGCGTAGGCGCTCTCGACGGCGCGCACGATCGTCGCATCCATCATCTCGAGAGCGGTCGGAACGATCCCGGCGCCGACGATCGCGCTTACCGCCTCCGAAGCGCTCTCGATGCTGGGAAAAGCGGCGAGCCAGACGCCGGTAGCTGGTGGTATGCGGAGCAGGCGCACCCAGGCCGAGGTGACGATGCCCAGCGTCCCTTCGCTTCCCACCAACAGCGCGGTGAGATCGTACCCGAGATCGTCGACCGCAGTGGTGAAGCACTCGCCGCGATCGTCGACGATCTCGAGCGCGAGCACGTGGTTGACGGTCGTTCCGTACGCGAGGCAGTGCGGCCCGCCGGCGTTCGTGCCGATATTTCCGCCGATCGTGCTCGCGCGCTGCGAGGCGGGATCGGGCGCGTAGAAAAAACCGGTGGAAGCGATGCGTTCGCTGAGTTGGAGGTTCACGAGCCCCGGTGCAACGCGCGCCCTGCGGTTCTCGATATCGAGCTCCAGCAATTGGTTCATCCGAGCAAACGAGAGGACGATCCCGGCGCGCAACGGCGTCGCTCCGCCACAGAGCCCGGTTCCGGAGCCGCGGGCGATAAGGGGCTCCTCGAGATCGCGGGCGATCTTGACCACCGCGCTGACCTGCGCCGTGGAGGTCGGCAGCACGACGGCACTCGGCAGCACGCCCTGGCTATACGCGTCGAAGGAATAGCATGCAAGATCCTCCGGGGAGGTCTTGACGGCATCCGCGCCCAGCGCTTCGATAAGTCGTTCGGTTAACACGGTTCTCTCCCGGTGTTTGGGCATGCAGGAAGAGTCGCCTGCCCGGCTTAACGGCTCGACGGCAAATGTTCATGTTCGGGAAGAAGAAGAAACCAACGACGAAGAGCATGCTCCGCGCACAGCCCGGCGTGCAGCAGAAGCGCTCGGCATTCCGTATGCCGGTCGAGTTCGAAGTATTTTATGAACTCGATGGCCGAAAAGGCCGGCGTTCGGCGCTCGCCAACGATCTCTCGGCAGGCGGCTTGCGCCTCGTTACCGACGAGGACTTGATCAAAGGGTCGCTGTTGCACCTCGACATTCAACTCCCGGCCGATTTTCTCGAGGAGATGACCGTCGAGAAAGAGGTCTTTAAACAGACGCCGTTCGGGCTGCGCCCGGAGAGCGTTCGCGAACGTCCCCCGGGCTTTGAGCCGATGCGTCTACGCAGCAAAGCGCTCGCTCCGTTCTACGATATCGCGATGAAAAAATTCGCGTACGGAATGGCGTTCGTCGATACGCCGCCTCCGGTGCAAGAAGAGTTGCAGCGCTTCATTCACCTGTGGCAGCTGAATTTTTTGAGGACGCGCCGGAACGACGACTAGCCCGCCAAGCGGATTGTTGTTCTGTTGTCACGCCGAGTAGCCGATCTTGTCACGCCGAGTAGCCGCTGAAAGCGATGTCACGCCGAGTAGCCGCTGAAAGCGATGTCACGCCGAGTAGCCGCTGAAAGCGGCGTATCGAGGCGCCGCTTCCGCGTGCT
>JBMFXH010000253.1:0-2885 GCA_049964475.1 Vulcanimicrobiaceae bacterium
GGGAGTATCTTCGAAACTCTGCATCACCGCCCTATCTTCCACCGAGCGCGGCGCGGGGCATCCCGCTAAGGTCGGCTCGCTGCCGCTTACCCGCCGGCGACGGCCCGCACGATCTCGATGCGGTCCCCCTCGGCGATGCGCTGCCGCGCGAACTCGCCGCGCCGCACGACGCGATCGTTACAGGCGACGGCGATGCCGCGCGCCTCGATACCGAGCGCGGAAAGCACCTCGGCGAGCGTCGCTTCGGCGGCGGGAATCTCGCGGCGCTCGCCGTTGATCTCCAGCTTCACGCGCCGACCCCGACGGCATCCGTTGCAAATCGCGCGAGTCCGAACGCGGGCTCGATCGGCGTGCCGTGCTCGATCTCGTCGGCGAGCAACTCGGCGGTACGCGCGCAGAGCAGCACGCCGTTGCGGTAGTGCCCGGTCGCGAGCAGGTACCCCTCGCGCGGTGTCCGCCCGAGGATCGGGCGCTCGTCGGGGGTGCCGGGGCGCAGCCCCGACCACTGTTCGACCAGCGAGAACCCGGCGAGGCTCGGAGCGCCCGCGAGCACCCGGTCGAGCAGCTGACGCTGCCCGCCGGCGGTGATGCGCTGGTCGAAGCCGACCCGCTCGCCGGTCGCACCGACGAGCAACCGCCCATCGGTACGCGGAACGACGTAACAGCCCCCGAGCCACATCGTGTGGCGCACGAAATCGTGCGGCATCGCGAGCGCCAGCATCTCGCCCTTCACCGGCTCGACCGGCGGCCGACACTCTTCGGGGACGCCGGCGACGTGCGGCGCCCAGGCGCCCGCGGCGTTCACGACGATCTCTGCCGGGCGGAAGCCCCAGCGGGTGCGGACGCCGCAGACGCGACGCGCATCGAACTCCAACTCGATCTCTTCGCTCGTTGCCACTTGCACCTGCATGCGCGCGAGCGCCGCGAGCAATGCACGCCCGAGCAAACGATTGTCGACGCTGCCTTCGTCGTGTGTGAGCAATGCACCGAGAACGTTGCTCGCGAGTGCCGGTTCCAACGTCAGCGCACCGCGCGCATCGAGCAGGGTGTGCCCGACCCCCGCAGCCGCGAGCGCGCGCGCGCGCGCCTGCAGACGCTGCAGCGCCGTCTCGTCGAACGCCGCCTGCACGATACCATCGCGACGGAGTTGCGGATCGACCGCACTCGCTTCGCGCAGCGCCGCGACGAAAGCGGGATAGCCGAGCAGCGCATCGTTGCAGAGCACGTGCATCGGTTCGTCGGCGATCTCCTCGGTTCGCGCGGCGAGCATGCCCGCTGCCGCCCACGAGGCCGCTTTCGCCGGCTCGAAGCGGTCGAAGACCGCGACGCGCGCGCCGCGACGACGGAGTTCGAATGCGAGGCTCAGCCCGATGAGCCCGGCACCGATGATAACGATCTCACCGCGTTCTTCCATAGAACTCATATCCTACATCCCCGTGTAGACGGGGCCCTCGCCGCCCTGCGGCGGCACCCAGGTGATGATCTGGTAGGGGTCGGCGATATCGCAGGTCTTGCAATGCACGCAGTTCGTGAAATTGATCTGCAGGCGCCCTTCGATTTTGCCATCCTGCTTTTCGAAGAGCGGTTCGTAGACCGCCGCCGGGCAGAAATAACCGCATGGGTTGCCGTACTCCACGGTGCAGCGATCGCGACAGATATTCGTGTCGGCGACGTGGAGGTGGCAGGGCTGGTCTTCGTCGTGCATCGTGCCCGAGTTAAAGACATCGGTGAGCTTATCGAAGGTCAGCTTATTATCGATGTTCGCACGCGGCGCGGGGTCGGGTTTGTACCCGCGTTTCTCCATGCGTTCGTGCCCGGCGAGCGCGCCGAGTTTTTCGATAAATCCGAACGCCCGCCCACCGGTGAACGTCGAGAGCCCCGCGTTGAACATGCCTGCCCACATGCCGTGCTCGAAGCCTTGATGGAAGTTCCGGGCCGAACGCATTTCGTCGTAGGCCCACGAGGATTCGAAACGTTCGACGAAACCGCTGAGCTGTTGTGCGTCGTAGCGATCGGCTTGCACCGCGGCGAAGATCGTTTCGGCGGCAAGCATCCCGGACTTGATCGCGAGATGGATGCCTTTCAAACGCATGCCGTTGAGGAAGCCGGCGGAATCGCCGGTGAGCAGTAACCCATCGGCGTACGGGCGCGGCATCGCGAAAA
This sequence comes from Vulcanimicrobiaceae bacterium, assembly GCA_049964475.1. Lineage (GTDB taxonomy): Bacteria > Vulcanimicrobiota > Vulcanimicrobiia > Vulcanimicrobiales > Vulcanimicrobiaceae > JABEUX01. The sequence goes on from JBMFXH010000253.1 coordinate 2,164, forward strand.
ATCCGCCTTCGGGAATCGCCTTCGCACCGTAGCGGATGAGCTTCCCGTCGGCGAGTAACGCGGCGATCGCGGGATGCTGCTTCATGCGCTGGAGTTCGTTGTGCGGATCGCTGGTGGGGTTCTTCGCGTCGAGCCCGGTAACGTGACCGATATCGAGCACGTCGTCGGCCATGCCGTAGATGAAGCCGCCGCCGAACGTATCGGGGGAGAGCGGGTAGCCCAGCGTGTGAATCACCGCACCGGCAGCGAAGCGCCCGGCGGGGAGCTTCCAGAGCTCTTTGACGCCCGCAGCATAGACCTGCGGCTCTTTGCCGGCATCGAGGTGGAGCTTCGCGATCGCTTGTTTTGCAAGCGTTCCGCGCACGCCCTCACCGAGGACGACGACCTTCGCGTAGATATCGGCGCCCGGCTCGTAATTCGCTTTGTGCGTGCCGTCGTGCGCGACACCCTTGTCGCCGGTGCGAACGCCGACGACGCGGTCGCCCTCCCAGAGCAACTCCTGCCCGGGAAACTCCGCAAAGACCTGCGCGCCGGCGGCCTCGGCCTGCTCGCCGAGCCACTTCACCATCTTCTGCAGGCTCGCAACGTACTTGCCGTGGTTGTTGAGCGGCGGCGGCGTAAAGGGCGCCTTGATCTTTCCGCTTGTGGTAAGGAACCAGAGTTCGTCGCTGGTGACCGGAGATTCAACCGGCGCACCGCGCTGAAGCCAATCGGGTAGCAAT
>JBMFXH010000254.1:0-2873 GCA_049964475.1 Vulcanimicrobiaceae bacterium
CGGCGGGCGCAGGAATTGCACCGCGTGCAACGAGTGCCTCGTTGCCGGGGCGCGCCGGATTCCCAGTTCGCACGAAGACCGAGACGCCTTGTTTGAGCGCTTCTATCGCACCGGCCCAGGTGCCGCCGCGTCCCTCACTGCAGGCCACGACGAGCGCGCGATCTGCAAGTGCGTATATCCACCGATTTCGACCCATCGCATTTGCGACGGTAAATCCCGCATCTGGATCAAACGACGAAATCAACGTGAGGTTTCCCGAAAGGATTGCGTCACGAAAGTCTCGCCGCGTCGACAATTTAAACAGGCTCTCTGCCACAATGCCAAGAGCTGTTCCGCCGGCATTTACACATGATAGCATCGATCTCTCGTCCACGCCGCGAGCGGCGCCCGAGACGATCTGCACGCCTGCTGACGCGGCCCAGGCTCCAACATGCGCGGTGTATTGTTCGCTCGATTCGTCGGGCTTGCGAGTGCCGACGACCGCAAGCCCTCCGCGTTCCAATAGCGCCGCCGGTCCTACGCCGTACACAACTGGAGGGGCCGAGCGCCCAAGTTTCTTTTTGTAACGTGATGGATAATTATCGTCAGCCCGACTTGCGACCCAAATTCCGGCGGAGGTCCAACGCGTCAGCGCAAACGCCAATTGGCCGCCGCGATCCAAGAGCCGCGCGAGTCGATCGCGCGTAACTCGCTGGCGCAGTTTTTCTGGAAAACGAAGTAGCAGCGCCGATATCGATGCCGCCGCATTGGGCTGAAGCAAGTCACCGGGGCGCAGTCCCTCTGCGAAAAGACCGGTAACGAGCTCGCGATACTCCACGGCTGTTAGCGGCGATGGCCCCTCCTTGGAGCGCCTCCCTAGTGATGCCGAGAGCAACAGCGCGCTCTGCGTATCAACTGAAATACCCGCCTCGGAAATCAATTCTATTCCCGGCCCGATTTCTTCATGAGAGTAAACGGATAGATCTGTCCCGCGCCGGCTTGACGCAGCAGCGCAATGGCGACCGTGACCGTCCATCCAGAGTCATACACATCATCGACAAACAAACCCGACCGCTCCATTCCTTCAAATGGTATCACTTCTAGGCTGCCGTCGAGATTCTTGGCGCGAAAGCTGCTGTTTTCCATGCCCTTCTGTTGCTCCGTTTCACGCGTCTTTCGCAAAGGCTCCACATATCGAATGCCGACTTCCGCCGCCAGCTGTTTAGCGAACTCCGGCACCAAGCGCGGGTGACGCGTCGAAAGCATTGGGGCGATCCATTCCGGCGCCGGATGCGGCGACCATTTCTGGAGAAGTTCTGCCGCTTGGACTACGCTCTCCCTCGAAAGGTGATTCTTTTCGTATTTTTCGTTCCGTAGGCGCCGTCCAATCGTACCAACCTGATATAGCGCGAGGGATCGTCCCTCCTCGGCTTGTAATTCGGGTGCGATCTTCGTACCCGCGCGAAATCCAAAAATCGGCAAGCCACCTGAAGGCCATTTCTTCCTGGCCTTCAGTCGGATATCTCGACGATTTACGAAATCTTCGGCCGCGATGATAAGTTCCTCGATATTCCCGACCTCCACAACATGATTGCCGGTGCAAGCAAAACAACGTCCGCACGGCACGGCGTGTTCGTCGCCAAGGCTACGTCCGAGTATCTCCATCATACACGAGCGAGCCTTCGCATATTCGATCATCGCTGCGCGATCCACGCGGCGGCGCTCGGCGAGTTTGCGCGTCTTCTCTACGGGATATTCGAACGCCACCGCCATCCTTACCCAACGTTTTGCGATTTTGGAGATCGGCGACGGCGATTGAAGCGCCAAAAATGTAAGTGCCGAGTCCATTCGATCTTTCTGAACGTTCACGATGCCCATTAGCGCCGATGTAGAAAGCCCGTCTTGACTCTTGCCTAACGCACCGAGGATATCGCCGACGAGGCTTTCCGACGGAAGCGCATTCTTAAAGAAATGCTCGACAATCTCGTCGTCCTCGTCGCCGCCAAGGAGCACCCCAACTGCTCGATCGACCGCACGACCTGCGCGCCCCACTTGTTGATAATAGTGCACGATCGACTGGGTACTCTGAAAATGAACGACGAAGCCGATGTTGGGCTTGTCAAATCCCATTGCAAGCGCCGAGGTTGCGACAAGCACTTTGATACGATCGTTCAGGAGGGCCTGTTCGCGCTCCTCGCGCTCGTTCCGCTCCTCGCGCTCGTTGTTTTTGATACCTGCATGGTATGCGGCAGCCTCAATTCCGCGAGAAGTTAACCACTCAGCTACGAGATTCGCATCGCGTTGCGTCAGGGTGTAGACGATCCCGCTTCCTGGGAGCTTAGGAATCGCAGCGGCAAGCCACGCCAATCGCTCCGTGTACGCTAGATCCACAACTGCGTCGAGATGCAGCGAATCTCGGCCCAAGGGCCCACGACTCACCTTCACCTGCTCTCCGAGTTGATCTCGCACGTCAGCCACGACGGGGCCATCAGCGGTGGCCGTGGTTGCGAGTACCGGTACGTTCATTGGAAGAAAGCGGACAAAGTTCGCTATGAGTCGGTAGTGCGGCCGGAAATCGTGACCCCAATCGGAGATACAGTGCGCCTCGTCCACGACCAGCATGCCCAACTTCGCGAAGAGCGCCTCGCCGGCTTCTTCATGGAACTTGGCGTTATTGAGCCGTTCGGGAGCGATCAGGAGTACATCGATTTTATTATCGCGCAACTTGCCATAGGCCCTGTCCCATTCGCCCTCGTTGCTTGAGTCGATCCGGCAACATCGCAGCCCCATCCGCGTCGCCGCCTCGAGCTGGTTTCGCATCAGAGATAGCAACGGTGAAACAATTAGCGTTGGTCCTGCGCCCGCTGCTCGGAGGAGCGCCGTGGCGACAAAAT
>JBMFXH010000255.1:0-2831 GCA_049964475.1 Vulcanimicrobiaceae bacterium
CAGCAGCCGTATCGAGATTTTTCGCGCGCCTCGATACGCGCGCCTCGATACGAGCGCTTCGCGCTCTACTCGGCGTGACAGATCTTGCCTACTCGGCGTGACAAGCGGTTGTGCTGTCATCCCGAGTAGGCTGCGCAGCAGCCGTATCGAGATTTTTCGCGCGCCTCGATACGCGCGCCTCGATACGGGCGCTAAAGCGCCCTACTCGGCGTGACAGATCTTGCCTACTCGGCGTGAGCGTACGTGGCTCGCGCGATGAGGCGGATATCTACGTTTTCGCTAAGTACGGGTTCGTGCGGCGCTCTTTGCCGATCGTCGTGCTCGGGCCGTGCCCGGGAACGACGATGGTTCCGTCATCGAAAACCAGCAGCTTTCGCTCGATCGAAGCGATGATATCCTCCATCGAGGTTCCACCGAGATCCCAACGCCCGATCGCTCCGGCGAAGAGTGTATCGCCGCTGAAAATCGTGCTTCCGGCACCCTCCTCGACGGCAAAACTCACGCTACCGGGCGTGTGCCCCGGCGTATGCAGGACGCGAAGCGCGAGCGATCCGACCTTGACGCTATCCCCATCGAGCAGATCGCCGTCGAGCTCGACCGGCTCGGGCATCGTGAAACCGAACGCGCGAACCAACGCCGGTTGGGCGCGATAGATCGGCAGATCTGCAGGGTGCAGCAGCGCGCGCGCTCCCGTCCGCGCGCGCAGGCCGCCGACGTCGGCGATATGGTCGAAGTGCGCGTGCGTGTGGACGAGGTAGCGCGCGCGAAGGCCGCGGGCGGCGAGCCGCTTGAGCACCTCGTCGCGGCCATCCCCACCGTCGATCACGATCGCCTCCCCGCTCTCTTCGTCGCCGAGGATCGTCGCGTTGCAGGAGAGCGCGCCGACGGCAAAGCTTTCGCGAATCACGGAGCGCGCTCCAATGCAAAGGTGCGGAATGCGCCGTCGAAATAGCCGAGCGGTTCGCCGGAGCGATGCGCGGCCCGTTCGATTTCGGCGATGAAGATGGAGTGCGAACCGATTTCGTGCTCCGCCGAAACGACGCAATCGAAATGGGCGAGCGCTCCTGCGAGAAGCGGAATATCGCCGAGGCCGGCCTCGGTTGCGAGGCCTTCAAATTGTCGTTCGCGCCGTTTTCCCGAAAAACGTTCGGCGATCTCGCGTTGATCGGCAGCGAGTACGTTGAGCGCGAAACGTCGTGACTGCGCGATATACAGATAACTGCGCGCTTGCCGATTGATGCAGATCAAGAGCGTCGGCGGATCGAGGGAGACGCTGGTGAATGCGCTGATCGTGATGCCGCGTGCCTCACCCTCGCGGACAGTAGTAACGACCGCAACCCCCGTCGGCACGCAGCGCAGCGCCGCACGCGTTGCCTCTGCGAGCGCGTGCTCGCCGTGACTCACCGTATGCGAGCCCCGATACCGATGCCGTTGCCGAGTGCGAGAATCGTCGCGTCGAGATCGGGATGGCTCAGAAAGCGCTCGTTGAAGGCACGAATCGCGCGCTCGTCTTCGCTATCGCTTTTTGCCGGCGTCTCGGCGACGTTGCCGAGCAGGCAGTCGTCAACGACGATGAGCCCCGAGCGCTTCAGCATCGGTACCACGAGATCGAGATAGTCGATATACTCCGATTTTCGCGCATCGAGGAAGACGATATCGAGGTTGCGGTGCCCGAAGTTCGGGAGTAGTTCGAGCGCACTCTGATTGAAAAGCGTAATATAGTCGCCTTCGCCGGATCGTTGAAAATACGAGAGCGCTACCTCCGTCCGTTCGACGTCGGTATCGAGGGTCCAGATTTTCCCCATCGGTGGTTGGGCGAAGGCCATCCAGAGCGTTGCATAGCCGTATCCGGTCCCGATCTCCAGGATGCGATTGGCTTGCATCGCATGAACGAGCGTCGAGAGCAAGCGCCCCGTATCGCGAGAGACGAGCGGGACGCCGTCCTTGCGCGCGTGTTGTTCGAGCTCCAACAAGAGCGCATGTATCGGCGGGTGTACGCTTTCAAGGTAGGTTATCGCATCAGCCACCCGGCATCGTTTCGCGCTGAATGGCGAATCGGCCCGCTTCGCCTGCTCCCGGGAAGGCCGTGCGCCGTCGGGGGCGAACGCCTAGCACCCCATGATTGCGAGGCTGCGCCTCTTCCCGCTTCATGCGGTGCTCTTCCCGGGAGCAGCGCTCAACCTTCATATTTTCGAACCGCGCTATCGGCAGATGATCGCGGAGTCACTCGCGAGCGGCGAAGGTTTTGGGGTCGCGCTCATCGCCGATGGAGCCGAAGCGGGCGACCCCGAGGTCACGCCGCACGACGTCGGCACGATCGCCGAAATTTCGACGGCGCATCAATTACCGCTTGGCCGCTACTTCATTCAAACGGTCGGTACCGAACGATTTCGGATTCTCGAAGTGCTGGCACGCGAGCCTTTCCTGCTCGTACGCGCGGAGATCGTAGAAGAGGCACCCCCGTCGCGCGCGCTCGACGAACTCGCCGAACGACTGAAAACAGCGTTCGAAGAATATCGTGCGCTGATCGTCGAGTATTCCGGCAACGAACTCGAGGCCGATGCTCCCGACGATCCGGCTGCGCTCTCGTTCTTCGTCGCCGATGCCCTCCGGATATCGGAGAGCATCAAACAGCGGCTGCTCGAACTGACGGAGACAGAGATTCGCCTACGCGCCGAGATCGATGTCCTCGAGCGTTTGCTGCCGCAATTACGCCGCGTGGTGGAGCGCCGTCGTGCGGAGATCGAATTACGTCGTGCGCGCGGCGAAGATATTCTGCATCGCACCGCACCCGACCCATTGCTCGGGACCTACTTCAGCTTGAACTAGCG
>JBMFXH010000256.1:0-2745 GCA_049964475.1 Vulcanimicrobiaceae bacterium
CAGCGGCACGGGCATCTCGCAGGCGATCGCCGGCGTTGCTCAGATCGGCGCGTCGGATGCCTACATGGGAGATCCGCAGATGCGCGGACACCGCCTGCTCAATATTCCGCTGGCGATCAGCGCCCAGCAGATCAATTACAATCTTCCGGGACTCAACAACGTCCATTTGCATCTCTCGGGTCCGGTTCTCGCCGGCATCTACATGGGACGTATCAAATACTGGAACGATCCGCAGATCAAGGCGCTCAATCGTCCGTACGCCGGGCGTCTGCCGCACCGGACGATCATTCCCATTCACCGCACCGACGGTTCGGGCGACACCTTCATATTCTCGCAGTATCTCTCGTTCACCACGCCGATGTGGAGCCATGGCCCCGGCTACGGCACCTCGATCAGCTGGCCCTCGGTCTCGACCGCGGTCGGCGCAAACGGCAACCCCGGCATGGTGCAGGCCTGCAAAGCGACGCCGTACTCCATCGCCTATATCGGCGTGAGCTTCATTAACGAAACGAATAAGGCCGGGCTTGGCTACGCCCTGCTCAAGAACCGCGCCGGGCGCTACCTCGCCCCGACCGCTTCGACGATCGGCTCGGCCGCGGCGGCGATGTATTCGAAGACGCCGCGCGACGAACGTATCTCGCTTGTCTTTGCTCCCGGCGCGAATTCGTATCCTATCGTCAATTACGAATACGCCATCGTCAACCCGCATCAAAAGAACGCGGAGACGCGCGAAGCGTTGGTGAAGTTCCTCTCGTGGGTACTCGACCACAATGGTGGGCAGCAGATGCACTTCCTCAATGCAGTTCACTTCCTTCCGCTGCCGGCTTCGATTGCGAAATTAAGCCGCACGCAGATCGCGCAGATCCACTAGATTGGCGAGCCTCACTCCCACGGCAGGGGGGAGCCGCGCGCGTCGCGCCGCGGTTCCCTTCTCGCAATCGCCGGCCAGCGGAATGCTGGCCGGCGTTCTCACGTCTATCGCCGCAGGGCTCTGCCTGCTGCTGGTGGTTCTGATGTTGCTGTTTTTACTCTGGTACACGTGGCCGGCGATTCGCTATAACGGGCTGAGTATTCTCAACGACATCACCTGGAACATCGGCAACCAGTACGGTACCGGGAGTTCCGTTCATAACGGTGTCTCCGCGGAACCCGGTGCGGAGTTCGGTGGCCTGGTCTTCCTGGTGGGCACGATGCTCTCGGCGTTGCTGGCGATGGTCTTCGCGGTGCCGCTCGCTCTCGGCGTCGCATTGACGATCGTCTATCGGCTTCCCGAGCGGTTACGCTTACCGATCAACGCGTTGATCGAACTCATGGCGGGTATTCCCTCGGTCGTGTACGGATTATGGGGTACGATCGTATTGGTTCCATGGGTCGGCAACCAGGTCGCGCCGTTCGTCACGCACCACTTTGGGTTCATTCCCTTTCTCGGCGGCGACGCCGGAAGCGGGAATGGGCTTTTTGCCGCGGCGATCGTGCTCGCGATCATGGTGATGCCGATCATGGTGGCGACCGTACGCGACGTTCTGCTCGCACAACCGAAGAGTATTTATGAGGCGAGCATGGCGCTGGGAAGTACGTCGTGGCAGGCCGTTACGCATGCGGTGCTGCCGAGCGTACGGACCGGCATCGTCGGCGCGATTCTCGTTGCCTTCGGGCGTGCGCTCGGCGAAACGATGGCCGTCCTGATGGTCGCCGGAAACGCGATTAACATCCTCCCGCACAACATCTTTTCCCCGATCAATACGATCGCTGCGGTGGTGGTCTCGCAATTAGAGTCTGCGGTAAGCGATGCCAGCGGCGTTGCGCAGCGCTCGCTCGCCGAGCTTGCATTGGTGCTATTCGTCATTTCGCTAGCCGTGAATACGATCGCTCGGGTCGCGATTCGCGGGCAGGATCGGTCGCACTAATGGTTTCACGCGTAGCCCGCAACGTTGCAATCTCGCGCTTTTGGTGGGTGCTCTGCATCGCTTCGCTGGTCGGGGCGCTGCTGGTGCTGCTATCGCTCTTCGGATTTGTTTTCGTGCGCGGCGTCGCTGCGATTCGCCCGGATATCTTTGTCACGGTCACCCAAGGCATCGCCGGCGGCCTCGCCAACGCCATCGCCGGTACGTTGCTCCTGGTCACGCTGGCGGTCGCACTGGTAGTCCCGGTCGGCCTGGGCGCGGCGATCTGGGTCACGCAATTTGCGCCCGATCGGCTACGCATCGTCGTGCGTCTGTCGATCGACGTGCTCTTCGGCGTTCCCTCAATCGTCGTCGGATATTTTCTCTACGTCGCATTGGTCGAGACGGCGGGATGGGGGTTCTCGCTCGTCGCCGGCTCGCTTGCGCTCGCGATCATTATGCTCCCGTACGTCTATCGCGCGGCGGATCTCGCTTTCTCCGCAGTCCCGCGCGACCTCGTCGAAGCCTCGGTCGCCCTGGGAGCACGCCCGCTAACCACGTTCTTACGCGTTGCGTTTCCGTGGGCGCTTCCGGGAACGCTCACCGGGTTGCTGATCGGCGTCGGTATCGCCTTAGGTGAGACCGCACCGCTGATCTATACCGCTGGTTGGTCGAATTATATGCCGACGCTCGCACCGACGCATTCGCCGGTCGGATATCTCACGTATGTGGTGTGGACCTTCATCAACGAGCCCTTCAAAGAATCGCATCAGCTCGCGTATGCGGCGGCGTTTCTGCTGATGATCGGCATCTTCGTTACCAACTTCGTCGCTCGTGCGGCGGTGGAGTACTGGGCCTCCCG
>JBMFXH010000257.1:0-2722 GCA_049964475.1 Vulcanimicrobiaceae bacterium
GATGGCGGCGCGCGTTCGCGTACAGCCGCAACGGCAACGCGCAGGCTTCGATGCAAAGGTCGGTGCAGTCGCCCACGACCAGGACGCGGCGGATGCCGGCGGCGTCGAGCGCCGCCTCGAGTTTCTCTCCGCCGCGACTGACGTAGCGGCGCGGCTGACGAACCTCTATCGATGCACCCGGGCGCACGTTTGTCCCGGCTTTATTCGCCGGCACGCCGTCGACGCGCACGCGTCCTTCGAGAATCAGGCTACGCGCATGCGAGCGCGAAAGGGCGAATTGCGCGGCAACCGCATCGTCGAGTCGCGTGCCTTTCATAGCCCGCTCCTTCGCGAAGCACGACACAATGCTTTCACCGAGCTCCAGAGGGGCGGGCAGGAAGGAGCGGCGCAGGCGCCGCACGCTGGTGCGACGGAGGTCGTACGTTATGAGTGCAGTGCGCGTTCTCGCCGGGACCCGAAAAGGAGCCTTCATCCTCGAGGCCGAGGGGAAACGCGACCGTTGGAAGATCGACGGTCCGTTCTTCGCCGGCTGGGAGATCTATCATGTGAACGGCTCTCCCGCAGATCCGCGCCGTCTTTACGCCTCGCAGAGTAGCGGCTGGTTCGGCCAGGTCATCCAGCGCTCCGACGACGGCGGCCGGACATGGCGCACGATGAATAACGAGTTCGCCTACGACGGGAAGCCGGGTACCCACCAATGGTATGACGGGAGCGAGCGGCCGTGGGAGTTTAAGCGCGTCTGGCATATCGAGCCTTCGCCTGCAAACCCCGATGTTCTCTACGCCGGCGTCGAGGATGCAGCGCTCTTCCGCTCCGATGACGGCGGCGAACACTGGCACGAGCTCGCTGCTCTGCGAAATCACAGCACGGGTAGCACCTGGCACCCCGGAGCCGGTGGAATGTGCCTCCACACGATACTCATCGACCCAACCCAACCGCAACGCATCTACGTTGCGATCTCCGCCGCCGGCGCGTTTCGCACCGACGACGGCGGTGCGACGTGGCAGCCGATCAATCGCGGACTGCATTCGGAGTATATTCCCGATCCCAACGCGGAGGTCGGACACTGCGTGCACCGACTCGCCATGCATCCGGCGAAACCGCAGGTGCTGTTCATGCAAAAGCACTGGGATGTGATGCGCAGCGACGATAGCGGCGAACGTTGGCACGAGATCAGCGGCAATCTTCCGACCGATTTCGGTTTCGCCATCGACGTCCACGCTCACGATCCCGAGACGATCTACGTGGTGCCGATCAAAAGCGACCGCGAGCACTTCCCGCTCGACGGCGCGCTTCGCGTTTACCGCAGCAAGAGCGGCGGCAACGAATGGGAGGCGCTCACCAACGGACTTCCGCAGGAGCATTGCTACGTCAACGTGCTGCGCGATGCGATGGCGGTCGATCGGCTCGATTCGTGCGGTATCTACTTCGGCACGACGGGCGGACAGATTTATGCCTCACCCGATAGCGGCGAAACCTGGAGCGCGATCGCGCGCGACCTCCCGCCGGTTCTATCGGTCGAGGTTCAGACGCTCGCATGATTCGCGTGATCCTTCCCGCCCATCTCAAGGTACTAGCAAATATCAGCGGGGAGATCGACGTCGAACCGGAGGGCGGCCCGACGATCGCATCGGTCGTCGAAGCGATCGAGGCGCGCTTTCCGGCGTTACGCGGGACGATTCTTCAGCACGATTCGCGGAGACGGCGGCCGATGGTGCGCTTTTTTGCCTGCAAGACCGATCTCTCGCATGCCGACCCGGAGAGCGCACTTCCCGATGCCGTTCGAAACGGCAGCGAGCCGCTGCTGATTATCGGTGCGATCGCCGGCGGCTAGGGCTTCGTTGCGGCTAATGCCGAACGAGCGAGCTCGCGAAAACGGCGAGCGCGATGAAGATGACGAGGCCGAGACCGATGAGGATCGCGCTGAGGGCGGATCGCGCCGGCAACGGAGGAGCAGCGCCGTTTCTCGCCTCGGCGCTCGCTGCAGCAGCTGCGGCGATGACCGCACCGCATGCCGCGCACGAAACGGCAGAGGCCGCACAGGCCGCGCCGCAGCTCGCGCAACACACGCCGCTCACGGCTTGGCATCGGCGCGCGTCGCCGCATCGATCTGTTCTTGTGCTCCCTTGAGCAACGCCTCGCACGCCGTAATCAGCGCTCGCCCTTCTTGAAAGAGCGCGACGCCGCGGTCGAGCGTCGTTTGCTCGTTCGCTAATTCTTTGACGATGGCATCGATCCGCGCAAGTTTCTGCTCGAAGGACTCGCCGGGTTCGCTCATGCTTCACTCTCCTCTGGCTCGATACGTTCGATACGTGCCCGCGCAGCCCCGCGCCCGAAGCGGGCGCGGACTTCATCGCCGATCTGCAGTTGGGAGGCATTACGGACGACGACACCCTCGCGCAGAACCATCGCATAGCCGCGCCCCAACGGTGCGTGCGGATCGGCCCCGCGCAACGCTGCAGTGCGCAGGTCGAGCATCGACCGCTTCCGCGCAGCAAGCCCTGCGATGCGCTCGGGCACCCGCTCGCCACGGGTATCTAGCTGCGTGTGCAACCGCCGCAACAGGGCAGCAGCCGAGGCGTGGAGTTGTTCGCTTCTCGTCGCAATCGCCGCCGCCCGCCCGACGAGCCGCGCACGCGGGTCGAGAGCGATGAGCGCACGTTCGCGCTGCACGACGCCCTTCTGCAGGGCAGTCAAGCGGTGAGCGACCGCCCCCTCAAGG
>JBMFXH010000258.1:0-2716 GCA_049964475.1 Vulcanimicrobiaceae bacterium
GCGACCCGAGAGCAGGCCATAGGAGAGCGGCAACCCGAGCCCCGAGGTCGGCACTGCGGGCGTCCGAATCGCGCGCGGGTATTCGACGAGATGCTCGTTCACGAAACGCTCGAGCGCGGCGCGCGCCGTCCGTTCGCCGACGGGATCGCGCCATGCAGAGGCCCCGAATTCGTCGGGGCGTGGGAGCGGTTCGCTCGGGAGAACGCTCGGAGCGAAGCGCGCACCGACGTCGACCGGGGCGCGAAGGGCTTCCGGCGCGCGCCACAGCCGATAGAACGCATTGAAGGAGCGAAACCCGTTCTCTTCGGCATCGAGCTCGAGCCGCTCGGGATCGAGCGCGATCGCTTCGTGAACCGGGAGCGCGCGCAATCCGAGCTCCTCGACGATTGCTTGCAAGCGCAGATCTTCGCGAACTCCCGCAGGGTCGTAGCGCTTACTCCATGCGACGCTACGCGCGCCGGTCGCGCGTGCAACCGAGCGGATGGTGGCATCGAGGCCTCCCCGACGCACCAACAATTGCGAGCCGCGCAGTCGTAGCTCGGCATCGAGGGCCGCGACGGCAGCGCAAAAATACGCCGCTCGCCGCGGGTTGCGCGCGATGCGTTCGCTGCGGCGACGGTCGAGAACCAACAGCGGAACGAACGCGCTCCCCTGCTCCGACGCGGCGAAGAGCGCCCGGTCGCTCAATCGCAGGTCACGGTCGAAGCAAAGAAGCGTCGCGCTCATTTCTCGGCGGCTATGCCGTCGATATACGCGGCGACATCGGCGAGATCGCGACGCGTCAGCTGCGAGGGATAGAGCTTCGGCATCGGTGCTTCGGGCTCTTCGATCGCTCCGTAAATGCGTTTCTTGCTCCAGGATTTCGAAAGCGCGTAGAGATCGGGGCCGAGCCGCGTCCCACGTGCGTCGACACCATGGCAGGCCGCGCAACGCTGGAGATAGACGCCGCGACCGCGCGATCCATCCCCGTGCAGCACGGCCGCTCGGTCGTCGCGAACGTGCCCGGCGCATGCCGACAGGAGGAGGGCGAGGCTCGCGATACCGGCTGCGTTCTTCACGCGCGACGCGTTCGCCCCATGCAGGCGCTTCTCCCCACCGTTGGGAAGAGAGCCGCCGTGGCAGGACGCAAGATTTTCCTCCGCTTCGCACAGGCAAGCGACGTGGAACGACTGACGCGCGAAGGCGTCATCACGGCTCCCCCACCAGCGAAAGAAACGTGGAACCAACGTATCGTGCGTTGGCTCTCGGAACAACGCGCGGGTCGCCGCGCCGTGCTCGTCGCCGAGGATTCCACCGGGCTGCTCGGCATTCTCCATCTCGTTTTTGACCTGCCTGTCGGTTTTAAGGACCCCGAGGCCGCAAACGGTTTCGACATCGCCATGATCGAGGGACTCCATATGCGCGCCGGCGTTCCCCCGGAAGTCGGGAACGAGATGGTCGAAGAGATCCAACGAATCGCCACCAAGCGCAACGTGACGACGCTGACCTTCTGCATTCCGATGAATCAGCCGCGCGCGATTCGGCAAGTCAAGGAGTGGGGCTTCGAAGAGTTCCGCATCATGGCCGAGCCCTCGAAAATGCTCGCATTTTTCCGGAAAACCGTCTAAGTCGTCGACGAAGGCAGCGCGATGAACGAGATCGAGAAGCCGATCGCGCTCTTTCGCAAGGCGCAGGCACTCTATCGCGCGCGCGATTTCGAGGGCGCCGCCGCCGAGTATCGCCGGTGCATCGCACTGGTTCCCGATTTCGCCACCGCACATATGCGCTACGCCGAACTGTTGATGCAACTCGGGAAAGCCGATGAAGCACTCGCGGAGATGCGCGCCGGCTTTCGGCCGATCTCGGGGCAGGTCGCCCCATTTCGCGGCAGCGGCGATCCGATTCGGGTGTTGCAGCTCGGCTCTTCATCGGTGCAAGGGCAGACCGGAACCGACCAAATTCTCGATCCGCACCTCTTCGAGACGACGACGATTCTGGTTCAATACTGGGATCCCGAACTCGCTCTTCCCCCGCACGACATCGCCTTCAATCTCATCGCCGATCCCGATATCGACGCTCCCGCGCTTGCGATGGCGACCGAGCTCCTCGAAAACGACCCCGCACCGGTGATAAATGCGCCGCAACTCATTGCGCTGACCTCGCGCGTGGCTCACCCGTTACGCCTTCAAACGATTCCCAATACGATCGCTCCGAGCGTACGGCTGCTCCCGCGCACCGAGATCGATGCAGCGCGGTTGCCTTTTCTCCTTCGCTCGCCCGGTTACCATAACGGCGCCCACTTCGAGCGCATTACCTCCGAAGCCGAGCTCGAGGCCACGCTTGCATCGCTTCCCGGTTACGAATTGCTGCAGATCGAATACGTCGATACCGCCGCCGACGACGGACGCATTCGAAAATATCGTGCGATGATCGTTGACGGCACGCCGTATCCGGCGCATCTGGCGATCGCGCGACATTGGAATATTCACTACTTTAGCGCCGAGATGGGCCCCGCCGAGCGCGCCGAGGAGATCGACTATCTCGGCGATCTTCGCGCGCATCTCGGCGAAGGCATCGCCGACGCGCTCGTCGCCGTCGGGCGTTCGACCGAGCTCGATTACGTCGGCGTCGATTTCGCAATATCGCGCGACGGGAAACTCGTGGTCTTCGAAGCGAACGCGGCGATGACCGTCTTTCTCCCCAACGAGAACGCTGCGACGCCGGAGCGGCGCGCGGC
>JBMFXH010000259.1:0-2698 GCA_049964475.1 Vulcanimicrobiaceae bacterium
GATCGATTCGCACGCGTTGGGAATCTCGGTTCCGCTCGGCGATCTCGTCGAGCGAAGCGTCGAAGATGCCGCTCGTGCTTTCCGCGACATACTCGGCGGTCGACGCTCGGGACGCTCGGAGGTCGTTGCCCTCAATGCCGCCGTCGCGATGTTCGTCGTCGGTCGCGCCGCGAGCCTCGAAAGCGCGCTCGTGCGCGCGCGAGAGATCCTCGCCTCCGGTCGCGCGCTCGCGCTCTTCGAGCGGGCTGCGAAGGCGAGCCGTGCCTGATATTCTTGCCCAAATTTTCGAGCGCAAGGCGATCCGTCGGCGCGATGAAGAGCGACGCGTCCCCTATAACGATCTCGTCGAGATCGCGCGCAGTCGCCTTCACGATCGTCGTGACTTTGCCGTAGCCCTCAAGCGGGCGCGCGGCATCGCCGTCATCGCTGAGATTAAACATGCTTCGCCCTCGGCCGGAACGATCGCCGCAGCGTTCGATCCCGTTGCGGTCGCTCGGCAATACACCGTTGCCGGCGCCGATGCGATCAGCGTGCTGACCGAAGAGGAGCATTTCCTCGGCGACCTCGGCGATCTCGACCGCGTGCGCGCGGTGAGTTCGGCGCCGCTTTTACGGAAGGACTTCATCGCAACTCCGTACGAAGTCGTCGCTTCGGCTGCAGCCGGGGCCGACGCGATCTTGTTGATCGTCGCGGCATTACGCGATGAAGAGGTACGTGCTTGTATGAGCGAAGCGGAGCGCTTCGAACTCGCCGCGCTCGTAGAGGTCCACGACGAACGAGAGCTCCGGCGCGCGCTCTCCCTCGGCGCGCGCATCGTCGGGGTCAACAATCGCAACCTCCGCACGCTGGAGGTCGATCTTTCCGTCGGCGAACGACTCCTGCCCGACGTGCCGCCCGACCGCTTCGCCGTCGGTGAAAGCGGTATGCGGGACGAGCGAGACGTCCTGCGTCTCGCTCGAGCCGGTGCGCGCGGCGTGCTCATCGGCGAGTCGTTAATGCGTGCCGCGAGCCCGGAGAAGCAGATCGCTGCGATTCGCGAGATCGTCTGCTCGACGCAATGAGGACGAGGATAAAATTCTGCGGCATTACGACGCGCGCCGAAGCCGAGCTCGCCGCAGCATGCGGTGCCGACGCCGTCGGGCTCATTCTTGCGCCTTCGCCACGCCGGATCGCATTAGCAGATGCGGCATCGATCGCTGCGTCGTTACCGCCGTTCGTCACGCCGACGCTGGTGCTCGTCGACCCAAGCGAGCCGCTCTTAGCCGAGGCGCACGCGGCTTGTCCGTCCGCGTTTTTGCAGTGTGCCGGCGATGAAGATCCGGCGATGCTCGAGCCATATGCGCCGCACGTTATAAAAGTGTTGCACGTCGGCGAGGCGAGCGATCGCAGATCGCTCGACGCGGCCTGCAACCGCTATCGCCGATTTCATGTTTTGCTCGATACGAAGAGCGGAGCCGCGCGCGGTGGGACCGGCGCGCGGTTTCCGTGGGAGCGTGTAACGGAGATCGTGCGAAGTCGGCCGACGATCGTCGCCGGCGGGTTGACGCCGGAAAACGTCGGCGCGGCGATTCGCACGTTGCGACCGTACGGCGTCGACGTTCGCAGTGGAATCGAACGGAACGGACGAAAGGATGAGGCGCTAATGCGAGCATTTCAAGCGGCGGTGAACGATGCCGATCGAACCTAACGCGCGCGGCTACTTCGGGGCCTTCGGGGGACGATTCGTCCCCGAGGTCCTCGTCGCCGCCCTCGACGAACTCGAAGCGGCGATGCGCGCGGCATTTGCCGACCCCGCGTTCTGGCGCGAATATCGCGAAGCGTTGCGCGATTTCGTCGGCCGCCCGTCGGCGCTCTATCCGGCACGTCGTTTTTTGGGCGACGCAGCCGAGACGCCGCTGTTGTTCAAGCGGGAAGATACCAATCATACCGGGGCGCACAAAATCAATAATACCGTCGGGCAGGCTTTGCTTGCGATCCGCATGGGCAAGCGCCGCTTGATCGCCGAGACCGGTGCGGGGCAGCACGGCGTCGCTACCGCGACGGTCGGTGCGAAGTTCGGTTTGCCCGTCGACGTCTATATGGGTGCGCTCGACGTCGAACGACAAGCGCTCAACGTCTATATCATGCAGCTTCTCGGTGCGACGGTGCACCCGGTCTCCGGCGGAACCAAGACGCTCAAGGATGCTACCAACGAAGCGTTCCGGGTCTGGGCGGCGCAGGTCGAAGAGAGTTTTTACGTCATCGGCAGCGTTGTCGGCGCGCACCCCTATCCGTTCATGGTGCGCGAATTTCAAAAGGTAATCGGCGAAGAGACGCGAGCGCAGTGTTTGGAACGCTACGGCCGTCTCCCGACCGATGTCATCGCCTGCGTCGGCGGCGGAAGCAATGCGATGGGCATCTTTTCGGCATTCATCGATGACGCCGATGTCGCCCTGTGGGGAGTCGAGGCCGCCGGCGAAGGGCTCGGCAGCGGGAAGACGGCAGCTGCACTCGGCGCAGGAAGCGTCGGCGTTCTCCATGGGTCGCGCTCCTATCTTTTACAGAGCGATCGCGGGCAAGTCATCGAGACGCATTCGATCAGCGCCGGGCTCGATTATCCCGGCGTCGGCCCCGAGCATGCGTATCTCAAAGATTCGGGGCGCGCTACCTACGTCGCTGTTACCGATGACGAGGCGCTCTCTGCCTTCCATGAGTGTGC
>JBMFXH010000260.1:0-2645 GCA_049964475.1 Vulcanimicrobiaceae bacterium
GTTGGGGCCGAGGAGCGCGACGAATTCGCCGGGGCGCACTTCGAAATCGATGCCGTCGAGAACGTGCCGACCGCCGCGCTCGAGGGCGACGTTGCGTGCGCGAATCATCGGCGTTGCTCGCGGCGGAGATAGATCGCGATGAAGATCGGTATCCCGGCGAAGGCGAGGATGATGCCGAGCGGGAGTTCGCGCGGCGCGATAACCGAACGCGCAATCGCGTCGGCGGCGATCGCCATCGCCGCACCGAGGAACGCACTCGCCGGTAAGAGCGCGCGTGCATCGCTTCCGACGATCCGTCGCGCGAGGTGGGGAACGATCAGCCCGACGAAGCCGACCATCCCTGCCAACGACACCGCCGCTGCGGTGAGGAGCGTCGCCGATCCGAGAATCGACCACTGCGCGCGTTCGATATCGAGGCCGATGCCGCGCGCGCGAAGGTCGCCGATGCGCAGGGCATCGAGCGAGCGGATATTTCCGAGCGCGACGAGTGCCCCGACGACGGCATAGGGAAGAGCGAAACGAAGATCGTTCCAGCCGCGCCCCGCGAGGCTGCCGACGAGCCACGCTTGCAACGTTAATTGAAACGAGATGCTGCGTGCGAGCACGCTGAGCAGCGCGACCGACGCCGCCAGCAATGCCGAGATTGCGACCCCCGCGAGAATCAGGCGGGTCGTATCGATTCCACCGCCGCGCCGCGCGAGCGCGGCAACGAGCAGCGATGCGCCCAGTCCACCGAGAAAACCAAGTGCGGGCAAGAACGAGAGAGCGACCCCGAATGCCAGCGCGACGGCGATGGCGACGGCGGCGCCGGCACTCGTGCCGATGAGGTACGGATCGACGAGCGGATTGCGCAGCATTCCCTGCAGCTGAACGCCCGCGAGGGCGAGCGCCGAGCCGACGAGCGCCGCGCAGAGCACGCGCGGCATCCGCAGTTGCCAGAGAATCGTCTGCGCGACATCGCGTGCGTGCGGGTTTGCGAGCGCATGCACGACCTGCGAAAGCGGGAGCGCCTCGCCGCCGACGGCCAGCCCAACACCCGCAGCGAGAAGCGCTGCGAGTGGAGGGATGAACCGCCGGTAGAACACCGTCGCGCTATCTCGTCGAAAACTCGATCGAGAAACTGCGCCCGGGCATCGGATAGCCCGAGACGAGCGCGTAGCGTTCGTTCCCGAGATTTTCGCCGCGGAGGGTGATCGTTGCGCGACGCGCGATGCGGAAGCGTACGTACGCCGAGAGATCGGTGTATCCGACCGCCTGCGCGAAGGGAGGATTGGGCTGCGGATTGCCGTTGACGTCGTAATAGATCTCATCGGCGGGATCGTTTCGCAGGCCGGCGGTGCTCGCCGTGACGCCCCACGAACGCAACCCTGGAGCCGTCGCATCGCCCGCGAGATAGTCGAGTGTCAGGCGCGACGACAGCACCGGACCACGCCCGTAGATGCGCGCGTTGGTGGTGAGATCGAGCGCGCGATAGAGATCGGTCACCGAGAGGTTCACGCCGATGCCGTGGAGTCGCCGCGTTTTCGCGGTGAGGGTGAGCCCCTGTAACGATGCCTGGTCGACATTTTCGGGAATGAAGAGTGGCGGTGCGTAGACGATGAGGTTACTCGCGCGCGTATCGAAGAACGTGAGGGCGGTGCCTCCGAGGACGCGGTCGTTCGAGAGCGTGAGGTCGGCAACGCGTGCCCGCTCCGGTTGGAGATTGGGGTTCGAACACGGGAACGCGACCGGGCAAGGGAAGTAGAGTTCGAAGATCGTCGGCGCGCGAAATGCCGTGGCGAGATTTGCGCGCAACATCGTATCGCCGCCGAGTGCGAAGCGGCCGCCGATCGCCGGGGAGAGCGAGTTTCCTGCGCTGCCGTCGCGCTCGCCGCGAAGGCCGACGTAATAGGAGTTGCTTTTCCCGGAGAACCAATGTTCTTGCACGTAGAGCGCGCTCTGCGAGACGCTCGGCGCGGCGATGCCGCTCGGTGTGTTATCGATCAGCGAGGTTCCGCGCGAGAGATCGATGCCGTAGAGCAAATCCGCATTCGCCGCATGGACGATGTTGCGGAGGTTGAGGCTCGTCGAAGCGTAGCGCGAGACCGTTTGGCAGCCCGCCCCGATACACGAGGTGTATGCGAGCGCATCGGTCGAGGCGGCGACCTGTGCGATGCTCTCGCTCTGCGCGCGTCGATAGGCGAAGCGTCCGTGTAGGTAGCTGTCGACGGTATCTTGCCGCGAGGTCGGCGTATAGTTCCCGTAGTTTCCCGGAACCCCGAGATGCTGCGAGGTGATACCGAGATTGAATCGCGCCGCGATTTTGCCGAAACGGTGCGCGAAATCGCTACGGATCGTCGTCCGTTCGACGTCGGCGTTCGCTTGCGTGGTGCCGTTCGGAAGCGCGTAGGCATTTCCGGCGACGTACCGTTCGAAGCTGAGATAGGGCAGATCGATGCGTAGATCGTTGGTTGCGAAAGATCCGGTGCGGAGATCGACACGGGTATTGCGACGCGGTGCGGTGATGATGTTGATGACGCCGCCGATCGCTCCAGATCCGAAGAGCGTCGAGCCGCCGCCCTCGACGACTTCGATGCGTTCGACGCCCGAGGTAGAGACGGTCGAGAGATCGGGCGCGCCTAACTGCATGCCGCGTAACGGCGTTC
>JBMFXH010000261.1:0-2635 GCA_049964475.1 Vulcanimicrobiaceae bacterium
GCTCGACGTGAGCGTTTGCGCCGGCGATACCGACCTGACGCCGGTCGATCTCGGCTCCTATTCGAGCCGCGTCACCTTTATGGCGGGGAACGCGGCGCGAAGCGCGGCCCTCGACGTGCGCGAACGGATCGCCGTCGCCGCCGGCGCGGAGCTCGGCATCGCGCCCGAACGCTGTGCCTTTGAAAGCGGGCGTGTCTTCGATCGCAAAAATCCCGAGCGTGCCCTTTCGTTCGTCGATGCGGCCCGTGCGACCGAAGCGCGCTTCGGCACGTTGGCGGGGGTTGGTTCGTACACGCCTCCCGCCGATCTTCACGGCGATTTCAAGGGCTCGGGGGTCGGGCCGTCGCCGGCGTATTCGTACAGCGCGTGCGTTGCCGAAGTCGAGGTCGATTTTGAGACCGGGGAGATTCGCGTCGAGCGCATTGTGTTAGCACACGATTGCGGACGCGCGCTCAATCCGCGGATCGTCGAAGGGCAGATCGAAGGGAGCGCCTACATGGGGATGGGCGAAGCGCTGATGGAGGAGTCGGTTTTTCGCAACGATCTCCACCGCATTCCCAATCTTCTCGACTACAAAACGCCGACGATTCTCGATACGCCGCGCATCGACGCAATCGTGATTGAGACCAACGAACTCGAAGGCCCATACGGGGCGAAAGAGGCCGGCGAGGGCCCGCTCAATCCGGTCATTCCCGCAATCGCCAATGCCGTTGCCGATGCGATCGGGACGCGAATCTATGCCACGCCGATTACCCCTGAGCGCGTGTTGCAAGCGCTCGACGGAACGCCCGGCCCATTGCGCCTGCGCGCCCCCATCGCAATGAAAACGAGATAAGGAACTTCGCCATGTTGCGTCTTCCCGCTTTTGATTTCCAGCCCGCTCGTTCGGTCGAAGAGGCCGTGGCATTGCTCGCCGAGCATGGCAACGACGCGCTCCCCGTTGCCGGCGGGACCGATCTCTATGCGAATATGAAGCTCGGGCTTTTCGCGCCACGCCTCGTCGTCGGCCTTCGTTCGATTGCAGCGTTGCGAAGCATCCGTTTCGATCCGCAGCAGGGCCTACGCATCGGTGCGCTTTGCTCGCTCGACGCAATCGTACGCGAGCCCGCCGTTTCCAAGCACTATCCCGCGCTCGCTCGCGCCGCGGCGATGGTCGGAACGCCGGAGATTCGGAACATGGGCACGATCGGCGGCAACCTTTGCTTGGAGACGCGGTGCACGTACTTCAATCAGAGCGCCGAATGGCGCGAGGCAGTGGGCTATTGTCTCAAACGCGACGGCAATCTCTGCCGCGTCGCATTGCATAGCGACACCTGCAAAGCGATCAATGCGTCGGACACCGCTCCGGTGATGCACGCGTACGACGCACGCATCTCCCTCGTCGGACCGCTCGGCGAACGAACCGTCAACATTCGCGACTTCTATCAAAACGACGGTGCGCGCGCGAACGTCAAACGCGCCGACGAAATTCTGACGGAGATCGCGCTCCCGCTTCCGGCGAGCGGGACGCGTAGCACCTATCGCAAGCTTCGGCTACGAAAAGCCTTCGATTTTCCGCTCGTTGGGGTCGCCGTTGCGCTCACGACCGATGCCGGGGGTTCCTGTACCCGGGCAAAGGTCGTCCTCAACGCCGTCGGCTCCGCGCCGCTTGAGGTCGAAGCGGCCGGCGCACTTTTGCTCGGCACCCACCTCGGTGGAGAGATCGCCGCCGATGCCGCCGAGGAGGTCTTTAAGGCCGGGAAACCGCTCGAGAACGCCAACGCGAGCCTCCTGTATCGCAAACGGATGCTTCGCGTGATCGCCCAACGTGCTCTGCAGGACGTCACCTCCCCCTTGCGCTGAATGAATCGACGGTGCTATAGTGCTTGAGCCGAATAATGTTCGGCAAACCAAGCATATGACCGTATCGCTTTCAATCGCCCAGGGGGAGCTCGACGAACTCGACGCCCGCCTCCTCGATGCCCTTCAGGGGAACGCCCGCTCGACCTATGCCGAGCTGGGTGCACTCGTCGGGTTAAGCGCGCCGGCAGCGCACGAACGCGTGAAGCGACTGGAGTTGCGCGGCTTCGTGCGGCGCTATGCCGCGCAACTCGACGCCAAGCGCGTCGGCCTGGGCTTGGTCGCGTTCATCAGCTGCTACACCACGCAAGATTGCGATTACGCCGCATTCACCGAAGCGCTCGGCTCGATCCCCGAGATCGTCGAAGTGCATAGCGTTGCGGGCGAAGAGTCCTTTCTCTGCAAAGTGATGACGCGCTCGACCGATCACCTTGACGATCTTCTCACGCGCTTGAAAACCATGCCGGGCATGGCGCGTACGCGCACGACGATCGTGCTATCGACACCATTCGAACGCGGAGGGATCTCGCTCTTACCATGACGACCACCATCGACAAGACGTTGCATCCCCTCGGCACGCACCGCGTCCTCGAACCCGCCGGAGCGATGCCGCAGAGCGCGCTGCGCGTCGACAACACGCCGGTCGCGCGGGCGAACGAGATTCTTTGCGAAGTCGAGGTGCTCAACATCGATTCCGCTTCGTTCAAGCAGATCTTCGACGCCGAAGGCGGCGACGAAGAGCGTATCGCCGCGCACGTCGCAAATATCGTCGCGACGCGCGGCAAACAGCACAACC
>JBMFXH010000262.1:0-2627 GCA_049964475.1 Vulcanimicrobiaceae bacterium
CGTGCGACAGCGGTTTCTCCTACACGCGCGCTCACGAAGGAGAGGCCGAATTTGGCCGAGCCTTCATGGGTGCGGGCGCGCGGTCGGTCGCGCTCACGCTATGGGAAATCACCGACCTTCGCGGTAGCGTCGCATCGGGATTACTTTTTTCCCGGCTCGCGCGAGCTGAGCCGCCCGCGATCGCTCTGCGACGAACGCAAATGCAAATGTTCGCACACCCCAGGAGCGGCGACCCGGCCGGAGGGAGTCGCGCTATCGCATCCAACCCGATAAATTGGGGACCGTACGTCGTTTTCGGAGACGGTTTTAGTTCGAGCCCGGCGGGAACATAACCAAGAACGTCGTTCCCGGATACGTAGTCCGCAGCCCCGACGAGTGCGGCTCCGACGGATTCGCGCTTTTCATCCGCGGCGAATCGTCGATGAAAGACGTAATTTTCGCCTGTCGCTGCCGATACGACGGATGATCGCTCAGGTACGATTCGAAGCCTAGTCCTCCCGTCTTCGCCCGTAGGGTATCGAGTGCCCAACTCAAACCCCACGGATCGACGCCGATCTCCGATAAGAGCTTCGTCCCTTCGTGGTCGGCAGCGAGCTCTTGCTGGCGATCGAAATTAAGGAACGCATAGCTTCCCAGCAGTCCCGTCGCAAGTTTCAACGTTTCTGTTTTCTCGAACATCATCGCGGCAATCGTTACCGTTCCGAGCAAATTCGCCTCACGTTGACGACTAATGCTATGCGAAAGGATGACGTGCGAGGTTTCGTGAGCCAATACGCCATACAATTCAGCGTTATTGTGCAACATACCTAACAGGGAGTCGGTAACAAAAATAATGCCGCCGGGAGAAGCAAAAGAGTTGGGCTGAGGATCGTGGACGATCACATAGTTGAACGTATAACCGTATTTCTCCATCGATCGCCGCACGTCCGGCGCCCTCAATAATCTCTGCCGCATATGCCGCAATAGCGGATAGTATCGCGAATGCATGACGACCTGTTGTCTGAGCAGTAGATCTTGGAATATCTCGGCGCTTTGGACGCGCTCTGCAGAGAAAGCCGGCGGAGCCTCCTTGGCAAGCACAATATTTGAACGGAGCGTTACAACCGCGACGACGACGCACGCAACAATCGCTATAAAGCGCTTCGGCCGCGTCGATTCGCTATGCACTATTTTCATAATTCGTTACCGCTTTCCTTAGGGTTATTCTTCTCTCGATACGGATTTCAATGCGGGAATAGATCTTACGATCGCCGTCGATGCGCTACCAACGGCTACCGTTGCAAACAGAAAACCAAAATCGATGTAAACGTTATGAAGGAAAAATTCCCCGGCAAATGCGACCGTGATGAGACTTAATATCCAGCTTGCTGCAAGCGTCAGGTTTTCCATGCTTTTTTCTTCGGCGAAGAGAACCGACAAGAGTCCCAAAACAACAATGAGCGCGTATTGAAACCTGGGATTCTTAACGCCGCCGGCTCGCACCGTATGATATGCGTTCAGTAACAGCATCGTTCCCGACATCAAACCCAATGGCGAAGCGTGGATATCGCCGATCGCCCCCGGCGAATCGAGACCGGGACCGATAAATACGCCTGCGTTGACGAGAGGTTCCAGCGCTCTCGGCGAAGTTCCGTCCTCGATGACGCCCGATGCATCTAAGCACGCATCGCCTCGTTCGCACATAGACGACTCTCGCCAATGGTAAAAAACGCTTTCCGTGGTTCGCGATGCGATGAAGATGTTTTTTTGACTTCGGCACTGCGGCAATGAAGGGAGAAATTTTTGCTCTTCGGCAAGCGAGCGCAGAATATCCGTTTTATCACCGTCGATCACCGCAGAAGCGAGCACCGCGGCGTTATATCGAATGGACGAGCCCAAGCCGGAGGAGTTATTGCAACGCATCGCAATTGCAACGCTGCGTTGGTAGCCGCTATAAATCCCGGTAAGCGCTAACGAACTCGCCGACAAAATACCCCCTTTCGATCCGGCAATTACGGAGGGCGGCAACAACGGACTTCCCCATCGCCGCGGTTGTCCGCCGGCTCCATCGGCTCGTACGCTCGAAACGAGAATCCAGGTGGTACAACTCGAATCTCGGCAGGGCGTTCGTACGACATGCGAAAAAAACGATCGAAGCGGATCGCCTTTTCTTTGGCTCGCTTCTTTATTTCCTCCAACGTCGAGAACGACGAATTTTGGGTGCTCTCGAACGTGCACCGAGAGAAGGCTCGCTAGTTTTCGATGCGAAGCGGAAAGCGCGTAATCTGCGCCACGCTTATAAAAATACGGATCGAGCCGGAGCCAAATCGTTCGGCGGGTAACGCACGCGTTTATAGGTGACGTCGGACGCCACGCAACCTGTTGGCAGACCTCTATCTGACTGGCCATGTCGTAGATGCTTTGCGTAGTTTCGGTAATATAATAGAAGTAGCCGGCGTGATAAATGGCAAAGAACCCAATCATTATGGCTAATTTGTTTCAAATCATGACCATATAAATATTTTCGTATAATGATCCCCGGGAAGGCAATTGCTAATCGTTCAGAGAATAATTTGCAATATTGTTCGGTCATTGTTCCAGGCATAATGGCATCGTCAAAAGCAAATAAAGCACCATGCTCTCTTGCC
>JBMFXH010000263.1:0-2596 GCA_049964475.1 Vulcanimicrobiaceae bacterium
GGATGACGCCGCCAACAACGCTGTGGTCGCGCTCTCGGGTCCCGCCGTTAGCTGGAAGAGGAAGCTTGGGGGAAAGGTGAATGGTGGGCTCGCCTACGCCGACGGCACAGTTTACGTTGACTCTTTCGATCGACATCTTTATGCGTTAAATGCGAGAACCGGCGCGGTAGTATGGAAAGCGCCATTAGACGGTATCGCAATGAACACGCCGGTACTCGCCAATGGAGTAGTCGTCGTCGGAACGGGAACAAATCGCGTTCTGATCGACACGCCTAACCAGGTGCTTTGGGGACGTCCCGGCGGCGATAATGTGCTGGCATTTAATGCGATGGACGGCGTGCCGATTTGGCGCTACCACACGATCGGTGAAGATATGCCAAGCGCCGTAATTATCATGCGCGGTAAGCGCGATCCCGAGGTCGTCTTCTCCAACGGCGACGGTTTCGTACGTTCGTTGGACCTACTGTCGGGGAAAAAAATCTGGCGCTCGTACCTCAATGGCGTCGCGACCATGAGCTCGCTCGAATCGTACCATGGCACGCTTTTTGGCATCGAAAACTTCAGCGTTAGCTTTATCTTTGCGAATATTAATAATCCAACGCGACTCCAGTTTGCAACGAAAGCCTGGGCCATGAACGCAAAAAATGGCCAGCTTATATGGACGATTCCCTACGGTAGCTCCGATAGCTCGCCGTCGGCGAGTAATGGGCGGCTTTTTTTCCAGACCAGTAAGTTGGTTTATCCCATTACGACGGGGAACACGCTATCCTATAGCGTCGTATATGCTGTCGACATCGCTACGGGAAGCGTTTTGTGGGAAAAACGATCGGGAAACGGTTATCGTAGCGTTCGTGGATCGAATGAAGATGCTATCGCGGGCGCAGTTTACCACGGCACATACCTCACCGGGCTACCGTTTTCTCGGAAATTTGCGGCGTACGACGTGAAAAACGGACGGATACGCTGGGAAATAAAGACGAATGGCCCGGTCAAGATGAGCGCGGTCATCGTCGATGGGAAGGCGGTGTTCGGGGACACGCACGGATATCTTTATGTCGTCGACTGCAAGGAGCATCGCCTCGTAAAAAAGATAAAGTTTCCGTCCTTTTTCACGACCTCACCGCCCATCGTTGTCGGCAAGACGCTCTATATTGCCAATAACAAAGCTATATATGCTCTAAAACTCAGCGATCTATTTGGAAAACAAAAACGTTTTTCTTAGCGATACCGGGACGTTCGGCACGATCGCTAGCGTGGCCGAAAGAGCGGCAACCATAAAAGAAATTATAAGCGAGGCTGTATAGAGCGTTTGGGGCGCGAAATATATCGAGATAGCGCCGACATAATTGCGTGAGAGGACCCAACCATTCGCATAGCCGTCGACTACCACATGGCGCGCGAATGG
The DNA here is from genome assembly GCA_049964475.1 of Vulcanimicrobiaceae bacterium. Lineage (GTDB taxonomy): Bacteria > Vulcanimicrobiota > Vulcanimicrobiia > Vulcanimicrobiales > Vulcanimicrobiaceae > JABEUX01. Next base: position 1,406 of record JBMFXH010000263.1, read on the forward strand.
GATATTGATGTGCCATCCGCGATTATAGGACTCCCGTAGAACGATAACCGACCCTTTCGTTGCCGATACGGATGCACGAATATACGAAGGGTTCGACGCCAGGATCGTCACTTTCCCCACCTCGCCCTGTAACTGAACCTTTGGGACAGCGGATATGCTCGTTGCAATTTCGGAAATGGCAATTGGGGGTCGGCCGGTAAGGCTGGGATCCTTGGCGCATCGAAGGACCTCCCAATGGCGATCTAACCGCATGGTAAAATGGCATCCTTTCGCGGTCACGATCCCACTTTGTGAACCAACGATAATGGTGGAACGAGGTACCTGAGCCGTCATTTTCGCCCTCAAGGTAAATACGCCGCTCTGCGTCGCGTAGACCCACGTTGGAAGCGAGCCCCAATAGAACGTTCGAGCCCACCCTAGCCGCGGATCCGGCTGTGTGCAGAGAGTGTTAGGATCTATGGTCGAGTTAGCCTCGAATGCTCGGAGGTCTCGTGCGCCGGCAAAGCGAGATGCTAAGGTCCCTGGCTGCGCGGAGAATGGGCGAATGACAACACGGTTACCGCCGGGAATGAAAGTAATGCGATCGATTCTAGCCTTGGGGCCAGGCGGTATGAGAGAGCGCAAGGCGGGCTCTATCACTTGACGCTCGTCGCCCGATAGGCCGGGTGTTGGGAGCAGTATCGAAATTCCGAAGCGGGCAAGTACCGCTGCGGCATGATGCGCCTTCGTTATCGCAACAGACGCGGCGTATGCTTCGGGAAAAGACGCAAAAGGTGACGAAGCTGATGGGTGTTCCGAAATACCGATTAGAAGTGGGGAAAATCCACCCATTTGGCGGGAATTGGAAATTTGAGGAAAGGTCGCTGGGATCGACAAAAACCTGTAGCCCCGCAGTTGCGCGGATTCAATCTTGACTTTAAGAGAGCGGGGGGCTCGAGCGATCCCAGTGGAACTTTGGGTCGCCGTAGCACCGGCAGCAAGAACCGCTACTATAATCAGCGGCCATCCCGCCCATGCAACGAGCACCGGCCTTGGGCGGCCCGAAGAAAATAGAAGCACTGGAAGGAGCGCGTAGGCAAATGCGCTTAGTCCTAAGAAATCGTACAGTTCGCGAAATAGGGCAAAAGAACGAACGTGAACGAAAAGGAACGCGATAAGCGGGGCGATTGGACCGTCCAGCCCTGTTGCCAT
>JBMFXH010000264.1:0-2560 GCA_049964475.1 Vulcanimicrobiaceae bacterium
GATCTTCTTGGGGGGAGGCGATGGCGGCGACGAGCGGCGCGAGCGCCCGATACTCGGCGCGACATGCATCGCAGCTCTCCATATGCGCGCGTACGCGCTCCGCTTCGGCCGGCGAGAGCGTCCCCAGTGCGAGCGCTGCGGCGTCGTCGAGAAAGGCTTCGTGCTCGATCATCGTTCGATCTTCCCATCGAGTGCAGTGCGAAGTTTTCGCAGCCCCGAACGGATACGCGTCTTTACCGTGCCGAGCGGGTCGCCGGTGCGCGCGGCGATCGCTTCGTGGGTGAGCCCGCCGAAAAAGCCGAGTTCTATTGCGTTGCGCTGCTCGGCGGGAAGCGTCGCCAGCGCGCGTCGCACGAAGCCGGCATCGAGCCGCGCAAAGGCGAGATCCTCGAGGCGCTCGTCCTCGGGGAGTGCTGCAGGAAGCTCCTCGGTGCTCCGCAGCGAGCGCGAGCGAAGGGCGTCGAGCGCACGGTTACGGGTGACGCGAGCAAGCCAGCCGGGAAAATTTCCGCCGACAAAGCGTTCGGGTGCATTCCAAAGTTTCATGAATACTGCTTGCGTCACGTCTTCCGCCGCTTCGCGCTCCCCCAGGACTCGCATCGCAATCGACCAGACGATACGATGATGTTCGTCGTAGAGCTGTTCGAAGGCAACTGCATCCCGCGCTCGCACCCGTTCCATCAGGCGTTCGGCATCGTCGCTCACGTCGGCGATATTCGCGGCCTTGCGAGGCTCTACCCGCATCTCTATCAACGCACGGCAGCCCCGCGCGGATTTGCGTCGGCGAAGAGCCTAGGGGGGAAGCTGAATCGGCGGCCCCTGGTCGTCCTCGTACGTACCGGCGACGATCGGGGGATCGGGGAGAACCGGCCGTTCGTCGTCAAGCTGCGAAAAGCGCACCGGTTCGGCCCGTAGTTGCGTCGGCGCGACGAAGCGCTCGGAACGAGCGGGCGTATTGGAGGCGACACGCTCGTCAACCCTTGCCGCGTTCGTGGCTTCGGGTGCATCATAGAGTGTTGTCGGCTCTTCTTCGCGCAGCACCGTTCGCGCAACGCTCTCGCGCTTCGGCAATGAAATCGCCGCTTCACTTCCGGCGCGGCGCGTGAGCCCGCGAATCACGTATGCCGAGTGCAGACGCTTGAGGCCGCGGAGCGGAAGCGAGCTTGCAGGTACGCCGACGAAGAGCTCGCGCACGACGTCGTAGGTTGCCTCCGATGCGAGAATGCCGGCGTTGAGTTCCTCCGAAGCCCCTTCCAGCCGAGCTGCGACTTGCGCCGGGTTTCCGACGATGGCGAATTCGCGTCGTTGCTGGTACCCGGTATCGCCGGCGACGATCGTTCCGGAGTTCACGCCGATACCGACGTGCAGAATTTTGCGTCCCTGGGAGCTCCACTGGCCTTCCATCGCCTTCATCATCCTCGCGATGTCGAGTGCGGCACGCAAGGCGCGCTCTTCTTGAAAGTGCTCTTCGACGAGAACGCCGAACACCGCGGTCACCGTTTCGCCGCGAAGGCTCTCGATGATGCCGCGATGGCGCTGAACCGCTTTCCCGACGACGGCGTAAAATTCGTTGAGGTAGGCAAGTGTCTCTTCCGCGCTGAGTTCCTCGGCAAGTAAGGCGAAATTGCGGATGCGGCAGGAAAGAATCGTGGCGTAGTACTGGCGCGCTTCAAAAAGCCGCGGATCTTTCCGCGCGAGCAGCTCTTCGACGACCGGCGGCGGAACGTACCTGGTAAAAAGCGCGCGAACGCGTCGATGTTCGTCGCGTTCGGTGAGATAACGTCGCAAAATAGTGACGGCGTAGAACGCTAGCCCTGCTGCGATCAGGAGCGAAAGCGTCAGCAGCGCGATCAAACCATTCATGGCGTTCGTCGCACGCTATCGCGGGGGCAGCGGAATCGGAATCGGGAGGCTCGGCGGCGCCGGTAACTGCTGTGCGGCTTTCTGCAGGATCGTGTTTTTCAACTGATTCCAGTTCGAGGGCAATCCGAAGTCGCCGGTAAAGCGATCGACGAGCGCTTGCGTGAGTTTCCCGACCTCGACCTTCAATTGTCCGTTCACGAATTGCGCGACCAGCCCTTGACCGGCCGCAACGTCGTAGCTTTTGCCGCCGGCGGTCGTCACGATGACGGGAAGATTGGGGTTGCCGAGTTCGTACACGTTGAGATGGAGCGTGCCGTTGCCGTCGACCTCGATGTCACCGCGCGTTCCGCGAACGGCGATCTGCGACGTCGGGGTGGAGAAGATATAATTTGCCTTCGCACCGTGCGGATGGTGCACGGCGAAGCGAATCCGCCCGTCTTTTACAATAAACTTCGCCGACGTGCCCTCGGCTTGATTGAAGAACGCGAGGCGGACGCGCGTCGAAGCGCCGATGAGAATTTGCGTGCTGTCGGGCAGCGTCACCGCACCTAACGATCGCGCTCCGGTGATCGCTTCGTCGCCGTCGTTGAGACTGACGCCGGCGCGCTCGGCGAGCGCAACGACCGGTGCGCCGGCGCGTTGATAGGAAACGCTACCGTGCTTGTTCTCAAGGAGCTTCCCCCCTTGCGCGCTTGCA
>JBMFXH010000265.1:0-2533 GCA_049964475.1 Vulcanimicrobiaceae bacterium
CGTCTGAACCTTCCCGATGGGTTGCTCTATCTGGTCGGCTCGGGGATGCTCGACGGCGCGCTCCTCGACGACGAGACGGGGAGTTCGCCGTTGCTCGCCCCCGCCGGGGCGCCGATCGGCGACGTCGCTCCGGGGCAGCGTCGCAGGATCGAGCTCTGCTACAGCGTTGCGGGGGCGATCGAAAACGGCAGCACGGTCGAAATCCAGGCAGCGGTCGCCAGCCTCGAGCTCGAGCCGGTTGGATCGAACGTCGTGCGGCTGATCGCGCGCAGCAAGCCGAACCTGCGCAACGCCGGCACGGTCGCGAGCATCGAAGCGCGCGGCGCCGCCGTCCCCGGCGGTGAGGCGCTCGTCACCGTGCGCGTCCACAACGCCGGAGCTTCGAGCGCACACGACGTCGTCGTGCTTGCGCCCGTTCCCGAATACACGCACTACGTACCGGGATCGGTGCGCGTTGACGGCCGCGAACTCGACGGCGAACGCGGGCTTACGTTCGATCGCCTCTACGCGCCGGTCGTTGCTCGATCGCTCGCCTCGGGTGCGACGGCGACCTTGCAGTATCGCGTGCGCATCGAGTCTCCGCTTCCCGATGGTACGACGGTGCGCTTTCAGACGCGCGTCGCATCGCAAGAGAGTTCGGTCTTCGATCTTCCCGAAAGCGTCCTCGTCCTTGCATCGGCACCCGATTTCTCCGGCGAGCGCAACGCGTTCCGCCTTGAGCCGTCGTCGGGAGAGATTCGTCCGGGCGAACGGCTGCACGCATCGCTCTCCTTGCGCAACGACGGAAGCGCTCGCGCCGAGCGGGTCGAGATCGCGCTCACCGCCGATTCCGGGCTGACGATCGTTCGCGGCAGCATGCATATCGACGGCGTGCCGCTACGCGAACGCAAGCGCGAGCAGTTACGAATGGAGATCGGCGCACTCGATGCAGGTGAGTCGGCGGAATTCACGGTCGATTTCGTGCTCGCCTCACCGCAACCGAACGGGAGAGAACTCAACCTCGGCGCACGCGTTTCGTGGTCGCCGTCGGCTGCAATCGGCGAGCGCTATTTCGAACGACGATTTACCGTCGTCTCGCATCCGCACTTCGTTGCACGCCGCAATCGCCTCAAGCGTATCGGCGCGGGCTCCGTCCATCCCGGCGACCGCATTGCAGCGGAGCTTTCGCTTGCAAATGCAGGCTCCGCAGCCGCCCACGATGTCGCGCTGACGATCGCTTGCGACAGCGAGTTGGAGTCGTTGGAGATCTCCGAGCAGGGAATGCAACTCGATTTGCTCGACGGACGCGTCGAACTCGGCGCCCTCGAGGCATCTGCCGAGCGCCTCTTTCGCCTGCAAGCACTCGTTCGCAGCCCGCTGCCCGATCGCACGAGCCTCTCGTTACGCGCCGCACTCGCAACGCAAGAACTCGGAGAGCAGTCGCTCGGCGAGATTCGGTGGGTTGTCGATTCCCATGCGCTCTTCACCCCGGAGAGCTCGCGCATCGCCCGTCGCGAGAGCGAACCGCTCCGTCCCAATCGCGTCACCGAGGTAGCGCTTTCGCTCGAAAATGTCGGCAGCGACACCGCGAGAAACGTACGCGTTCGGCTCTTTCTCGCGCCGGAGGCGCGGATCGAAAGCGTCGAAGGCGCCAAACGGGTGAACTCCGCGCTCGATCTCGGCGATATCGCCGCCGGAGCGAGCGCGGAGGTACTCGTCGGCGTTCGTTTACTGCGCAACCTCGCGCGCGAATTCCCGCTCGCCCTCGAAGCGGTCGTGACGGCCGAGGAAATGCTTCCCGTGCAACTCGAGCGGTTCGTTATCGAAACGACCGCGGAGCCCGATTTCGCCGGCGTCGTTCTGAAAAGCTCGCCGGACGAGAGCATCGGAGCCGGCGAGAGCATCGATTGGATGCTGCGCTTGCGCAACGTCGGCGATGGAACCGCGCGGCGCGTCGAAGTGGCGATCGAGCAACCGTCGACGTTGATCTACGTTCCGAATTCCACCGCCGTCAACGGCGTCTCGGTGCGCGACGTCGGTGCAAAGCCGCCCTTTGCTGCCGAACGCGGCATCGTCTTTACCGCCGTCGACCCCGGGGTCGAAGCGGTGATCTCCTGGCGCGAGATCGCGCACAATCAGCTGCAACTCGGGGATCGCATCCTCCGTCGGGCGCGCATCTCCTACGATGGCGAGCGCAGCAACGAAGCGCTCTCCGACGAGCTGCACGTTCGCTCGGCCCCGCTGCTCGCCGGTTCGATTGCCGGGCTGCCCTTCGGGCTCGACGGCGTCGTCGGAAACGCGCCCGACGCGCAGCGTCCGCCGGAGGTGACGCGCTCGGTAGAGCCGCCGCCGCCGATCCCGGTCGTCGCGAACGGAGAAACGAACGGCGTTCGATCGATTATCGGTCCGCAGATCGGGACGATGCTGTTGCTGAGCCCCGAACGTCTGCTGCAGATCGAACGGCAACTCGGCGAGATTCGTCCGGGCCGCATGATCGGGCACCTGTTTGCCTTGCGCGCGCTGCTCCCCGATGCAATCGGCTCGGCGCCGCTTC
>JBMFXH010000266.1:0-2523 GCA_049964475.1 Vulcanimicrobiaceae bacterium
GCGGGGATTCCGGTCACGCATCGCGATTGCAACGTCGCGTTTACCGTGGCCACCGGGCACGAGGACCCACTGAAAGCCGAAAACACCTTGGATTGGGCGAAGCTCGCCGATCCGCATCGCACGCTCGTGTTGTTGATGGCGATGGGAAATCTCGACGAAATCGCGCGGCGCTTGCAAGAGAACGGTTTAGCGGCGCGGACGCCCGCAGCCGTCATCGAAAACGGAACGCGTCCGTCGCAGCGCACGGTGACGGCGACGTTGGCGACGATCGCCGAAACGACACGGCGCGCCGGGTTGGCGGCGCCGGCGATTTTTATCGTCGGCGAGGTTGTCGCCTTGCGCGAGGAATTGCGCTGGTTCGATCGTTCACCGCTCTTTGGAAAACGCTTGCTCGTCACGCGTCCGGCAGAACAAGCGGAGGAGTTTGCAGCACGCGCGCTCGCCCGCGGTATAGAACCGATTCTCGCGCCGACCATCGAGATCGTTTCCCCCGACGATCCGACGGCGGCGAACGATGCCGTCGATAATCTCGCGAGTTACGCCTGGGTGCTCTTCACATCGCGGAACGGCATCGACGCCTGCTTTCACCGGCTGCACGCACTCGGTCGCGATGCACGCGCATTCGGGGCGGCGCGGGTCGCAGCGATCGGCGCGAAGAGCGCGCAACGGCTCGCGGAGTTCGGCGTACGGGCAGATCTCGTTCCCAAAACGGCGATCGCCGAAGAACTCGCGGCGGAAATCCTCCATCGCGCGCGACCCGCCTCGCGCATTCTGCTTTTTCGCGCGCAAGAAGGACGCGACGTGTTGCCGGCATTACTCGCCGCGGAAGGCTTGCAGGTCGACGATGTCGCCGCCTATCGAACGCGATTCGCGCGCGACCCGCAGTTCGCGGGAAAGGCGGCGCGCGCGGACTTGCTCGCGTTCACCAGCGCGTCGACGGTGCGTGGGTATATCGAGCAGTTCCCCGATGCCGACGCGGCGATTGCAAGCGTGCGGGGAAAATGTATCGCGGCGATCGGCCCAATTGCGGCGGAGGCCGTCCGCACGTCGGGGCTCCATCTCGATCTCGTTGCCGATGTCGCGACGACCGATGCCCTCCTCGACGCGTTCGAAGCGCATTTCGCCGCCAAAGGATGAAACGGCGCGCGCTGACGCGTGACGGTACGATTGCCGCCGCGTTCGTCGGCGCGGCGACGCTGCTCGGCTTTCACCTCGCCGGCGCGCTCGTACTCTTCGCGTTTTTTATTCCCTCGGTCGCGCTCTCACGGCTCCCGCACCCGCACCCCGAGCGAATCCGCGATGTCGATAAACAAGGCGCGCGCGACGCGCGGCAAGTGCTTGCAAACGGCGGCGTTGCAGCCGCCGCCGCATTGCTGGCGTTCTTTTTTCCGCAAACGCATTTCATTGCCGCCGCCGCATTCGTCGGCGCGTTTGCGGCGGCATCGGCCGATACGTGGGGAACGGAGATCGGCACCCGTTACGGGAAAAAGGCCCGCTCGATCCTCCATTTTCGCACCGACGCCGCCGGGCTCTCGGGAGGCGTTACGACGTTGGGAACGCTCGCGGAGTTCGGCGGAGCGTTCATCGTTGCCGCAACGGCGACGCTTCTCGCATTCGCACCGCTCGCCGCCGGAGCGATCGGTGGAATCTTCGGGGCGTTTGCGGATTCGTATCTTGGAGCGAGCGTGCAGGAACGTCGCACCTGCGATCGCTGCGTACGTGACTGCGAGACCGACCCGCACGCTTGCGGCACGCCGACGCGACGCATCCGCGGTCTCTCCGGCTTTCGTAACGACGCGGTGAATTTCAGCGCAACGCTCGCGGGAGCGGTAGCGAGCGTTATCGTCGTCGCGCTACGCGCGCGTTATTTGCCGTAGGTCTTGCGTAGGTAGGCGATAATCGCGTCGTCGTCGTCGGCGATCTTCACGCTACCGTCAACGAGCGATGGGATGCCCGTACGGCCGAAGAGCTCCTTCACGATCGCGCGCTCGCCATGGCTTCTGGGCACGTTCACGACGCGATAATCGAGCAGCAGGTCGGTCATCACCGCCCGCACCCGGGCGCAATAGCCGCACCATTCGGCCTGGTAAAGAACGATTTCGGTCGCGATCATAGGGAATGAATAGGCAAAATCGGGCGCCGCCCCTGCTACCGAGAGCATTCTCGCTTCAGGTCGTCGAAAGTCGCAGGGCTTCCAGCCGGACTATCGATGATGCTCGAACGCAACGACGACCGACGGCGACGGATGAGCGCGGCCCTCGCCGCCTCGCTCGCGCTCCACCTCGTGCTCCTCGCATTCATTCCCACGCTCATGACCGTGCGCTCGCGACGCCCGAGCGTTGCAACGATTGCCTTTGCCCGCGTCGCGCGCATCGAACTCGCGAGAACGCAGCGCACGCCGCAGCCGAACCGCTCGCCGAATCCTCCCGCGCCCCCCGCAGTGCGGCATCGACTCTCCACGCGACCGCATCCGCGCCCGGTTGCCCCCGTTTCGGCCTCGTCGCGGCCATCCCGGCGCCGCAC
>JBMFXH010000267.1:0-2514 GCA_049964475.1 Vulcanimicrobiaceae bacterium
GACGGAGCGTCTGCTCGGATATTTTACGTGGCATGCAGACGATACGCCGCCGATCAACCCGCTCGGCGACCTCTTGAAGACGCAGGTTTGGGAGCTCGCGCGCTATCTCGGCGTTCCGCGCGCGCTCATCGAGAAGGCGCCGAGCGCGGATCTCGAAGCGAACCAGACCGATGAAGGCGACCTCGGCATTCGCTATCCGCGAGCCGACGCGATTCTTTCCTCGATGCTGCTTGGCTATCGAGACGAGCAACTCACGGCCCGCGGATTCGATGCCGGCGAGGTTGCGCTCGTGCGAGGGCGCGTGGAAAGCACGCATTGGAAGCGCCATCTCCCGACGACGGCGATGTTGACCAATACCGCAATTAACGAATTCTATCTGCGACCGGTCGATTACTAATGCAACCCGTCATTCCGTTCTATCCGGTGAGCCTGAATCTCAAGGGACGACGTTGCGTCGTTATCGGTGCACGCGACGACCGCGAGGCGATCGAGAAGGCAGCGGCGTTGGAGGAGAGCGGTGCCGATCTGCTCTGGCTCACCGATCCGTCGTCGGTTGCGGAGAGCGACGTCTGCGATGCGTTCTTCGTGATCTCGACCCCGCAGGACGAGCGGCTCTCGGCGCGATTGCGCGATTATGCTGACCGCCATCGTTTTCTGCTCTGCTGCATCGACCAGCCGCGCTATGGGTTCGTCGCGATGGCGGCGATTGCGAAGGCCGGGCCGGTACGGATCTCGGTCTCGACGACCGGACTCGCGCCGCGGGTCGGGAAGAATCTTAAAGAGGCCCTTCAACGCGCGATGGACGGTACGTTCGAACGCTTTATCGAGTGCCTCGCCACGCAAAAGGAGCGCATCAAGCGGCGCTACGCTGCCGCCGAGCAAGGCGGCCTTCGGCGCAAAGAGATGATCCGCGTCGCCGACGGCTTCGATGCCGAGATTCGCTTCCACTATCCGGAGTGGTTCGAAGAGGAGCTCGCGCTCTCGTTCGCGCCGCAGGTACTCGACGATGAGTAACGTCGAACTCGTCGCCGTCGGAACCGAATTGTTACTCGGACAACTCGTCGATACGAACACCGCATATATCGCCGCCGCCCTCGCCGAGAACGGCATCGACTGTTTCGCAAGCCATGCAGTCGGCGATAATCGCGAGCGAATCGCTCGTCACGTTCGCGATATTCTCGAGCGCGCCGACGGCATCATTACGACCGGCGGGCTCGGCCCAACCGTCGACGACCTCACGAAAGAGGCGGTCGCCGATGCACTCGGGCTCGAACTCGTCCTCGACGCAGCCGCGCTCGCCGAGATCGAAGGCTTCTTTGCTTCGATCGGCCGAACGATGCGCGAGAACAACCGCAAGCAGGCGTTTTTGCCTGCGGGCAGCCTTCCATTGGTGAATCCGCACGGAACGGCGCCCGGATTTATCGCGTTCCGTGCCGATCGAAAATTCGTCGCCTGCATGCCGGGAGTTCCGCGCGAGATGAAACCGATGCTCGCCGAGCGACTGTTGCCGTGGCTGCGCTCGCATTTCGAGGTACGCGAAGGAATCGTTACCCGCGTGCTTCACACCGTGAATATCGGTGAATCGGAGATCGACCATCGTATCGCCGATCTCTTCGCGAGCGCGGAGAATCCGAAGATCGCCGTCCTCGCACACGATTATCGCTGCGATGTGAAAATCATGGCGAAGGCTGCCTCCACCGCAAGCGCGCTCGCATCGATCGCGCCGTTGGAAGAGGAATTGCGCGCGCGCCTTCGCGGGCATATCTTCGGCATCGACGCGATGACGTTGGAGGGCGCGGTGCTCGCTGCGCTCGACGCACGCGGCGAGAGCCTCGCCGTCGCCGAATCCTGTACCGGTGGACGTATCGCGGCGGCGATCACCGGCGTCCCGGGTGCCTCGCGCCGCTTTCTCGGCGGTATTGTCGCCTACGATAATGCGATCAAAGTGGGGCAGCTTGGGGTGCCCGAAGAGACGATCGCGCGTTTCGGTGCCGTGAGCGAGGAGTGCGCGATCGCTATGGCCCGCGGCCTGCGCGTACGCCTCGGCGCGCAGATCGGCATCGCGACGACCGGGATCGCCGGCCCCGACGGCGGCAGCGCCGAGAAACCGGTCGGCACGCTCTGCGTGGCGCTCGCCGACGATCGCGGCGAGCGGGCCTGGACGCTCCATCTCCGTGGCGACCGCGCGGCGATTCAGGCGCGAGCAACGACCGCGGCGCTCGGCCTGCTCTGGCGCGAGGTGAAGATTTCGTGAGCTTCTGCGATCTTCTAGAGTGAAACGAATCGCGCGAGGGTAACGTCTAAGAACTATGATAACCGCTCGTACCGCGCTCGCGGCGCTCCTCTCCGGCTCGCTCCTTGTCGCCTGCGGCGGCGGAGGCGGGATCGGCAATATTATCGGCGGCCTTTCGCCGACGCCTGCACCGACGAGCGCGCCGACGACGAGCGTCGGCTACAGCTGCCCGAGCAGCATCAACGGAACGAGCACCGCGCGGATGGCGGCATCGTTCGCAT
>JBMFXH010000268.1:0-2509 GCA_049964475.1 Vulcanimicrobiaceae bacterium
TCTCGGCGATGCCTTTTTATTTGCCGCAGCCATGTCGGCGTCGGCAGCCGCCATGCACGTGAACGTTGACGACGTCGAGGTGCTTGCGCCCACCGCACCGGCAGCGACCGTGATGCTCTTCCCCTCCGCGCTCCTCTTCGTCTTCGTCGCTATCCGGTTCGTGCTCGCCGTGCTCCGATAGCAGCGGCCGCTTGAGCAGCACGATGACGCCACGTTCGCCCGGTGTCACACCGACCGCTTCCCAACCTTCGGCACCTGCGGCATCGAGTCCATCGTCGCTCTCCTCGCCGACGGCGACGAAGCGATATTCAAATCCAATCATCATTCCCATAGCCTACGCCGCAGCGGGGAATTTCTACGGAACCGACGGTGAAGAACGCCCTATAGGACCTTCACGACGTGCGCCCTCGCGATCGTTCCTTACGGGTGAAGGATCGAGCGCCAGTAAATCAGCATTCGTTCCCAAAGCGTACGACGCTGCATGAGCCCGGCGATCGAATGCGTCTTGCGCGGGAAGAGCATGACGTTGACGTCGGTGAGCCCGGCGAGAATCGTCTTCTGTAAGAATGCGACGGTGTTCGCCATATGAACGTTATCGTCGCTCGTGCCGTGCATAATTTGTAACGGCCCGTTGAGGTGTGCAACGTCGAGAAGGTTCGAGCTGCGGTCGTAGGCGTGCGGATGTTTTTGCGGGAGCCCCATATACCGTTCGGTGTAGATCGTGTCGTATAAGTGCCAATCGGTCACCGGAGCGACCGCGAGGCCCGCGACAAAACGCTTCGAGTGCTCGAGCGCGTAGATCGTTTCGTAGCCGCCGAAACTCCAACCCCAAATACCGATACGCTTGGCATCGACGTAGGGAAGCGAGGCGAGATAACGAGCGCCGATGCGTTGCCCAAGCAATGAACCGGGGCCGAAATTATGCAACAGCAACCGTACGTGCGCGTCGTTATCGATCTGGGAGGCCGGTCCGTCGATCGAAAACACGATGACGCCTTCCTGGGCTAACAGATCGTGCATCAGCTCCATGGTGTAACCGAAGCCGTTGGTGGTCGTTGGGGCGGCCGGGCCGCCGTAAACGTAGACGACGACCGGGTACTTGCGGTGCGGATCGAAATGCGGCGGCCGAATCATCCATGCGTCGAGCGGCCCGTACTTCGAGGCGACTTCGAAGCGATGCACCGGCAGCAACTGCGATTGCAGCGCGGCGTCGGGCGCCGCCAAGATTTGTTGGGGAGCCGACGGGGCGTTCAGGGTGACTTCGGGGACGCGGTTCATCGACGAATAGGTATCGACGTAGGCGTGGGTCGCTGCGGCGAAGGCGATGCGGTGCACGCCGCGCTTCGGCGTTAGATTCGTAAGTGCGCCGTTACGAAGATCGACTTCGAGCAGCGCGCGATTGCGACGCGTTGGATAATCGGCGTAGACCCACGCATGCGCTCCATTTTCCCCGGCCGCAACCAATCCGTTCGTCGCGTATTCGCTGCCGAGATTGAAATCGCCGGTCAGGCGGCGCAGCGCACCGCCGCTACTGCGAAGATAGAGCGAGCGCAGATTCTCGCGGTCGAGGACCCAGAGCGAAGAGCCGTCGGGGAGCCAGGTCGGCAGAGCGATCACATCGACCCAGGAAGGCGAGCTTTGGCGATAGAGCATCTGCGGAGCCGAACCGTCGGCCGGAAGGGCATCGACGCGCAACCATTGCTCGCGACGATTTAATACCTCCGTGATGAGATTGTCGCTCTTCGGACGCCATGCGAAGGCCGCGATATAGCGATCCTTCGGCGCAGCGTTGTAGAGCACGCGGTCGACCTTCGTTGCGAGATCGATCACGTGGAGGCTCGCCGCCGGGTTATTCTCCCCCGCAAGCGGATAGCGCTGATAATTCACGCGACCATTCTTGGGCAGAAAATCGGTTAAGGGAAAGCGCGTAACTTTCCGCTCGTCCAGGCGAAGATAGGCGATCTTCGATCCGTCGGGCGACCAGCGAAAACCGTGGGCGATCCCGAGCTCTTCAGGATAGACCCAATCGAGTTGTCCATCGAGGATTTTGTTTCCGGAGCCACCGTGCGTGATCTCGACCACGTTCGGCTTTGCGCCGAGATACGCCACGTAGAGATTCGATTTCTTCGCAAACGCGATCGCGCGGCCGTTCGGCGACCATTGCGGATCGGAGGCCGCTGCGGCAATTTTTTGTAATGCGTGGTCGGCTAAGGTATAGACGTACAGCGTCCCTCCGGCCTCGATTGCAAGACGACCGTCGTGCGGGGACCAACCGGCGTTATACGGCGTCGCACCGTGCTTTCCGAAGCGGTCGGGTTGCAGGACGACGGTTGCCGAACTCCCGGAGAGCGAGCGAAGCAGTAACGGCAGGTGCTCGGAGGGATCCTGCGATGGGAGCACATAGGTGAAGCGCTTCCCGCCGTGCGACCAGGAGATCGCCGCCGGCTGCCGCCCCCACGGCGGCTCTTTCCCGAACGCTTGCGACGGCGTTAGCGCAGCGCGCGCGGGC
>JBMFXH010000269.1:0-2496 GCA_049964475.1 Vulcanimicrobiaceae bacterium
CCGAGATCGTTCCGTCGGCGCGCAAGCGCACGATGCCGGCGAGCGTCGCCGCCGACGCAGGTTCGCAGCCGATCCCCGCAGCGCCGATCCGTCCCTTCGCTGCGTCGATCTCATCGTCGCTTACCGCTATGGCGGCTCCGTTCGAGGCGTCGAGTTCGGCGCGAGCCTTTCGCCACGATTTCGGGGCGCCGACGGCGATGGCGCTGGCAATCGTGTGCGGAACGACCGGAACGAGGTCGCCTCCCGAACGATAGAGTGTAACGAACGGAGCGGCGCCTTCGGCTTGCACCACCGCGATCCGCGGCAAGCGGTCGATCAGGCCGAGCGCGCGCGCTTCGCGGAAGCCTTTGCCGATCGCGCTGGAGTTTCCAAGATTCCCTCCGGGAACGACCACCCAATCGGGCACCCTCCACGAGCGCGCTTCAAGTATCGCAAAAGCCGTGCATTTTTGCCCCTCGAGGCGATAGGGGTTGATCGAATTGACGACCGCGGCTTCGTTATGGGTGCCATCGGTCAGGGCGGCGAGCGCATCGTCGAACGACCCTTCGACTTCGAGGACGCGCACGCCGTAATCGCGCATCTGCGCGAGTTTCGCAGCGGAGATCTTTCCGCGCGGCACCAACGCGTATGCTTCCATCCCCGCGCGGGCGGCGTACGCCGCCATCGAGGATGCGGTATTCCCGGTGCTCGCGCAGATCGCGCGCCCGGCTCCGGCCGCACGCGCCGCCGAAATCGCAACCGTCATGCCGAGATCTTTGAACGAACCGGTCGGATTCATTCCGAGATGGAGAAACGCAAGTGCGGCGAGGCCTTCGCGAGCGGCGATCTCCGGCACGTCGTAGAGCGGCGGAAGGAGCTCGCGCCAGCGCCAGACACCACTGCGATCGAGCGGATCGCTGCTTGCGCGACGATGGGCCACCATCGCGACATACTCGCGCGCGCCGCGCGCGTCGGCGGCACCGGCTTGCAAGACGAATTCGAGCAGTTCGCCGCAGATCGCACAGGGCGCATCGTGGCGCAGCGCGGGCGTCGCGCAGCGACTACACCGGAGTTCATAGCGTGCGATCATGCTGCGTTGCCGATTCGTTCGAAGGGCAGGTTCGGATCGGCGGCGACCGAGAGTGGATCGACGCGCACCGCTTCGCCCTGTGCATCGGCGGCTGCGGCGATCATCGCGGCGTTATCGGTACAGTACGCACGCGCGGGGATGAAGAGCTCGACGCCTCGCTCCTCCGCCCACGCGCGCAAGCGTTGCTGCAAGAGTGAATTTGCGGCGACCCCGCCGGAAAGGGCGACGGCGCGAAACGCACCGCGCGAAAACGCAGCATCGACGCGGGCCGTCAGCACGTCCACGACCGCCGCCTGAAAGCTCGCGGCGACATCTTCGCGGCGGACACGCGCATTCTCTGGGCGTTCGAGAAAATAGCGAACCGAGGTCTTCAATCCCGAGAACGAAAAGTCGAGGGCATCGCCTTCAGGACGATAGCGCGGGAAAGCGACGGCGCGTGCATCGCCGTCGCGTGCGAGCGCGTCGAGCGCGGGGCCTCCGGGAAAACCGAGCCCAAGCAGACGCGCGGTCTTATCGAATGCCTCCCCTGCAGCATCGTCGCGTGTCTTTCCGAGCACACGCAACTGCAGCGGAGCCTCGACGGTGACGAGTTGCGTGTGCCCTCCGGAGACCAAGAGCGCGAGAAACGGATAGGGCGGCGCTTCGGAGCGTGCGAGGAACGGCGCAAAGAGATGCCCGTGCAGGTGGTTGACGGCGTAGAGCGGACGTTGAGCGGCGAAGGCAAGCGCCTTTGCAGTTGCGACGCCGACGAGGAGGCTGCCGATTAACCCCGGTCCGTAGGTAACCGCTATTCCGTCGCAGTCTGCGAGTGTCATCTGCGCGCGTTCGAGGGTATGTTCGATCGCCGCGGAGAGCAGCGCGAGGTGCGCTCGGCTCGCAATTTCGGGAACGATACCGCCGTAGGCGCGGTGGAATTCATCTTGATTCGTCGAGACGTTCGCGAGCACGTCGCGCCCGTCGCGAACGATCGCAACGGCGGTATCGTCGCAAGAGGTCTCGATTCCCAGCAGCAGCATTCTCGTTACCTTAGCGCTCCTGCCCGCCGGCTCCGCTTAAGCGACGATCGTCGCATCATTACCATCGCGCGCGGCACGGAGCGCGCCCGGGCGGGCGAGACAGATATAGGCGGCCTCGACGCCGCCCTCGCAGGCGGCGATCGCCGCGCGGATTTTCGGGCGCATCCCGTCGCGGCATTGCTCGCCGTCAAGAAACGCACGTGCAGTCGATACGGTGAAACGGTCGATACCGCTGCGCGGATCGCTTGCAACCGCGCGGACACGTTCGATATCGGTGACGAAGAAGAGCGCGCTTGCGGGAAATGCTGCCGCGACCGCTGCGGCCGCTTCGTCGGCGTTGACGTTGAGCGCGCGTGCAGCAGCGATCTCGAGCGCCAGCGGTGCGAGCACCGGGATCGCCGGCATTGCGAG
>JBMFXH010000270.1:0-2495 GCA_049964475.1 Vulcanimicrobiaceae bacterium
CCGGGCACTACCGCGAGCGAGCAGACCGCGCGGTCGCAATGGGTGCCCGCCCTTTTGTCCCCGCCACGCGCGTAACGGAAGACGAAGACGATGAAGGTTAGGAGAGGCTGGATATGCCGGAGACGTTAAGAAAGCTCATCGAAATTCGAGAACTCGGGCCGATTGTGAGCTTGGCCGCGCAAGGCAATGTGGAGTGGCGTAAACTCACCATTATCTACGGCCTGAACGGTTCCGGAAAGAGTACGATTTGCGCAATCCTTCGTTCGCTTGCAACCGAAGACCCTAGCAACATTCTGTCGCGCCGGCGTTTAGGGGCGAGCGGGCCGTCGGTCTCGCGGTTGCTTTCCTCAGGCGGGACGACTCATTTCGACGGTGCGGCCTGGAATCGAGCCAACCCCGACATAAAAGTCTTCGACGAATATTTCATCGATACGCACCTCTATCTTGGCCATCGAGCAGAGACGGAGCAGCGACGCAATCTCTATCATCTCATCGTTGGCGCCGATGCCGTCAGTATCGCTCGTGAAATTGAAGACCTCGATCATGCTAATCGCGATGCCTTGGCGCGTCAACAGCAAGCCGAGGCGAACGTACGTCGTTCTTGCGGCGGTATTAATATCGATGAATACCTTGCCGTAGAGCCGGACGAAGAAATCGATAGGACAATTCAAGAACTCGAACGACAACAGCGCGATCAGTCTGACGCAGATGCCATCCGCGGCCGCCCTGGTCTCATAAAATTAGGTCTGCCGCCGAGCCCGCGCTCGATCCTCGATTTACTTGAAAGCGATGGGGAGGCTGTCGACGCTGCCGTTGCGATTCGAATTGACGAGCACGTTGAACGTTTCGGCGTTGGGAAACCTTGGCTTTCGGAGGGTACGA
Source organism: Vulcanimicrobiaceae bacterium (assembly GCA_049964475.1). Lineage (GTDB taxonomy): Bacteria > Vulcanimicrobiota > Vulcanimicrobiia > Vulcanimicrobiales > Vulcanimicrobiaceae > JABEUX01. The sequence continues at coordinate 883 of JBMFXH010000270.1, forward strand.
ACCATGTCGTCGGAGGCGCATGCCCTTTCTGCGAGCAACAGGTCAATGGCGCGGGCATCGTCGGCATGTATCGGCTGTTCTTTGATGTCACCTACGGAGAATTTGAACAACGCATCGAACGAGAGTTACGTCGTGTCTCGGAGACCTGGCATCCTTCCATCGACCAGCGTGTCTGCGAATGCTATCGGCAAAATGAAGAAGTCGCTGCCGGATGGTCCCATCGCATAGGCGAGCCATTTTCTCCAGGCCTTTCGATAGACGCGATCGCTGCCGGATGCCGGCGCCTGGCGGATGCGCTGATACGCTCCCTCACCGAAAAACGGGAGAACCTAACGGCCGTCCCACCAACCGCGCCACATCTTCGTGAGCAAATGAAAAATTACGAAAACATTCTTGTTGAAATAGAGAGATACAACCAGGATGCCGAAGAATTCAACCAAAAAATTACGCAGTTTAAGGCTGGTTTATCGACCGAGAATGCTGCAGCTATCGCGCAACGCCTCACGTTGCTTCGCGCCAAGAAAAGTCGCTTCGATCCTGAGAGCATAGAGGCGTGCGACGAACTTATTCGGGCAAGGTCGGAACGCACCACCTATGAAGCGCAAAAAGTAGAGGCACGGGCGCGGCTTGGAGCCCAAGAACAGCAGACACTCAGGCGGTGCCAGGAAAGCGTCAATCAATATCTTGAGGCGTTCGGCTGCGAGGCGCGGGTTGGAATAGCAAGAACGAATATTACCGGAGTTCCCCAATCGAAACTTCAAATTTGCGTGAGTGGCGGAGCGATAGAGATAGGCCGAGAGCCCGCTGGCAATCAGCCCTCAATTAAGACGCTCCTCAGCGCCGGAGATCGAAGCGCTCTCGCGCTAGCATTTTTCCTTGCCGATATCGACGGCGACGAAAACATTGCCGATAGAATCGTAGTCTTCGATGACCCTTTTACCAGCCAAGATTCCGCTCGTAGAGCGCGCACGATTGAGAACATCGATCGGATCTCCGGAATTGCGGCTCAGGTGGTGGTTACATCACACGATCGGGCGTTCGTTGCGGACCTTTGCAGGCGGACCGGGCAAACGCGTAGGAACGTCTTGGAGTTGACTCGCCCGTCAAGTAGTCAACATGTGCTTCAGCAACTTGATGTCGACGAATTGCTTCGAACCGAGCATATGAAACGCGTTCGACGAGCGCACGCTTTTGTAACCGAAGGTGTAGGAAATCATAACGAAATCTATTCCGACATACGATTGATAGCTGAAGAGTATTGTCGAAATTGTCAACCGCATCTGTTTCAACACGACGCGACGCTTGGGCAAATGTGCGATGTTATAGAAGCTAAGGGAACGTCAAATCCGCTTTATGAAAAACTCCCCAAGCTTCGATCGATCGGGGGCTACGCGAATCAAGCGCATCATGCCGAAGGTCCGTTTGCGCCGGATATTAACCCAGAGGAAGTGAAAACATATGCGCGAGATACACTCCGCCTCATAGGCACGTTGAGTTAAGAAAGGCGTGACAGCGATGCAATTTTTGAAAGAGCGCGCCCTCCACATTTTACGGCGGGGAACAGGCCGCCCGACTGATGACTTTCGCGATGGGCAATGGGAAGCCATCGAGGC
>JBMFXH010000271.1:0-2487 GCA_049964475.1 Vulcanimicrobiaceae bacterium
AATCTTTGCCCGCTGCATGAATTGCGAACGCGGCCCGACCGCCGAACCCGATAACACCTGCGCTGCATGCACGGCGATGCTCGAAGGAACGGCGCTCGACGTGTTGGAAATCGACGCGGCGAGCAATCGCGGCATCGACGAGATTCGTTCGTTGCGTGATGCGGTGAAATTTCCGCCCTCGGTGATGCGCAAGAAAATCTATATCATCGATGAAGCGCACATGCTCACCAAAGAGGGCGCGAATGCGTTTCTTAAAACGCTGGAAGAGCCGCCCGAACATGCACTCTTTATTCTCGCGACGACCGAACCCGAGCGCTTGCCGATCACGATTCTTTCGCGTTGCCAACGCTACGCGTTTCGGCGTATCGCGATCCCGGTAATGATCGAACGCATGCGCGAGATCGCCGCGGCCGAGCATATCGAGGTTGAAGAGAGCGCGCTCGCCGCGATCGCCTATCGCGCCGACGGCGGACTGCGCGATGCGCTCACGATGCTCGAACAAGCGGCGGCCTACGGCGACGGGCGCGTCGATGGCGCGGCGATCGAATCGGCGTTCGGATCGAACGGCCGCGAGATGGCACTGCGCCTGCGCGACGACGTGCTGAAGCGCGATGCGGGCGCGATGCTGCGCACGATCGAGGAAGCGAGCGACGCGGGAATCGAGCCGGCGACGCTGCTGCGCGCGCTGTTAGGGGCGATGCGGAATCTGTTGGTCGCGCGAATCGACCCGGCGCTGCTCGCACGCGACAGCGCGCCGGAGGATGCCGCCGAGGCGACCGCGCGCGCGCAGGATATCGAGAGCACGACCGTGCTGCCGCTGCTGCGCGTGCTGACCGACGCCGCGACGCTGGCGCGTGGGGGCGACGCCCGGCTGGAGCTCGAGGCCGCGCTGCTGCGGTTCGTTCTCGCCGGCGAAGCCGCGAGCACCCCGGCGCGCTCCTCCGCACCGCCGCCGCGCCCAGCCGCCGTACCGCCGCGCCCAGCCGCCGCACCGCCGCGCCCTGCGGCCGCGCCACGCGCCGTCGCGCCGCGCTCTGCACCGCGGGCGGCCGAGCCGCCGAGCCCACCGTCGCCGGAGCCGCCGCCCAAACGCACCGGGCCGCTGACGCAGAAGACGGTCGAGGCGGCCTGGCCCGCGATCCGCAACCGCATCGTCGCGGCGGAGCGCCCGCTGCAGGCGGCGCTGGAGAACACGCGCGTGCTCTCGTTCGACGGCACGACGGTGGTGATCGCGGTGCCGGGGCAGACCGCGCTCGCCCGCTTCAACGAGCGTGCGTCGGCGAAGGTGAAGGCGGCGGTCGCGGAGTTTCTCGAGGCCGATCTCAACGTTCGCGCCGAGATCGCCGCGCTACCGGACGAACCCGAACCGATGACGAATGAGGACGCCGATTCCCTACTCGACTACGCGATAGAGAGAACGAGAGAAACGTGAACCAAGCGCAATTGATGGCCCAAGTAAAAAAGATGCAGAGCGAGATGCTCAAGGCGCAAGAAGAGCTTGCGACGACGAGCGTCACCGGCGTTGCCGCAGGCGGTGCGGTGAGCGTCGAGATGACCTGCGATCAGCGCGTCACGCGCGTGCATATCGGGAAGGAAGCAGTCGATCCCGAGGATATCGAGACGCTTGAAGATCTCGTGACGGTCGCGGTCAACGATGCATTGGGGAAAGCGAATGAGACCTCGCAGAAGCGTATGTCCGCGTTTACCGGAGGCATGCGCATTCCGGGCCTGATGTGACGCGCTCCGAGCCGCCGGCCGAGCCGGTCGTCGCGCTCATCAACGAGTTCACGAAACTCCCGACGATCGGCCCGAAGACCGCAGCGCGATTGGTGTTCCATATTCTCAACCGCCCGCGCAACGAAGCGCAGTCGCTCTCCGAGGCGATTTTAGCGGTGAAGGATCGCGTCGGATTCTGTTCGATCTGCGCTTCGATTACCGAGAGCGATCCGTGCGCGTTCTGCCGCGACGAACGGCGCGATGCGACGCTGCTCTGCGTCGTCGCCGACGCGAAAGATCTCTACGCGATCGAACGATCGGGAGCGTTTCACGGCCGCTACCACGTGCTCGGCGGCGTGATTTCGCCGATGGACGGCATCGGGCCGGGGCAGTTACGCGTGCGCGAACTCGTCGAACGCGTCGGCAGCGAAGCGACGCACGAAGTCATCATCGCGACGAATCCCAACGCCGAAGGCGAAGCGACCGCGCTCTATCTCTCGCGCTTGCTCGCGCCGTTGGTAACGACGATATCGCGGCTCGCGTACGGGCTGCCGATCGGCAGCGACCTCGATTACGCCGACGAAGCGACGCTCGCGCGCGCGCTCGAAGGCCGGAGGCTTATGTAGCGGCACCCCGCTATCACCCCGAGTAGGCCCGCCACAATGTCACCCCGAGTAGGCCCGCCACAATGTCACCCCGAGTAGGCCCGCCACAATGTCACCCCGAGTAGCCGCGAAGCGGCGTATCGAGGGGGAGCACGCTGTCACCCCG
>JBMFXH010000272.1:0-2485 GCA_049964475.1 Vulcanimicrobiaceae bacterium
CTTCGCGGCCGACGAACGAACGCGTCGCGGTGACGTTCGTTGCGCCGGCGCTGCGCGTGGCGGAAGCGAGTGCACGCACTTTTCCGCCGGCAACGACGCGCCCGCCATCGAGCAGGATGAAGCGCGAGATACTCGAGGCGGGAAGTGCGGGGTCGGCGGCGATCGTTTCGCGCGCGACCAACGTTACCGACGCGACATCGCCTGCAACGATCTCCTCCGCGGTGCGGCCGCAGCCGTCCTGCGGATCGAAGGTCTCATCGATCGCAGCAACCGTGACCGCGATTTCGCGCGTTCCCAAACGCATGCGAAGATTCGTGCCCGCTCGCGCGGGTTGCTCGCCGAGCCAGAGGAGCGACGCCGAGAGCGTGTGGCCGAGCGTCGGGCCGGAGCCTTCATGCGTGGCGACTGCGCCGCGGTCGACGAAGATACGCTCGTCGAGTTCGATGGCGATCGCCGCCCCGGCCGATGCGCTCTCGACTTCGTCGGGCCAACGTACGATACGCTCGACACGCGCCGTCGATCGCAGCGGCCAAAACGTGAGCGCGTCGCCGCACGAAAGGCGGCCGCAATCGATACGGCCGACGATCCAGCGCGTCGAACCGCGGCGATAGATATCCTGGACGACCATGCGCAGCGGTGCGTTCGCATTACTGAGCGGCGCTTCAAGCGCTTCGATCTCGGCGAGCAACGTGCGTCCGTGCCACCACTCCGTGCTCGCACCCGATCGCGCGAGATTCGCCCCCTCGCGCGCGGCGACCGGAACGATTGCAAGCGGTACGATACCGAGCCCGCGCAGAAAGGCGTCGGCCTCCGCGGCGCGTTCTTCGTATCGCGCTTGCGGCGCGGCACAGAGATCGAGTTTATTGATCGCAACGAGTACCGAAGTAAAGCCGAACCACTGCAAAAAGAGCGCCTGTCGGCGCGTCTGTGCGGTGATGCCCTCGTCGGCGGCGACGACGAGCACGGCGGCATCGACCTCCGACGCACCACTCACGAGATTGCGAATGAGCTCGCGATGCCCGGGTGCATCGACGAAAACGATCTCGCGATTCGGCGTCTTGAGCCAAATGCGGGAGCTATCGAGCGTAATTGCCTGGTCGCGTTCGATCTGAAACGCATCGAGCAAAAAAGAATACTCGACCGGTACGCCGCGGCGCTCGCTCGATCGCTCCATCTCCTCGATCCTTGCCGGCGGAACGCAGCCGCAATCGAGCATCAAGCGCCCGAGAATCGTCGACTTCCCGGCATCGACGTCGCCGAACATCACGACGCGTAACGCGCTCACATGTACCCTCCGGCGCGCAACCGCTCGAAGGCGTCTTCACTCTCTCCGTCCATCGCGCGCCCGGCGCGCTCGGGCTCGTGGGTCGTCGCCAACTCGGCGACGATCTTTTCAATCGTGTCGGCGTCGCTGCGAATCGGAAAGGTAATATTGCTTTCGCCGAGCGATCGATAGCGTTGCCCGTTGCGCGCGAGATAGAGCGGAACGAACGGAATCTCTTCGCTTTGCGTGTAACGCCAGATATCGCGTTCGGTCCAATGCAACAGCGGATGAACGCGCACGTGCGCGCCGTCGGGGACTTCCGTCGAATAATAATCCCACAACTCCGGCGGTTGTCGCTGCGGATCCCACGAACCATCGCTGTTGCGCGGGCTGAAGATGCGCTCTTTGGCGCGTATCGCTTGTTCGTCGCGGCGAATGCCGAGAATGACGGCACCGTACCGTTCGCGTTCGAGCAGCGCCCGTAAGCCGGCGCTCTTTCGCGCTGCGTGGCGCGCCGCCGGCGGCAGGCTTTGGTCGACGCCGCTCTCGGGCGGACAGGCTTCGTTGACGACCGTTAATCCCCACTCGCGCACGAGCCGATCGCGGAACGCGTAGACCTCCGCGAACTCCATGCCGGTATCGAGCAGCACCAACGGAAACGGCACCTCGCCGAGGAAGGCTTTGCGCACCATCCAGAGCAGCGCGGTGCTATCTTTTCCGATCGACCACAGCATCGCCGGGTTATCGATGCACGCGACGGTTTCGCGGAGAATATAGATGCTCTGCGATTCCAGTGCCTCGAGATCGTCGGGAAGGGGCGAGCGCTCCATCACAGCGCGCTACCTTGGCCTCGCTTTCACCGCGCTCCCCCGTCTCACTCGCCTCGAGCGTTCGGAAAGAAGAGCGGAGGGGCGATGTGCTCGCTCCTCCGCACGGTCCTTCGGTTGCCCCGCTGTTAGCCGCGAACGGCGATTTTCTTCGGTTGTGCTTTCGGGTGAAGCGGGAGCTTCAGGGTCAGCATTCCGTGCTCGACGTGTGCGTCGATGCGGTCGCTATCGATCTCCTCGGGCAGCGAGATCGTGCGGGTGAAGTTCCGGCGCTCGCTCTTGCCGACGACGTTGAGGATGCCGTCGTTCACGGTCGCCTCGATCTGCTCGGGGCTGAAGCCGGGAACCGGGAGTTCCAGTACGTAGCCTTCGTCGTTGCGCCCGACTTCGAAGG
>JBMFXH010000273.1:0-2474 GCA_049964475.1 Vulcanimicrobiaceae bacterium
GCGCCGATCGTCGGATGTTTTTGCTACCGCACCTACCCCGACGTCGAATTTCACGAAGGCGTCGACCTGGGTGCGGATTGGGGCGAGCCGGTGCGTGCTGCAGCAGCGGGCGTCGTTACCGCCGCCTCGTATAACGGCGGATACGGACTGATGGTCGATATCGATCATGAGAACGGGTATGCGACGTGGTACGCGCATCTTTCCAGCACCGATGTTCGCGTCGGTGAGCGGGTGCTCAAGGGGCAAACGATCGGCCGGGTCGGGATGACCGGATTTGCTACCGGCCCGCACGTGCATTACCAAGTCATGCACGATGGAACGCCGATCGACCCGACACCCTTCCTCGACGGCATTCCGCGGAATGTCATCGCCGATAAGTCGTAGAAGCCCCCTCACGTGAACGCTATCGCCTGCGCGCTCGGCCCGCTTTTGCTGCAGTTGCTCAATATCTACATGATCGTTTTGGTCGTCTATGCGGTCATCTCTTGGATCCCCGATCTCCAGGGAGCGTGGGTTCGCTACCTTGCCGCAGTCATCGAACCGGTGCTCAATCCCATTCGGCGCATCATTCCGCCGATGGGCGGCTTCGATATCGCGTTCATCGTGTTGATTTTGCTTCTGCAGTTCGTCGTTCGCCCGGTGATCCTCTCGGCAACGCTTCACGCCTGCGCATTCTAAAGAATTTCGTATGGAGAAAGCCACCGACCACGCGCATCGGCTGCAGACGATCGCCAATACGCGCAACTTCTGTATCATCGCCCACATCGATCACGGGAAGACGACGCTCTCCGACCGCCTCATGGAGATGACGAAGACGATCGAGTCGCGCGTCTTAGAAGAGCAGCAACTCGATGCAATGGACCTCGAGCGCGAGCGCGGGATTACGATCCGCATGCACCCGGTCACGTTGCGTTACCCGGCGCTCGACGGGCAGATCTACCGGCTGAACCTCATCGATACGCCGGGGCATGTCGATTTTTCCTACGAAGTTTCACGATCGCTGGCAGCTTGCGAGGGCGCGCTGCTCATCATCGACGCGGCGCAAGGTATCGAGGCCCAGACGCTGGCGAATTATCACCTGGCGCTGGAGCACAATCTTACGATCATCCCGGTGATCAATAAGATCGATCTTCCCGCCGCCGATCCCGAGCGCGTCATGGCCGAGATCGAGGAATTGCTCGTGATCGAGCGCAGCGAGTGCATCCTCGCGAGTGCGAAAAATGGGATCGGTATCGAAAATATTCTCGAAGCGATCGTCGCGCGTATCCCGGCGCCGCAAGGGCATACCGATCTCGTTCGCGGGCTCGTCTTCAACGCGCAGTTCGATCCGTACCGCGGCGTCGTGAGCTACGTTCGCGTGGTCGACGGAGCGATCGAAAGTGGAACGAAATTCATGTCGATGGCGCACGAACGCGTCTACGAATGCACCGAGGTGGGGCACTTCGCTCCGCAGATGCGGCCGACGAAACGGCTGAGCATCGGCGACGTCGGTTACGTCATTGCCAACGTGAAGTCGTTGGGCGATATCGACGTCGGCGATACCATCACGGCGGCGAATAACCCGGCACACGTTGCCCTTCCCGGCTATCGTCGAGCGGTTCCAATGGTGTTCTGCGGACTCTACCCCAACGAAGGTGCCGCATACGAGTCGCTCCGCGATGCGTTGGAGAAGTTGAAGCTCAACGATGCGGCGCTGGTTTTCGAACCCGAGACCTCGATCGCCTTAGGGTTCGGTTTCCGCTGCGGCTTTCTCGGTCTGCTCCATATGGAGATCGTACAGGAGCGTCTCGAGCGCGATTACTCGCTCGATCTCATCGCGACGTCGCCGTCGGTGGTCTTTCGGGTAACGAGAACCGACGGCACGGTCGAGCTCGTCGATAATCCCTCGAAGCTGCCGCCGGCCAACCTCATCGCGCAACTTGAAGAACCCTATGTAAAAGCAACGATCATCTCGCCGCCGGATTATGTCGGGGCAATCATGGAGATCATTCAAGCGCGTCGCGGAGCGCTGTTGAATATGGAATATCTCCATGACGGGCGCGTCATTCTTAGTTACGAAATGCCGCTGATCGAGGTCATCGTCGATCTCTTCGATCAGCTAAAATCGCGCACGAAGGGCTACGCGTCGCTGGATTACGAACCGATCGGCTATCGACAAGGCGATCTCGTCAAGTTGGAGATCCTCCTCAACGGTGAGGCAGTCGACGCGCTCTCGTTCATCGTTGCGCGCGATAAAGCGTCGAACCGCGGGCGGCTCTTAGCCGAGAAACTCAAGGAGCTGATTCCTCGCCAGATGTTCGAAGTGCCGATTCAGGCGGCGATCGGCGGGAAGATCGTGGCTCGCGAAACCGTCAGCGCCATGCGCAAAAATGTCCTTGCAAAATGCTACGGCGGCGATATCAGCCGGAAGCGCAAACTGTTGGAGAAGCAGAAGGCGGGTAAAGAGCGGATGCGCCGCGTCGGGCGCGTGGAGT
>JBMFXH010000274.1:0-2459 GCA_049964475.1 Vulcanimicrobiaceae bacterium
GCAGGACCGGTTCGCTCTTGAGGCGATCGAAAAATTGTCGGCGCGAAATATCGATATAATCGCGGAGCGATTCATTGCCGAAGAGGACGAAGAGCGGGACGACGCCGATCCCGAGTTCGAGCGCGTGCTCCGGATCGATATCGGCAGTGCTATCGGTGACGATGTGAATCGGCATTACGCGCTCGACACCGCTTCGCCGGCGACGAGCGCAGCGATCTTCCCGACCACATCGGCGCGCGCTTCTTCAATAGCTGCGCGAATCGCATGCTTGATACCGTTCCTGCTCACGCGTCCATGCGAGACGATGCAGTTCCCGCGCAAGCCGAGAAGCGGCGCTCCCCCGTAGGTCTCGTAATCGTACCGCTTGCGTAGCCCGCGGAGTCGCGGCAAGAGAAGCGCCGCGCCGATTTTTGCTGCGAGGCCGCCGCCTAAGACCTCTTGTTTCATAATCGAACCGAGATCGCCGATCATACCCTCGCAGGTCTTCAAGACGACATTTCCGACGAATCCATCGGCGACGATGACGTCGGCGACGTTATGAAACATATCTTTCCCCTCGATATTTCCGATAAAATGGACCGGCGCGCGATCGAGCAGGGCGGCGGCTTCCAGAACCGCCGCGTTGCCCTTCGTTCGCTCCTCACCGACCGAGAGAACGGCGACGCGCGGCCGTTCGATACCCAGCGCGGCGCGCGCATACGCGCTTCCCATAATTCCGAATTGCACGAGCCATTCCGGTCGGCAGTCGACGTTCGCTCCGGAATCGAGGAGCACCGAAGGGCCGTTGAGCGCAGGCCAGACCGTCGCGATCGCCGGCCGCGCGATGCCTTCGATCGTGCGCAATTTCACTAACGAGATGGCAAGAAAGGCTCCGCTGTTGCCGGCCGAGACGACCCCGTCGACCTCCCCGGATTTCATCATTTCGACCGCTCGACCAAGCGAGGTTCGCTCCGAGCCGCGAAGCGCTTGCGACGCATGTTGCTCCATCGGCACGGCCTCCGGCGCGTGTACCACTGCAACGCGCTCGCCCGTCGCACCATGAAGCAACGGCCGTATGCGGGCTTCGTCACCGACAAGGACGACGTTCGCCCCAAATGTTTCAACGGCGAGCAAGGCACCGGCAACGACCTCGTCGGGCGCGCGGTCCCCCCCCATCGCATCGACGGCGATGCGCGGCTCAGTCATCGAGTGCAATCCAGTACTCTGCGTTGCTCATTCCGCCGTAATAATACTCCACATCGAGGTCGGGGAAGGCTTCGCGCAAAGCATCGGCCAGCACCTTCGCATCGCGCTCGCGTTGGGCGCCGCCATAGTAAAGGGTCAGTAACGCCCCCCGATCGCCGCCCATTGCCTTCACCACGGCAAGGAGGGTCTCTTTCACCGTTTCAGAGACGAAGAGTTCGCCGTCGAGTTGGGCGACCGGTTTGCCGCGAGCGATGCGCAGCGTACCGCGCAGAGCATCTTTTCCTGCAAAGAAGAGTTGCGCCGCTCGAACGCGCGCGGACTCACCAAGAATTCTCTCGACCGAAGGAACGCTCTCGCCACCGAGCGAGCGCAGGACAAAAAGCCCCGCGATCCCGGTGACGATATTGGGCGTCGGGACGATGCTCACGTGCTTCTCGCTCCGATTCGCGGCCTCGCGCGCCGCCATCTCCACATTCTTATCGTTCACGAAGAGGATGACCTCATCGGAGAGCGTCTTGTTGATCGCCAGCAGCAGGTCGCGGACGCTGGGATTGATCGTGGCGGGCACCGTCACTTCGGCGCCCAACTCCCGCGCGATCGCTTCGAAGCCCTCGCCGGGAGTGACGACGACGACCGAGCGTTCGTGAGGAACGCTATCGATGACGAGCACGTGGTGCTGACGTTCCATATCGTCGACTTTGAGCTGCGTTACCGTCCCGTACCGTTCGACGCTCTCCGTGACTCGCTGCGGCACGTCGGTATGAATGTGCACCCTGATGCGCGGGCGCTCGCCGATAACGAGAAGCGATTCGCCGAGTTTTTCGAGCGCGGTCCGAACCTCGTGCGCCCCGACGGAAGCATCTTCGAGAATGAACTCCGTGCAGAATTTATTTTCGCCGATCTGCTGCGTTTTTGCGAAGGCACTTTTTTTCGCGGGACGTCGGGGAAAGGCGGTCGCTCGGACCTGAACGTCGGGGCGAAAACTCGAGATACCCTCAAGAAAATACACGAAACCCGCGCCGCCTGCATCGACGACGCCGGCCTCCTTGAGCGCCGCGAGTTGTTCGGGCGTACGATCGAGCGCTTCGTTTGCCGCTCGAACGACGCCGGTGAGGAGGCGGTAGAAATCCGGCTCGTGCAACGCGAGGCGATAGGCGGCCTCCGCCGCCGCATCGGCGACCGAGAGAATCGTCCCCTCGACCGGGCGAAGCAGCGCCTGACGTGCCGCCGCGACGCTCTCGCGCAGTGCGGTGGCGAAGACGAAGGTATCGATC
>JBMFXH010000275.1:0-2421 GCA_049964475.1 Vulcanimicrobiaceae bacterium
CAGCAGCCGAGGGTCGCAGCAGACCTGTCGCATTTTGAGGAGCGCATCGAGCAGCACGATATGGCTGCGCGCCAGGCCCCGGCGTGCCACTTCCTCCGAGACGCGCTTATGCATGGCAATACGAATCGTTTCGTAGAGATCGCGCTGCGCGCCGCGCAGTTCGATGTGCTGCACGATCTCGGTCTTTTCCGGGAGCTCGGGCGCTACTTGCTCTTTCGTTCGGCGGAGGAAGAAGGGTTTGATGCGCGCGGCGAGCGCAGCCCGGCGCAGTGCATCGCCGTGCTTTTCAATCGGGGTGCGGAAGATGCGCGAAAAACGGGTACGGTCCGCGAGCAACCCCGGCACGGCATATTCGTAAATCGACCAGAGCTCCTCGAGATGGTTCTCGATCGGCGTGCCGGTGAGCGCTAACCGCTGCTCCGCCCTTAGCCGCGCCGCAGCGATGCCGGCCTTCGCCTTGGGGTTCTTAATCGCTTGCGCTTCATCGAGGACGAGGAGGGACCAGTCGTGTTTCGCGAGCTCTTCGATATCGCGGGGAAGCAGCGCGTAGGTGGTGAGCACGATTTCGGCGTCACCGATGGCGGCGAAGCGATCGCTTCGGTCCGGCCCGGTGAGCGAGAGGACGCGTGCGACCGGCAAGAAACGTGCGATCTCCGCTCGCCAATTCGGGATGACGCTCGTGGGTGCTACGACGAGCACCGGCGACGCAAGACGTTTGTTGGTTCGCTCGACCGCGATATGCGCGAGTACCTGAACCGTTTTGCCGAGGCCCATGTCGTCGGCAAGCACTCCGCCGAAGCCATGCTCGCGCAGCGTTTGCATCCACGCGACGCCTTCGCGCTGGTAGGGACGAAGCTCGGCCTTGAAAATCTTCGGAAGCTTTATGCTGCGCTCCGCGTAACCTACCAACGCGTCGATCGTCGCGCGCAGCGAGCGCGCATGCGTCCAGCGCAGCGCAATTCCGTCGGCATCGGCGAGCGCGGCTGCGCGCACGGCAGGCACGTTGATGCGTCCGTTGCGCGAGAGCTCGTTCGATTCAGCGACGAGTGCGCCGAGCGTCGCGAGGATGCGTGCGACGCGTTCGGGCGCAAGCGATACATACTTCCCGTCGGGCAGTTTGCCCAGCAATGGCTCGCTGCGTTGTTCGATTGTTTTCGGATTGGTCGCAAGGGAATGCCCTGCGCGTTCGAGCGCGTTGACGAGCACCGGCAGCAACGAGACGCGTTCGCCCTCAATCTCGATACCGAGATCGAGTTCGAACCACTGCGGGCGATCGTCTTCGATGACGTCGACGGCCCACTCGTCGTCCGGTTGGAAAATCGCGTAGGGGAAGTTCGGATCGATCTCGATGCTCCAACCCGCGCGGACGAGTTCGGGAACGTTCGTGCTGAGAAAGCGAACCCAGTGCTTCTCCTCATCGTACAGAAAGTAGTGCAACGAACGCTCGCGCTCGAAATTGTATGGCCACGCGACCGGTGCGAGGCCGAGTGGGGCGAGGTTCTTCACACTCCACTTTTCGAAGGCGATGCGGCGCGGCCAGAGGGTGACGCTCTCGCCCAGGACCATCCGAATTTCGCGTTGCGCGTCTCCGGGGCAAACGAATTGCTCTCCGTATTGAAAGCGGAGTTCGGCAGCAGGGCGCGCAGGTGCGGGATAACCGCCCGTGCGCGTGGCCGGGAGAAGAACGAGGCGCAGGGCGGGCACCGGGTCGGCATCGATCGTTTGAATCTCGACGCTGGCTATCGGCGGTTCGATCCCGGCGCCGGAGAAAACGTGACGGAGCGACACATTCGCGCGCTCGGCCTGCGATGTCGAGAGCGCCGGCGATGCCGCCACCAACGCGGCGAGCTCCGGCGGAGCATCGAGGTGCGCGGGGCCTGCAACGCCGCGCTGGGGATCGACGTACCAGAGCGGGACGCTCGGGAGCAGCACCGATGTCGGGTGCTCTTTGAGGCGGGGATGTTGCCGTGCGTCCTCGCCGAGGATCCAGGCTATCTTGCCGCTCTCGATCGGCTGATAATGCAGGGCCGGATTTTTCACCGACTGCCAATGCGCTCTGCGCGTCTGCACCAGAAGATCGAGTAACGCGCCGAGCAGCGTTTCCGAAAGACCGTATCCGGTGTGCTCCATGACGCCGGCGGCCTGAGCGAGCCGCCCGATCGTGCGGTCGATCGGAACGACAGCCTTGTGATTTCCCAATGAGAGATTGTGGAGACCGTAGTCGCGCCCGCTCCCGAATGCGCCGCTCTTGAGGATCGGGACGACCCACGCCTGGAGGACGAATTTCGGTGTCCAGGGCGCGAAGCGCAGGTCGATCGTGTAACGGAGATGCTCGCGCGACTCGATCTCTCCCTGATGGCGCACGCGTTCGTGCCGCTCGGCGAGTTCCTGCATCCACACGTCGACAGCCCCGTCGCCTGC
>JBMFXH010000276.1:0-2396 GCA_049964475.1 Vulcanimicrobiaceae bacterium
GTAGGAATCGAGCGGCCCGACGCGGTCGTCTGGACGCGCGTTCGCCCGTTGCACCTTTCGCAAGCGGGTATCGTCGATGAGGAATTGGCGAGCGCCTCGGTTTTCGATGTCGCACTCTTAGCATATTCGCTCGAGCTCGCCGAACTGCCGCACGGACTTTTGCTCTACATTCCCAAGAGCGAATCCGCCGAAGAGGCGCTTTTCTGGCGCGATCTCTTTGCCGCCGTCACCGCCGCGCGCGGCTGGCCGGAGAACGCGATCTCCTGCATGGCGTTGGTCGAGGCGCATCCGCTCGCCTACGAAATCGAAGAGTTTCTCTACAACCTTCGCGGTTCGATTTTGGGGTTGAACCTCGGCCGATGGGATTATATGGCGTCGCTGATTCACTTTAATCTCCACGATCCTCGCTGGGTTCTCCCCGATCGCAATACGATACCGCTCGACGTCGCATTTTTTCAGAATCTCCGGACGCTCTTACCGCAGATCTGCCATCGGCACGGCGCGCTCGCGATCGGCGGCATGACGGCGCTCTACCCAAGCCGCGAGGATGCGGCGCTCAACGCCCGCGCGCTCGACGTTCTCGAGCGCGACAAACGAAACGAAGCGCTCTGCGGGATGGACGGGGCGTGGACGGGACACCCCGACCAAAACGCCATCGCCGTCGCACAATTTCCCGAACCGAATCAATTGACGTTTCGCGATGCCGATGCCGACCTTCACCCCGATCTGCGCCCGGCACCGATCGGCGTCGGGGCGACGACGCTGGAGGGAACGCGCGCCGCTATTCGCACGGTGATCCGCTATCGGAAGGGCGTGCTCGAGGGGCGCGGCGCGAGCTTAATCGACGGATACATGGAAGATCTCGCAACCGACCGCATCTATCGCTTGATGATCGCGCAGCGCTTGCGTTTCCCGGGCGACTATACGCCGCGCTCGCTCGCCGATGCATTCGACGAAGAGCTCGATGTCATTCTCACCTCGCTCCCGCCGCAGAGCTCGCGCGAGGAGATCGCCCGCTATCGGCGTGCACGCCTGCTCGCCGAGCAGATGATCCTTACCGGCGCCTTCGATCCACGCTAACGCGCTACGCCGCAAGGCGCGCCGATATGATGCCCCCACGAATCGCGCAACGACGCTCGCCAACGTATCGTTGCGCGCTGTAGCGACCCGTTGGGAATGCCGCACGAAGACGATCTTCCCATTCGTCTCGGTCAAGAGCCGCGCGCTTCGCTTGCCGCCGTGTGGCCCACGGTGCGCCAGGATAATTAGAACGCAGACACCCCACCCGCAGCAGGCAAATCGGCACCGCTACGCGTAGGGATACCAAGCGTAAAGGAGCGCCGATAGAATATGAGTTCACTCCGAAAAATCGGTTTCGTTGCGGCGGGCCTGCTGTTCGCCCTCTCCGCATGCTCGAAGAGCACGACGAGCTCTTCATCTTCTGCAAGCACTGCACCGCAGAGTTCGGCGGCAGCATCGCCGGCCGGCAGCCCAATGGCGGCGACAAGCCCGGCAGCGGCGGCAAATACCGCCGGGGCCTCCGTCTACAACACCAACTGCGCGAGCTGTCACCAAGCTACGGGCGAAGGCGTCGCCGGAGCCTTTCCTCCGCTCGCCGGAAATCCGACGGTTACCGGTAATGCAACGAAGGTCATTCACATCGTGAAGTACGGTCTCAACGGAGCGATTACCGTGAAAGGCAAGAGCTACAACGGCATCATGCCGCCGTGGGGATCGACGTTATCGAATGCGGATATCGCCGCCGTTATCTCCTACGTTCGTTCGTCGTGGGGGAACTCCGCGACTCCGGTTACCGTCGCCGACGTGAAGGCCGTCGCAAAGTAAACGCTACTGCGCGGTGCAGATGTCACCGCCGTGCGGCACGAGCGTGCCGCGTTCCAGCGATGCGAAGGTGCGTACCACGTGCCTCGCATCACTGCGTTTCCAGGTAATGCGGCCGCTCAGTGGTGCGCTCCCACGCGCGGCCGCATAGGGATAGAATGGGCCGCTCCAGCTCCACGTACCATCGCTTTCGCGCGTGCCGTGCATGTTCGCGTAACTGCCGCCGCCGTGAAAATCGCGATAGAGCCAGATTCCGCGCGCCGGGATATACCCGACGAACGCGCTCCCGCTCGGACGGCCGTCGGCGCGAATGCCCCAATCGACGCGGACCCAGCGGCTGCCGGGAACGCGGCCGATGTGCCAGAGCGAGGGCTCCTCGCCTTTCGCACTACATCGCCAGGAGCCGGCGAAATCGTTCAAAAACGCGTTCGAGGATTTAGCCGGAGCGACGACCGCCGCTACCAGCGCAAGCGAAGCAAGCATCCATCAACCGTTCGGGCCACCCGAGAGAGCTCCTAGTGCTCCGTTGTAGAAGCGCTAGTGCCCGAACGAAC
>JBMFXH010000277.1:0-2385 GCA_049964475.1 Vulcanimicrobiaceae bacterium
CCGCAGGGGCGTATCGAGGGCGATGCTGCTGCGGCGCCTCGATACGGGCGCTAAAGCGCCCTACTCGGCGTGACAATTTGCGCCCTACTCGGCGTGACAATTTGCGCCCTACTCGGCGTGACAATTTGCGCCCTACTCGGCGTGACAGCTGCTGCGCTACACCGGTACCGTCGTGCCGCGCGTTGCGACCTGCGCGCTCCACTTGAGTTCGTGGCGCACTTCGGCGGCGAGCGCGGCGGCCGAGGCGGGTTCGCCGTGTACCGCATAGAGTCGCGGCGTGCCGGTGCAGGTGTGTAGCCAACGCAGAAGCCCGCTCCGGTCAGCGTGCGCGCTGAAGCCTTTGAGCGCGACGATGGTCGCGCGCACCGGCAAAGCATCGCCGTAGATGCGGACGGTTTTCGCCCCGTGCTCGAGCAGGTTCCCGAGCGTTCCGACGCTCTGATAACCGCAGAGAACGATCGTCGCGCGCGGATCGCTGAGATGATTGTGTAGGTGGTGCAGAATGCGCCCGCCGCTGGCCATGCCGCTCGCCGAGATCACGACGTAGTTTCCGGGCATCGCATTGAGTGCTTTCGATTCCTCGGTCGTTCGATGCTCGGTGAAATGATGGATACCGAACGGCGTGCTCGGGCTGTCGCCTGCGACCGTGCGGTGCTCGCCGCCGAAACGTTCGAAAATCGCATCGACTTTCTCGGCCATCGGGCTATCGAGATGGATCGGGAGATTTGCAATCGCCGGGTCTTGCTTCTGCAGTTGGGCGATTGCATAGAGAATATCTTGCGTACGCTCCACTGCGAACGCCGGTATCACGATCGCACCACCGCGCGCGATCCCCGCGCGCAGCGCGTCGCCGAGCGCGCTGATGCTCTCGGCGGGGTGGTCGCGGTCGCCGTAGGTCGATTCGCAGCAGATGATATCGGCGGCGCCGATCGGCGAAGGGTCGGCGAGTAGCGGGCGCCCGTAGCGCCCGAGGTCGCCGGAGAACACCACTTGCTTGCCTTCGATAGCGAGATGCACGAACGCCGAACCCAAAATGTGCCCGGCGTTGCTGTAGCGCGCCGTAGAGATCCCGGCGACCGAGAACTCGCGTTCGTACTCGACCGTCTCGATTTTCCGCAACGTGCGCGCGACATCGCGATCGTCGTAGAAGGGTGGCGGTGCATGCGGGAGTTCGTGCGCGTGCCCGCGCTCGCTGAGTTCCTGTTGGAGATGCGCGGCATCTTCGAGGACAATCTCGGCGATCGCCGCGGTCGCCGGCGTGCAGTAGATCGGCCCGTCGAAGCCATCTTTGACGAGCTTGGGCAGATAGCCGGTGTGGTCGAGGTGGCCATGCGTGATGACGACCGCGTCGATCTCTTCGGCATCGACGGGCAGCTTCGCATCGTTGAGCGCGCGCACGTCGGCGGTTCCCTGAAAGAGCCCGCAATCGACGAAAAAGCGCTTCCCGCCGACCGTCACGAGATGTTTGCTGCCGGTGACGGTCCCCGCCGCGCCGACGAAGGTAATCTCAGCCACGGGCTTCCTCCAAGTTCTGATGCACGACGGAAAAGTTGCCGGTGCGATTGAATGCCACCGAACTGGGGAGCGATTCTTTGCGGTAGTAATCGAGGCAGGCATCGACGAGTTTCTCGGGGTCGGAGTTCGTGATAATCGTCGAGCCCGTCTCTTTCTTCACCAAGCCCGCAATCTTCGGGAGATCGTTGGAGATGCCGCCGGAATCGGTGAGAATCCCGATGAGTTTCCCTTCGTCGTAGGCGATACAGAACTCGCCGAGCGTTCCGCTGCGCCCGCCGACGAAGAGGACGAAATCCGAGCTGTGAATGTTATGCGTTTCGCGCCCCATCAACCCCGAACCGGTAAAGACGATAGTGGTATAGGGCTGCAACGGCGAACCGTAAACGTTGACGTGCTCTTCGCGCGAAAGCGCCGGCGAGACACCGAGGCTCGCGCCGCCCTCTTCGTTTGCGCCCAGCGTCGCCGCGTGCGGGAGCCCCGGGCACGCGCCCGTGACGATGGTGCAACCGCGCTGGGCGATCCGTCGCCCCAGCCGCCGCGCACGGTCGAGTTGTTCGGCGGTTAAAATACCGCCGGCCGAGCCCATAACGCCGATCTGTATCTTCATGTTCTCAGGCTTCGGCGCAAGAGTACGGAGCGCCCGGTGCCGAATCAACCGCACATGGCACAAGAACGCGATCGTCTCGATGTCGATGTCCTCTTCGTGGGTGCAGGGCCCGCCTCTCTCGCCGGCGCGATTCGGCTCGGCCAACTCGCCGCCGAACGAAAGCAAGCGCTCGAAATCCTCGTCATCGAAAAGGGCGGCGATATCGGCAGCCACGGCATCTCCGGCGCCGTCATGGACCCGAAGGGGATCGCCGAATTGCTACC
>JBMFXH010000278.1:0-2377 GCA_049964475.1 Vulcanimicrobiaceae bacterium
CGGGCTTTTTCCGCGTCCTCGGCGATATCGTGGACGAGGGCGACGCTCTTGCCGACGAGCGTTGCGAGCGAGCTCCCGGCGTCGAGGCGCAGCGGCTCGGGGGCGAAACGCAGCCACGCCGAGTCGGCCTCCTTCGCCAAGCGCTTGCAGTCGGCGTCGCTGCCGGCATGGGTATCGGGCGCATTGCGCAGCGCAATGGTGACGTTCGCGGCTTTCGCCAGTCCGGTCGCCTCCCCGAGCGCGGCGGCCAACGCGGGGTAGCTGCAGGCGGCGAGCCCGGGGGCTCGCGCGATGAGGAGGGGCGCCCCGACGGCGAGCGCGATCCGAAGAGATTCCTCTTTTTTGCTTCGCGAGGCGAGAAAAAAGCGATCGTCGAGCGTTGCAAGCGGCGTCACCCGGAGATCGACCGTCGCCTTCTTGATCTGGGCGAGGTAGTCTGCGTCGATCCGCGGAAAGTGCGCTCGGTCGAACGCTACGCCGTCGCAGAGAGCACTGCGCGCACAGGCATCGAGCCACTCGAGTTGCGTGCAATCGCCACGCGCGAAAGCGGCTGCGAATGCACTGCTGGCCCAGGCGATCTTCATCGGCGCGCGAGTTCGACTGCCTAAGGGAGAGCCCTCTGCCGTGACCATCGCACTCGGCGCCGACCACGCCGGATTTGAATATAAAGACCGTATCGCCGCACTCTTGCGCGAGCGCGGGCATAGCATTATCGATTTCGGCACGCACGACGCGACACCGGTCGATTATCCGCAGTACGGTTTTGCCGTCGCCGAATCGGTCGCAAGCGGGCAGGCCGAGCGCGGCATCGTCGTCTGCGGCTCCTCGATCGGCATCGCGATCGCGGCGAACAAGGTTCCGGGCGTGCGCTGCGCGCCGGTCGCCGAACCGTACTCCGCAGAATTAGCTCGCCGTCACAACAACGCCAACGTTCTCGCGCTCGCCGAACGGCTCACGGGCTGGGAGATGGTCGAACGCATTCTCGATATTTTCCTCTCGACGCCCTTCGACGGCGGGCGGCACGCCGCGCGCGTCGAGCAACTCTTCGAATTCTCCGACGAACAACGCACGCGCACGCTGCGCGCACTTGAACGCGGGGCCGTCGACGACGCCCGCACCGCACAACCGTAACGTACAGAAAGCCCATCATGCAGACGCTTCAACACGGCACGCTCGCCGCACAGGATCCTGAACTCTTCGCCTCGATTGCCTCCGAAGAGCGCCGCCAGCGCGGTAACCTCGAATTGATCGCCTCGGAAAATTACGCGAGTGCCGCCGTGCGCGAAGCGATGGCCTGCGTGATGACCAACAAATACGCCGAAGGGTATCCGGGGAAGCGCTACTACGGCGGCTGCGAATTCGTCGATGTCGCCGAGACGCTCGCAATCGACCGCGTGAAAGCGATCTTCGGCGCCGAGCACGCGAACGTTCAGCCGCATTCCGGAGCGCAGGCAAATATGGCGGTCTTCATGGCGATGCTCGCGCCGGGTGACACCGTGCTCGGAATGTCGCTCGCTCACGGCGGCCATCTCACGCACGGAACGAAAGTGAGTTTCAGTGGTAAACTCTATAACGCGATCGCCTACGGCTTACGTAAAGAAGACGAGCTGATCGATTTCGATCAGGTCGCCGCGCTTGCGCGCGAACATCGTCCGAAATTGCTGATCGCCGGCGCGAGCGCGTATCCGCGCACGATGCACTACGAGCGCTTTCGCGAGATCGCCGACGAGATCGGCGCGACGCTGCTCGTCGATATGGCGCACATCGCCGGGCTCGTCGCGGTCGGCTTGCACCCTTCGCCGGTTCCGCTCGCCGATTTCGTTACCTCGACGACCCATAAAACGCTGCGCGGTCCGCGCGGCGGTATCATTCTCAGTAAAGCGCAGCACGCAGCGGCGATCGACAAGAGCCTCTTCCCGGGTATTCAGGGCGGGCCGTTGATGCACACGATCGCGGCCAAAGCGGTCGCGTTCGGCGAGGCGCAGCGCCCCGAATTCCGCAGCTATCAGCAAAACGTCATCGCCAACGCGCGCGCGATGGGCGAGGTGTTCGCCAAGCGTGGGCTGCGCCTCGTCGGCGGCGGCACCGATACGCACTTGTTGCTGGTCGATCTCTCGGTGAAGAACCTCACCGGCAAAGCGGTCGAAGGATATCTCGACGAAATCGCGATCACGGTGAATAAAAACGCTATTCCGTTCGACCCGCAGAAACCGATGGTGACCAGCGGCATTCGCGTTGGGACGCCGGCGATTACCACGCGAGGCTTCGGGCTTGCCGAGTGTCGCGAAGTCGCCGAGATCATCTGCGACGCACTCGGCGATATCGAAGCGCGCGCGCAGCAAGAGAAACTGCGAGCGCGCGTTCACGAACTCACCGC
>JBMFXH010000279.1:0-2369 GCA_049964475.1 Vulcanimicrobiaceae bacterium
CGCGAAACGATCGAAGGCATTCGCGCGATCAAGGCGACGCTTCCGGGCGTGCTCACCTCGCTCGGCGTCAGCAACGTTTCCTTCGGTCTCAAGCCTGCCGCCCGCGCCGCACTGAATTCCGTCTTCTTGCATCACTGCGTTGAGGCGGGGCTCGATCTCGCCCTCGTCCACCCCAAAGAGATCACGCCCTACGCCGAGCTCGATGCCGATGCACGCGAAGCGTGCGACGATTTGGTTTTCAATCGTCGCCCCGATGCATTAGCACGCTTTATCGAGCGCTACGAAAACGTCGTCGTCCAGGGCGATGACGAGCGATTGAATGAGGACGAAGATACTCCGGCCGAGACGCGGATCCATCAAGCGATTTTACGGCGCAAAAAAGACGGCATCGAGGCGATGCTCGACGAGGTATTGCTACGCCGAACGCCGGTCGAGGTGCTCAACGAAGTATTGCTGCCCGCGATGAAAGAGGTCGGCGACCGCTTTGGTGCCGGCGAGCTCATTCTCCCGTTCGTCTTACAATCGGCCGAGGTCATGAAGCGTGCGGTCGCCCACGTCGAGCAGTTCCTCGAACGTCGCGAAGGCAGCACGAAAGGAACGGTCGTCCTGGCAACGGTCTTCGGAGACGTTCACGATATCGGGAAGAATCTCGTGAATACCATTCTGTCCAACAACGGCTATACCGTTCACGATCTCGGCAAACAAGTGCCGATGAACGTGATTCTCGAGAAGGCAAAGGAGGTAAACGCCGACGCGATCGGCCTCTCCGCTCTGTTGGTATCGACGAGCAAGCAGATGCCGATCTGCGTGCAAGAACAGGACGCTCGCGCGTTGACCTTTCCCGTTATCGTCGGCGGCGCCGCGATCAATCGTGATTTCGGCCGGCGGATCGCACTGCTCGACGAAGGGCAACGTCTTTTCGAACCCGGGGTATTTTATGCCAAGGACGCCTTCGAAGGGCTCGACATCATGGATGTGCTCACCGGTGACGAGGAGCGACGTCGCGGTTTCGTCGAGCGGGTGAAAGCCGAGGCGGTTCGCGCGCAGGCGAAGCTGCGAGAACCCTCGCGCCCGTCAGGCGAGAGCCGCATCTCCGCAGTGAAAAGCGTCGTCGTGGAACCGCCGACACCGCCGTTCTGGGGTGCGCGAACGCTCGCCGAGATCGACGTGCGGGAGCTGTGGGAGTGCTTCGATCTCAAGTCGCTCTATCGGCTCTCGTGGGGAGCGGGAAACCAGAAGGGCGAGGCGTTTGAAAAGACGGTGCGCGAAGAGTTCGAACCGCGCCTCGCGCGCTATCGCGGCGAAGCCGAACGCGGCGGCATCCTCCATCCGCGCGTTGCCTACGGCTATTTCCCGGTCGCCGGTAGCGGTGATGATGTGCTGTTCTTCGATCCGGAGAATCCGGCTCGCGAAGTCGCACGGATGTCGTTCGCTCGTCAGGTCGGTGGAGAGCATCTTTCGCTCGCCGACTATCTCCGCGAGCCGATCGCCGGTGGCGCCTCCGATCTCCTCGCGCTCCAGGTCGTCACCGTCGGTGCCGAGGTCGCCGGACAGATCGAGGAACTCCATGTCCGTGGCGATTTCAGTGAATCGTACTTCCTCCATGGATTCTCCGTGCAGTCGGCCGAGGCGCTGGCGGAATGGAGCCACCGACGTATTCGGTGCGAACTCGGCCTCGCTCCGGAGCGAGGGAAGCGCTACTCGTGGGGATACGGAGCGTGCCCCGACCTCTCGCAGCATGAGATCGCGTTCGCGTTGCTCGATGCGGTCGCATCGATCGACGTACGCCTGACCGAGAGCTTCCAAATCATCCCCGAACAATCGACGGCGGCATTGGTGATCCACCATCCGCAAGCGAGTTACTTCAACGCTGCGGCGACGATCGAACGCTAAGCGGCTGGAAGGAATGCCTTCTAGGCTCCCCTAACTAGCAGAGGAACTGCTGACGGGAGAACCTATGGGAAAGCGCGCCGCCGGCTCGCGGGCATCGAAGTCGCTCTCTATTCACGTTGATGAGCTCGTGCGTCGACTCTCAACGCGAACCGCGACGATCGGCATTATCGGACTCGGCTACGTCGGATTACCGCTCGCAGTCGAGTTCGCTGCGGAATTTCCCAAGGTGCTTGGTTTCGATATCGATGCCGAGCGAGTGGTCCTACTGAATGCCGGACGCTCGCACATTCGCGACGTTCCCGAGGAGCGGGTCGCATCGCTCGTTACGGCGGAGCGCTTGGAATGCAGCAGCGATTTTACCAGACTCGCCGAGTGCGACGCCGTCGTCATCTGTGTCCCGACCCCGTTAGGGCTCGGGAATCTTCCCGATCTCACCTGTATCTTCGATGCCGCCGAGCAAGTCGCCGGCGCGTTGC
>JBMFXH010000280.1:0-2333 GCA_049964475.1 Vulcanimicrobiaceae bacterium
ACTCGAAAACGATCCGCACTTGCGGCTCGGCATTCCCGGCGTCTGGTACCTCGTCGATCTTCGCGCGCCGGGCTATCATGCCGCCGGCGCGACGCTCGCCGGCACACCGGGGGTGATTCTCGGCCACAACGCCGCGATCGCCTGGGGCGCGACCAACGGCACCACCGCCGGGCTCAAAGTCTTCGATGCCCCCGCGAAGTTGCCACCGGGCAGATGGGTGCGCGAGCGCATTCGCGTGCGTTTCGGGAAAACCGTGACGGCGCGCTACTGGCGCGGCGCGCGCGAATTCGGCGTGCAGATGCCCGGACGTGGTTTGGTGCTCGTGCGCTGGCCAGCCTACGTCCACCCCGAATCACCGCTCCCGACGTTCGATGCACTCGACCGCGCCGGATCGATCGCCGCTGCATTGCGCGCGCTCCGCAGCTACCCCGGCCCGACGCAGAACTTCGTTATCGCCGATACGCACGGAAACGCCG
This sequence comes from Vulcanimicrobiaceae bacterium, assembly GCA_049964475.1. Lineage (GTDB taxonomy): Bacteria > Vulcanimicrobiota > Vulcanimicrobiia > Vulcanimicrobiales > Vulcanimicrobiaceae > JABEUX01. Next base: position 477 of record JBMFXH010000280.1, read on the forward strand.
CCTATCAGCTCGCCGGTATCATTCCCGCCGATCCGCTCTGGGGGCGGCGCTTTCATGCCGCCGCCGCACTCGCCAAACAGTACGGACTCGTTCGTTTCTCGGAGCTGCCGCATGTCGCGCCCTCGCGCGATGCGATCGTTTGGACGGCCAACAACAAAATGTACGGCCCCGGTTACCCGCTGCGTTTGAGCGCGCAGTTCGCACCGCCGTACCGCGCCTATCGCATCGCAACCTTACTGCGCGCGCGGCTTCGCGCTCGCAAGCGCTACAGTATCGCCTATTTCGCGCGCATGGAGATGGACGTCTATTCTCCGGCGGAGCACGCACTCGCGCGCGTCGCCGCACATCATGCATGGCTGCACGATACCGGTGCCGAGGCGCGTTTGCTCGCCGCACTTCGCAGATGGAACGGCGAGGTTGCGCCCGATTCGCTCGGTGCGACCGCCGCGGTGACGCTTCGCCGCGCGCTCGTGCAATCGACGCAGCAGCCGTTTATGGAAGACGAGATGAACGAACGTTTAGGAGCGACGCCCGAACTCGGCAGCGCGCTCCAACGCGCCGCCCGCGAACGCCCGCACTTGGTTCCGTGGAGCATCGCCGGCGCGGTCACCGTGCGCCACCCGCTCGCCGCGCTCGGAGCGCGCTTTCTCGACGGCTCGCGCTTCGCCGGCGACGGCGACGGTTTCGTCATCCACGTCCAGCGTCAAGGCTTCTCGCAGAGTTTCCGCGCGGTCTGGGAACCCGGTACGTGGGATCGCGGCGGCATCACCATTCCGCAGGGAGAGTCGGGCGAGCCGGGCAGCCGCTGGTACACCGATGAGGCCGGAGCCTGGATCGCCGGAAAGCTTCTCCCGCTGCCGTGGAGCCACGCAGCAGTACGCGCGGCGACGCGATACTCCCTCACGCTCGAACCGTAATGCCTCGACGCGCGCGTGTTCGCGGGCGCCGAGTGCCAGGTAGCCAAAAGCAGCCGTGCGCCCATAACAAAGCGAAAGGACATATCGTTTCCAGAATAAATCCCGTATTCGGCCGGCCGACGGCGAACTGGGGTCGCTCCTCGTCCGGTGGCCTTCAACCCTACTCGGGGGCGGCGACGCCTCCTATCGACTTCAGAGGAGCGTCTTTCATGAAACTCATTCGATCGATCTCCGCGGCGAGCGCCTTTTTCGCCGTCGTCGCCCTGGCCGCACTTCCGATCGCGGCGCATTCGAAAGTGACCAAACCGGTTCTCGCCGTCAATACATGCAGCCCATCGCTCGGGAATGTGCTCATGCCGGGAACGGCAACCGCCTATAGTGCGGGCTACGATCCCGTCGGGTACGCGCAGCCCGTCGATGCCACGCCTCCGAAGGTCGTGGTCAATCAAGCCTATTCACACCAGAACGGGGCGGTTGTGACGACGGGCAGCACCCATTATCAGGCCCCGCTCCGTAGCGACCCGACCGTCACGATCGGCTATACGAATCTCGCGCCGAAAGCGATCCGTTCGATCGATTTCGCGCTGATCGCGAAGGGACAAATCGTTGCCGATGTCCGCGATGTCGGCGATTTTGCACCGGGAGCGAAGATCAAACATAGCTTCGCCTTAAATCCAAAAATATTTCCGCTCGGCACGGGTCTCGCCGTCTGCGCGCCGATCTCGATTACCTACGCTGACGGAACGACCTGGCAGGGGCGTCGATAGCGTCGGACGGCATCTCTAAAAGCGCGACCAAGGCGAGGGCGAGATTCCGCCACAAGAGCAACGTCGAGGACGCGAGCATCGTTCTTCTATCATAATATACGGCCCCGGTTACCCGCTGCGTTTGAGCGCGCAGTTCGCACCGCCGTACCGCGCCTATCGCATCGCAACCTTAC
>JBMFXH010000281.1:0-2293 GCA_049964475.1 Vulcanimicrobiaceae bacterium
GCCGTAGTTGTCCGCAGCCCCATCGCTGCATCCGCTCCACGCCATCGTGCGTTTGGGACGAGCGACGTCGTTACCACACCCCGGAGGCGTGGGCAGCGTAGTCGCACCAACAAGTTCCGAAGCGGGGGCGCCGCTAAGCCGTTGCGTCGGTTGGGAATGAATGCCGACGCTCGTCGTACTCGGCGGCAGTGTGATCGACGGGCAGTTCGGCGATCGCGGTAGCTGTCCGGTCGATTGCGGAGTCGTTCCGCCGACGAGAGCGGGCATTCCGGATTTTTGAGCCGTGGGCAGCATTCCGCCCGACCCACCGGTGCATGCGGCGAGGGCGCTGGTAGCGAGCAAGGCCATAAGCGTCGCTCGTCGTTTTACAAATTTCACGAATTCTCCCGTTGAAAAAGTTAGCATAAAAACAGACCGCAGAAATTTGCGGCGTCGGCCTCTTCTCGGGGGGGGCACCTTTACATGAAGAACATATTTCTCATGCAGCCGTGTCGCCGCTTGCTACACCACCCGAACGCGGTCGCGCATAAAACACCATAACCTGATCGCTTCCAACGTGACGCGATGTTCGATCGGCCGCAATGCGTCAGCGAGTGCGCTTTCATTGCGCCCCTCGCTGAGAAGCGGGCGACGCACGAGCACCTCTCCGCGGTCGGCTTCGGCGCTCACGCGGTGAACGCTCGCGCCGATCCACGGGCTTCGCGCAGCGACCGCATCGCGAATCGCGTGCGCCCCGCGAAACGCCGGAATCGTGCTTCCGTCGGGGAGCGCAACGTTATCGGCGCGCGGATCGTGCGGGAGATACGCGGGATGCAAGTTCAGCAGCTCGGGGAAGCGTCGTACGAAACGATCGTCGAGCAGATGCATCCACCCCAAAAGAACGACGCCCTCGGGTTCGTAGTGCTCGACGATCTGTGTCAGTCGCGCGTCGTAGCTCGCTCGTGCTTCCTCGGCCCGGTTCCAGAGCACTCGTTCGATATGTCGCACCCCGGCGGCGCTCGCACGCTCGGCGGCGTACGCGCCGTTTCGATTGACGATCACCGCGGCGAGATCGATGGGAAGCTCGCTGCGCGCGATCGCATCGAGCAGCGCCTGCAAGTTACTGCCGTTCCCGGAAGCCATCGCCACCACGCGCGCACGCGGCTCCCACCAGCGCGTCGGGTCGATCCGCTCCACAACCCGCGCGCCGAGCGCACGTTCGTAAAATCGTTCGAGCTGCACTTCGCCGACCGCCGGAATAATCGACCGGTCGTATCCGAGTTCGCGCATGCGCAAACACCCAAGCAGCGCAAGATCGGTTCCGACGCCGCTACCGCGCGCCTCGGCGCTGACGCCGATCGGCCCGAAGATGCCGGTGCCGGGTCGCGACCCTTCGTTCCGTAACCACGCAAAGCGAAGCCCTTGCGCCGCAAGCGAGACGAACGCTCGCCGCTGCCCGTCGTGCGATACGACGAGATTCTTCGCGCGAAATGCCTCGCCGCTCCAGCCGCCGCCGAACGCGATATCGATCCACGCGCAGAGCGCATCGTCGCGCTCGCGCTCTTCGATACGAAAACCTCGGGCCGCGAGGCGTCCGCGCGCTGCGGCGGCGGCCGCTTCATCGAAGGTATCGCTACGAAGATCGACGATAAGGTTGGCGAGCGCCCTCAATCGTTGCTACGCGCCGGATGGATCGTTACCTGTGCTTCCTCTCCCGCGCGCGCCTCGATCCAACCGATCGTTTTCGCGCCCGGGACCGCTGCGACCGCTCGTGCTGCGTCGTCAATCGGCACGACCAACGTATAGCCGATCCCCATGTTGAGCGTCCGATAACGCTCCTCGTGCGTGAGCCCGCCGCGATCGATGAGGACCTGTTGAATGGCGGGAACCTGCCAGCGCGACTGTTCGAGCACCGCCTTGACGCCGGGGCGCAGCGTGCGCGGAAGGTTTTCGAGCAAACCACCGCCGGTGATATGTGCCATGACCTTTACCGTCGCGACTTTTTGAATCGCCCGCACCGCATCGAAATACGACGGGTGTTCGGCGAGCAATGCGTCTGCATAGGTCGTTTCACCGAACGGCCGCAGCCACTCTTCGCGCGGTACGAGCGCGCGAGCGAGCGAGTAGCCGTTCGTATGCAGTCCGACGGCGGGGAGTCCGATCACGGCATCTCCCGGCTCGACATCTTGCGGGTTTGGAACCGCAGCGCGATCGACGACGCCGACGATCGTACCCGCGAGATCGAAATGCCCCGGTGCATAGAGCCCGGGCATTTCGGCGGTCTCGCCTCCGAGTAACGCGCAACCGTGCGCGC
>JBMFXH010000282.1:0-2289 GCA_049964475.1 Vulcanimicrobiaceae bacterium
AACCCCGAGGAACTCGGCGAGCGCGTCACGCGGCTTCAACGCGAGGTACGCGATTTGCAGGGCGCAATCGGCCAGCTCAACGCGCGGCTTGCAGCGGCCGACGCGGCGCGCTATTTCGATGCCGCCGAAGGTGAGGGCGCGCGACGCTTCGTCGGCGCGATCGTTCCCGAAGCGAACGCCGAGGCGCTGCGCCACTTGCAGGCGGCGATCCGCACGCGCATGCCGCACGGCACGATTGCGCTCATCGGAACCGATGGTGAGAGTGCGAGCCTGCTGGTAAGTGCGGCGGAGGACGCCGTCGCCGCGGGCATTCATAGCGGAAATCTCGTGAAACTCGCCGCTCCCGCGCTCGGCGGTAAGGGCGGCGGACAGGCCGCGCACGCGCAGGGCGGTGGGAAGAACGTTGCGGGGGCCCCGGCGGCACTCGCGGCGATCCGTGCCGCCGTGCTTGCGGCATCATGATCGGGCGCCGCGCGAGCCTCGCCCTTGCCTGCGCGGGCCTCTTCTTGCTCGCTCTTGCCGGAGCGCCGCAACGCCAGGATTCACAACTCGTACTCGACGAGTACGTGCGCGCGATGGCGTCGCTGGCGATGCCCACCGCCTCGATCTGCAACTATTCGATCTCGCAGGCCGGACCGGTTCAGATCGAGCAGCAGCACCTGCTCTACCGTCAGGGCGATCTGGTTCGCGATACGCTGCTTTCCTCGCAAGGGATCCCGGTACGGGCGAAATCGATCGTTATCGCGCATCGCGCGAACCGTTACGCGATCGACCGGCTCGCGCCGACGTTGCACGATTACGAAGTGCTCTTCCTCTCGGCGCATAAAGTCGGGAAGATTTTCGAGTACCGATATCAGGCGACCGCGCTCGCTCCCATGTCGCGTTTCTCCATTACCGGCTTTACCATTGCAAGCGGGCGTTTTCTCCCAAGTGCGATTGCCTTCACCGCATCGGGTGACGACGCCGATGGGCACGGTGCCGTGCTCTATCACGCAGCCGGGCGCTACTGGGTTCCCTACGAAGTGTATGTGACCGGCAACATTCACGGAAAGCCGGCGAACGAACGCATTACGTGGAGCAACTGTCGCTTCCCACGCTCGCTTCCCGAGACAACGTTCCGCGTGCCGCGACCGCTTCCGAGTGCAACGCTCCCTCCTATTTAACCGCTTCGCGGTCCCAAACAGCGTTCTCGCCGGCGTCGCGGCGTTTCTCGTCGCCTGGATCGTCTCGCACGGCCGGTCGACGCCGTACAACAATTACGTGCTTCTCGCCGACGCCTTTCTCCATGGGCGGCTGGCAATCGATTGGCCCGGCGCATATATCGATGCGCTCGCCTATAACGGCGCACATTACGTTATCGAGGCGCCGTTTCCAGCGATTTTGTTGCTGCCGTTGGTCGCGATTTTCGGGACGGCGGCGAACCAAACGTTGCTCGCCTGTGCACTCGGCGGGCTCGCCATCGGCGCGCTTTGGCGCATCGGCGAACATTACGGCCTCGACGTTCGCGCGAATCTTTGGCTGGCGGCGTTTACGTTCGCCGGTACCGATCTCTTATGGGCCGCGATGCTCGGCGACGTTTGGTTCATTGCCAACGTCAGCGCTTTCGCGTTTACATTGTTGTTGTGGCTCGAATTGCGCACCGCAAAACGCGGCTGGCTCGTCGCGCTCTATCTCGCGGCGGCGGTGGAATCGCGGTTTAGCCTCATCGTCATCGCCCCGCTCGTTCTCGGCCTGCTCTTCGTCGCCGACGGCGCAGGGTTGCGCCTGCACGCGCAGTGGCGTTCGCGCGCGCTCGGCTTCTTTGCCGTAGCGTTACCGGTCGTCGCGCTGTGGGTCGCCTATAATCTCGGTCGATGGGGAACCTGGGACGATATCGGTTACTCGATGTGGTTCCATCAGGATCCCGCCGGAAGCCCGTACGGATCGCCGTTTGCATTGCGCTATCTTTCGTACCAGCTGCAATCGTTTTTTCTGCAATTGCCGACCGTCCTTTCGGGCTTTCCCTATCTTCGCCCGGAGATGACGGGGGTCGCGCTCACGTGGACGTCACCCGCACTCGTACTGGTCGCATGGGCGCGTCAGCCGCTACGCGATACGCTCGTCCTCTGGTTGATGCTCCTTGCGGCGTGGTTGCCCAACCTCGTTTATTACGTCAACGGTTTCGCGCAATTCGGCATGCGGCACGCGCTCGATTTCGAGCCCTTCGCCGCCGTGTTGATCGCGATTGCGCTCCGGCGCGGAATCCCGCGCTGGGGATATCCGTTGATGCTCTACTCGGTGCTCGTCGGG
>JBMFXH010000283.1:0-2283 GCA_049964475.1 Vulcanimicrobiaceae bacterium
TCCGTGACGCTGCGGGCAGAGCGGAGTGCGACCGTGGCAATGAACCGGGAAAGGTCACCCTCGCTTGCCAGAGCCGCAGCTTCCTCGATTTATGCTCGCTCTCGTTCGGTAAAACGCACCGAGACGCGTGCGTCCCGGCGGGATGGGGTGGTTGGCATTGGTTGCGCTCCTTATCGTTCTCGCCGACAGAAAAGCCGTATTCCCGATCCCCAATATAGCGCGACAAGGAGCCAGCGGCAAAAATGTCCGCTACTTGGCGGTCGATAAGCCGGATCTGGAAGCTTGACAGCCCCGTAGGAGGCGTCGTTGCCGTGCGAGAAGGCGGCGATGGGGGGAATCAGTCGGTAGCGGAGGGCTCTTGGTGGGAATCTCGGTTCTTTCGCAGCGTGCGTCGGGGCTTCGCAAGAAGGCCTCGAGCGATCGCTTTCCCCGCGTGCTGCAACCGCCCGCAACCGAGGAGTGGCTACGGTGATTAGTGGGCCGGACACGGGCGTGAAAATGAATTCTCGGTGATCGCGCTTCGGCTGCAATATTTGCCGGGGAGCTTCCATACCACCGCGTGGACTTCTCCGCGTAAAGGTGAGATTGAATGGCCGCCCGACCCATGGCGGATCCTTGTCACTCTTGCCGACACCTGGCGGCGTATCGGCGCCGCAGATTCCGCCGCGTTCGTCTCCCTTCTGGGGCAGATTGCCGACCCTCCTGAATTCCTGTTACCGCTGACCACCGCCAATCACACGCATCATTTTCGCGTCGCAGGATCCGGGGCGGGGCCTGCGCTACGCGAGGCGATGGACTCAGCATTGGCACTCATCAATCTCCCTCGCCCACAGCGGGTCAGCGCGTACATTGTTTGGCCCAACGCTTCCTTTGCGCCCTCCGAGCGAATGCTCCTCGATCGGATTTGCGCGCAGGTAAGAGGCCTCTACGACTCTCCTGCAGCGTGTGCGCTTCAATCGGTTGAGGCCGTGCCGTTTAACGACACCTTGCGAGCACGCGTCTCACCGAGGAGTTTCGATTCGCTCGGTCCGGTGGTCAGACGCAGGGTGCCTTCCGCGATGCTGCGCGGCGAATCGCTCCTCGCTGCGCTTCTGTGGACGTCATCGAGGCCTGGATTTCCAGAGAACCAGCAAGCTCAGATCCGAGATATCGAATACACTTTGCCGCGGACATTTCTTTTGCCCGAGGAACAATACTGGAGGCGCGATCGCTCTCGGTCAACGATCGGTTCGGTGTACCTTCGATATCGGGTCGGGGCCTCTCGCCTCGGCATGCGCCCAAAACTCCGGGATGCCGTAGCGATCGCCGAATGCTTTCGCTCTGCATCGATCGAGCGCTATTCTCGAATGACGGGAGAACCTGCAACGTTACGTCTCGCTGGTAAGGCACGAGACGGTTCCCCAAGCGAGGGGCACGATCATCCATACTTTCTCCCGCTCGCTAGCGGAGATTCGGGCGATATCGACGCTATTGCCGTTTGGTTTCCGAAAGGATGCACCCACGAAGAGTATCGCGCCGTCGCATCGCTCACGCACCTCTATGAACGTCGCCTCTACCATGATAATTTTCCGCTGAAATTCGTTGGTGCGGACCATCTCACCACAGGAACATGCTGGGAGAGCGCCACGCCGGTAGTGCTCGATCGATTCCCGAAGGTGCGGGGGCCTGCGCAGGCAAAGCGAGTAGTAGATGCTCCTGCAGAGCAAATTGCGGCAATGGCCGAGCGGCTGACCGGTCGATGTCCTCAAGTCACCGTCTGGCCATCGGCGCGCGGCATCCCGCTAGCGCCGGGCATGCATCTGCGCCCCGACGCCTTCGGGCGCACCCGCTCAAAAAAAAATACGCCCCCGTACCCGGTGGTCGCTGCGACGTTACAATTTGAAGAACCGGTGTCAGGGCCGCTTGTACTCGGCCGTCTCGCGCACTTCGGGCTCGGGCGCTTCGAACCAGTTGGAAGGGGAAAACGGTACTTATCTCACGCGAACGAATGAAAGGACGATAATGATGCCACTAAATAAGAACGGCCCCATGCAAGCCGATACCGAACGCATTAATGAGCCGAATAGCCCTCTTCTGCTCGTAACGACGTGCGGCACAAGTTTGCTGACGAACTTTAGCGGAAATGAGCGCGCGCGGCTCACGAGGCTTTCCAATCTTACCGATGAAGAGCTTCGTCGAAACGGTGAGGATTATGCCCTAGTTGAAAATCTCGAAAAAATCTCCGGCGAAGCAATCATCGGTAAGCCGGACGATGATTTGCGCAAGGCAAGCGCTGAACTCAAC
>JBMFXH010000284.1:0-2274 GCA_049964475.1 Vulcanimicrobiaceae bacterium
CTCTCGGGCTTTATGCCGGTCGCGGGCGTGCCGATTAAGGGCGCGATCGCGTATGCCGGCACGATCGTCGTCGGCGAAGGGATCAGTTTCCTCATCGCACACGGGCGACCGATGAGCAAGGAGCAGGCGTCGCAACTCTACGCGCGCACGAAGAGCGATGCACTGCAAGCCGGGAAGAATTTACTCGGGCGCTTTCGTTCGCGCGGGACGTAACGCTGCTTCGCGCAATCTATCGCTACCCGGTAAAGAGCCTGCGCGGCGAATCGCTCGCGCGGGTCGAGATCGCGCCGGGCGGCATCGTCGGCGATCGCGCCGCCGCGCTCTTGGTCGCGAGCGGGCATGCGCGCACCGGGAAAGCCTATCGCGGTAAAGAGGACGAGCGACTGCATCGGCTCGAGGACGAAGCGACGGCGGTGCGTGCTGCCGCGGAGCGTGGCGTGCTCGTGCGGGGGGAGCGTGAAGCGCCGCATTATTTCGACGATTCGCCGATCTCGTTGGTGCTCGCACCGTGGTTGGAGGATGCGCAGCGGATCTGCGGGCGCGCGCTCGACGTGCGACGCTTTCGCCCGAATCTCGTCGCCGATGCGCTTGCGGGGGTGGAGCGCGAAAGCGATTTGCTCGGCGCGGAGTTGCGCGTCGGCGCGCGGGTGCGTCTGCGCGTCACGAAAGCGATTCGGCGCTGCGTGACGGTCACGTACGATCCCGAGAGCGATGCGGTCGATCCGGGAATACTGCGTGCGCTCGCACAGGAGCGCGAGGCAACGTTCGGCGTCTACTGCGAGGTGCTCGTGCCGGGAACGATCGTGCTAGGGGACCCGCTCCTTCGGTCGTAAACGCACCGAAACGGGGAACTAGCGCGATCGTGGAGAGCGAACGCGGTTTCTTGACGGGCATACACACTGGTGTTAACATCTAATCGTGCGGCGTTCGAGGACAAGCGCCGACCTGGATATCGTATTGGGGCCCGTTCGATCGTTCGAGTGGTTTTGGACAAGCAACAGCGAGATGCCCGGGCTCGACGCCTTCGAAGCGCTGGGCGGCAAGGACAAAGCCATGGTTATTGCCACATTGGAGCACTGGAGCGAACTGAATCTCGGGAAGCATGTCTCCGAGAGAAGGATAAATCAGGAGCATGGAAAGCCGACGATTCTCGCCGCAAAGGCAGGCAAACACCGATTTTCGATGTTTCACGCCGGTGGGAATCTCTGGATCGTGTGCCGCTATTATGAGAAGCAAAGGCAGAAGCTCGACCGTAACGGGAACACAGCGATCAAGCTCACCATCGAGGACCGAAGGGATTATATAGCGCGTGTGAGCGCCGGAGAATACTATGAACGCCGCTGAAGCTCGAAAGAAACGACAAGCTGCAAATCTACGATCGCTCTCGCAGCGACTCCGTACCGATAGGGAAATGGCGCGCGAAATCGACGCTCGACGTGAAGAGCTGCGACTGGAACAGCAATTTCTCGATGCCATGCAAGCCCAAGATATCACCGGCGCCGAACTCGCGCGCCGCACGAAGGCGAAGCCGGCTTCTATTTCGCGCGATCTCGCCGGCGGACTAAGCTCCGCAAAACTTGGTCGCGTTCGAAAGATGGCCGATGCTGTCGGCTGCGACGTCATCACTCTTTTAGTTCCACGCGAGCCCCGCGCACGGAAGCGGGCGATCTCGACCCTTTCGCACAAACTTATCGATCGCGAATAACGCTCCCCGGCCCGTTTTGCCGATCGCGCGGCCTCCCTGGGTCGTAAACGTACCGAAACGGGGAACTAGCGTGAGCGTGGAGAGCGAACGCGGTTTCTCGCTGCTCGAAGTGCTCGTTGCGCTGGGGATCGGGACGATGGTGCTGCTCGGTGCCGCGGACGCCACCGTCGGGATGTTGCACGCCCGCGCGACCGCTGCCGCGCGCTTCAACGACCGCGCCGCAACCGCCGCACTGATCGCCGCGATTCGCAGCGATAACGAGACGGCGACGGGGTTTTCGATTCCGCCGACCGATAGCGCCGGTGCGGCGAATCTCGACGCGCACGCCTTCGATCTGCGCACGCGCGATGCGGCGACGGGCGAGCGCGTCGTCGAGTTCCGTTGGGTCGCCGCCGATACAACGCAGCCCGCTCGCGTGCTGCGCAGCGAACTCGACCCGAGTGGTGGAACCGCTCCGGTGGTGACGCAGCGCTACGACGGAATCACCGCGCTCTCCGCGCGAAGCGTATCGCTCTCGGCCCTTGCCGCCGGGGGAAACGATGGCGACCCGCTCTTCGCCGGCGCGACGT
>JBMFXH010000285.1:0-2269 GCA_049964475.1 Vulcanimicrobiaceae bacterium
CAGCGGTGTGCATCTATCCGGGGTGACAGCGGTGTGCATCTATCCGGGGTGACAGCGGTGTGCATCTATCCGGGGTGGCCGCGTTCCGCGGCTACTCGGGATGACATTGCGGGCGGCTACTCGGGAGAACACGCACGGCCGCGCCGAGGCGAGGCAGTTACCGAATCGTTCCGTTTTCGACGGCGTGACAGGCGACCATATGCCCGCCCCCGGCATCGCGCATGACCGGCTCTTCAACTGAACAACGATCGAACGCAAACGGGCAACGCGGATGAAACCGGCAACCGCTCGGCGGCGCCATCGCCGTCGGGACGTCACCGCTGAGCAGTACGCGTTTCTGGGTCCCTTGCAAAGCCGGGTCGGGAACGGGAATCGCCGCGAGCAAGGCCTGCGTATACGGGTGGAGCGGATGCTCGTAGAGCGCTCCTCGGTCGGCGATCTCGAAGATTTTTCCGAGATAGAGGACCGCGACGCGCGTCGAGATGTGCCGGACGACCGAGAGATCGTGCGAAATAAAAAGATAGGTCAGCCCCAACCGTTCGCGCAGGTCTTCGAGCAGATTGAGCACCTGCGCCTGAATCGAGACATCGAGTGCCGAGACCGGTTCGTCGCAGACGATGAACTGCGGCTCGACGGCCAGCGCGCGGGCGATGCCGACGCGTTGACGTTGGCCCCCAGAGAATTCATTCGGGTAGCGATTGAGATGCGATGATTGAAGCCCGACCAGGCGCAGGAGCTCGACGGTCCGCTCCATCCGTGCCTTGCCTTTGGCGAGCCCGTGAATCGCGAGCGGTTCGCTGACGATCTCGCCGATGGTCATGCGCGGGTTGAGGCTGCCATAGGGATCTTGGAAGATGATCTGCATCCGGCGCCGGAGTTCGCGCGTCTGGCGCGCGGAGATATTGCTGATGTCGCGGCCCTCGAAGCGAATCGTGCCGGAGGTCGCGGGCAGCAACTTGAGGACTAGGCGCCCGATCGTCGTCTTGCCGGAGCCCGATTCGCCGACGAGTCCTAACGTCTCGCCTTTCCCGACGCGAAAGCTCACTCCATCGACCGCTTTGACATCGGCAACGTGACGGCCGAGGACGCCCGCATTGACGGGAAAGTATTTTTTGAGGTCGGTGACCTCGAGCAAAGGCTCGTCGTTCATTGCGCCGCACCGACCGGAACGAGCGCTTCGGTGCAACGCCAACACCGCGCGAGATGACCGCCACCGAGATCGGTCACGGGGACCGGCGTGTCGCACCGTTCGAGCCGGTACGCGCAGCGCGGGGCGAAGGCGCACCCGGGCGGCATGCGATGGAGGTTCGGCGGTTGCCCGGGGATCGGTTTCAGGCGCGCATTCACCGGCGCATCGAGCCGCGGAAGCGAGGCGAGGAGCCCCTGCGTGTACGGCATGCGCGGCTCGGAAAAGATCTGTTTCGCGTCTCCGTATTCCACCATATTGCCGCCGTACATGACCAGCACATCCTTACAGGTCTCGGCAACCACCCCGAGATCGTGCGTGATGAGAATGATCGCAGCACCGGTCTCGCGCTGGAGCTCGTTCATCAATTCGAGCACTTGCGCCTGAATCGTTACGTCGAGTGCGGTCGTCGGCTCGTCGGCGATGAGCAACTGCGGGTTACACGAGAGGGCCATCGCGATCATCGCGCGCTGGCGCATGCCGCCGGAGAACTGGTGCGGGTAATCGTCGACGCGCTTCTCAGGTGACGGAATGCGCACTTTGCGCAGCATCTCGATCGCCGTTTCGCGAGCTTCGCGATGATTTCGCCCGAGATGGAGGCGCACGACCTCGGCGATCTGTTCGCCGATCGTGAGCACCGGGTTCAGGGAGGTCATCGGATCTTGGAAGATCATCGCAATGCGATGCCCACGCACGCGGCGCATCTCTTCATCGCGAAGCTTCAGGAGATCGCGCCCGTCGAAAAAAATCTCGCCCGATTCGATGCGCCCCGGACGATCGATCAAGCGCATGATCGAAAGCGAAGTTACCGATTTTCCCGAGCCCGATTCACCGACGATGCCGAGCGTTTGCCCGGCATCGAGAGAGAATGAGAGCCCGTTTACGGCGGTGATAACGCCGTCCTCGGTTTTAAAGGTCGTGCGGAGGTTGCGGACCTCGAGCAGCGCCATCGCGGAGTCGGCTAGATACCGGTCAGTGCGAGAATCGTCATCGAAGCGACGAATAGCACCGCGACGATTCCCGTCACGCGCGCAAGTTGCTCGTCCATACCGAGACGGCCGCGGTAGGCCGATTCAACCTTCC
>JBMFXH010000286.1:0-2250 GCA_049964475.1 Vulcanimicrobiaceae bacterium
GGTAGGGGATCTCCGTGATGACGATCTTATGGCGGCCTTTTTCTTCGACGATCTCGGCTTTGCCGCGCATCGGAATCGAACCGCGCCCCGTCTTATAGGCCTGGCGGATCGCTTCGTGTCCGAGCACCGTGCCGCCGGTCGGGAAATCGGGGCCTTTGACGATATCGCAGAGATCGTCGTCGGTGACGTTTTCGTTGTCGAGAATTGCAACGACCGCATCGGCGATCTCGCCGAGATTATGCGGCGGAACGTTGGTCGCCATGCCGACGGCGATACCGCTGCAACCGTTGACCAATAACTGCGGCAAGCGCCCCGGCAGCACCGCCGGTTCGGTGCTTTGGTTATCGAAGTTCGGTGTAAACGGAACCGTCTCTTTATCGATATCGGCGAGGAGATCGAGCGCGAGTCGCGCGAGCCGGGCTTCGGTGTAGCGGTACGCAGCGGGAGAATCGGGGTCGATCGAACCGAAGTTGCCGTGCCCGTCGACCAGCGGATAACGCAGCGTAAAATCCTGGGCGAGACGCACGAGCGCGTCGTAGACCGATTGGTCGCCGTGCGGATGGTAGCTCTTTAAAACTTCGCCGATGATACCGGCGCATTTCCGGTGCTGTTTGGTCGGGTCGAAGCCCATCTCGCGCATCGCGTAGAGAATGCGGCGCTGGACGGGTTTGAGGCCGTCGCGAACATCGGGCAGCGCCCGCGACGCGATAACCGACATCGCGTAGGAGAGATAGCTCTCCTTCATCTCGTCTTCGACGTTGACCGTTTGGATGCGTTCGTTACTCAAGGCTTACGGTTGACTCCGGCGTGCAGATGCTGGGGTGACGTCGAAGACGGCACCGACACAATCCCATCTCCTTCGCGGTTTACGTGCCTTCTTCCCAGGTTGGGAGGTCCTCGAACTGGACGACCGGGGCAGGTTCATCCTCGTCGAAATTGACGCGCGAACCGCCGTCGTCGGGCGGTCGCGGCGCGGCCGCGGCGTGCGCGACGTAGCTCTCGACGTGCTCGGGGGGCTCGGGCGACTGCGGCAGCGAGCGCGCCTCGATCTCGGCGAGATCGGCGTGCAAGGCCTCGCCGGCACGAGCAAAGTCCGCCTCGAGCGTCGTCAGGGCGCTCTCGAAACGCTGATGGAGCGCGCCGGTGAGATCCTCGCTCAGGACGCCCAGCCTTCGGCGGCGAAGGAAACCAAAATCGTGAAGTTCACTGCGAGCGCCTTCGACGCCACCTTCCGCGAGACTTGCCGCGACATCGCTGCATTCGACGCCTTCGCTGCTGCATTCGCTCGGCATCTGCAGCTCGGTGACGTCGTTGCGCTCGACGGCCCGCTCGGCGCCGGGAAGACGCGTTTCGTGCGCGCGGTGGTGCGGGCGATCCAGGGGCACGAAGAGGTCTCGAGCCCGACGTTCACGCTGCGTCACCGGTACGAACGCCCCGGCTGCAGCCCGATCGAGCACCTCGACGGCTATCGGATCGAGAGCCCCGGCGTGCTCGCCGAGAGCGGACTGGAAGGAGCCTTCGACGGCAGTGCGATCGTGCTGGTCGAATGGCCCGATCGCATCGCCCCGCTCTTACCGGAGCGCCATTTCCGCGTCGAAATCGCCGGGGCCGGCACGGAGCCGCGCACGCTTCTCGTCGAGCCGCCGGCGTGAGACTGCTCGCGATCGACGCCGCTCTCGGGGCGTTCGAATGCGCGCTGCTCGACGGAGAGCGCACGCTCGCCCAGCGTCGCGTCGGCGCGAACCAAGCGCTTGAAGAGGGGCTCGCCGCGATCGCCGCGCTCTTCGAAGAGGCTTCGGTCGCGCCCGGCGAGATCGATCGCATCGCCGTCGGCCTCGGGCCCGGGAGCTTCACCGGCCTGCGGGTCGCGTTGAGTTACGCGAAGGCGCTCGCGCTGGCGTGGAAGCTGCCGCTGGTTGGGATCTCGTCGTTCGACGTGCTCGAAGACGGCGCGACCCAGCTTCCGCGGCTCGCGGTCGTCGAAGGGCGCCCGGGGATCATCTCGGCACGGCTCCGCAGCTCCGCGGGCGAGCGGCGTGCTTCGGGAGAGATCGCCGCGACGCTTGCGGAGCTGCTTCCGCAGCCGCTGCCGGAGCCGCTCGCGCTTGCGGGGGCGACGGCGGGCGTCGCGCCCCTGCTCGCCGAACGCGGGCAGCCCGTGTTCTCGTTACCGCCGGTTCCATCGCCCGTCCTCGCGCTCGCGCGCCTCGCACGCAGCACCCCTGCCGCCGCTTCACCGCACGCGCTCGT
>JBMFXH010000287.1:0-2228 GCA_049964475.1 Vulcanimicrobiaceae bacterium
CGTTTTACATCGCAAAGGGCCCCGACGGGAACCTCTGGTTTACCGAACCCGGCGCCGATCGCATCGGGCGCATTACACCGAGCGGAGCCGTCACCGAGTTCGGAAGCGGCATCGCGCCGAATGCATCCCCCTTCGACGTAACGGCGGGCCCCGACGGCAACCTCTGGTTCACCGAACCCGGCAATAACAGCATCGGACGAATCACGCCGAGCGGCGTGGTGACTGAGTTTACTACCGGTTTCAGCACGAGTGCGCAGCCATTCGGCATCGTTACGGGCCCCGACGGTAACCTCTGGTTCGCCGACCCCGGCAGCAATGGCATCGGGCGCATCACGCCGAGCGGTGTGGTGACCGAATTCACAGCCGGTATCAGCGCGGACGCACACCCCTACAGCATCACGGCGGGGCCGGACGGCAACCTCTGGTTCACCGAGATCAGCAGCAACAGCGTCGGGCGCATCACGCCGAGCGGTGTGGTGACCGAATTCAAGACCGCTCTCAGCCTTACGAACTCCCCCTTCGCTATCGCGACGGGCCCCGACGGCAACCTCTGGTTCACCGATCCTGGCGCCGATCGCATTGGACGCATCACGCCGAGCGGCGTGGTCACCGAGTTTTCTACCGGCATCACCCCACAGGCGGGGCTCGGTGAAATCGCCTCCGGTCCCGATGGTAATCTTTGGTTCACGGAAGTGTACGCCGATAAAATCGGCCGCATTACGCCGAGCGGCGTCGTCAGTGAATTTTCGTACACGCTCCCGGATGGGGCGCGCCCACTCGGCATCGCACCCGGCCCCGATGGAAACATGTGGTTTACTCTGCAGAACGTCTCGGAGATCGGGAGCATCACGACGCAATGACGCCAAACACTCGCACCTGAATAGGCTATCGGAGGACTTCCTGTGACCGATAACCCCTCGGCGCTACATAAAACTCGAAGGACTCAGTGCCGTCAGCAATAGTCATGCCGCCAAGATCTCCGCCGTAATGAACGGCTGAGCGCTACCCTCGCCGAGCCACCGCTCATACACCACGGCTGGGGACAAATCGCGAAGGCATCGAGGATATCAGTAGAGCAGCCGGTTACGTCACGAATCGCGTCGCCTATTTTGGCGCTTCGAACGACATCCTATAGTCAAGCAAGGACATTTTGAAAATCGTTACATCGTTATATACGCGGGCCAATTCCTTGGTCTGTTCGATGTCGCCGTATACGGCTCCCATACATTTTCCAGTCATCACGACGGCTCGCACGCGCAGCAACGGCCTGGGGGTCGCATTGTATTGCAAAATTTTCGATTCCTTCGTCTCGGGAGCCAGGCAGAATTTCTCGACCGGCGTGACCCGGGAATCGTCCACTCCTTGATAGCCTATTGCCAGCTGAACCAACGCATAATAGGGCGTCGTATTATGCACCGTGAGCGATCTATTGTTTGAGTGCGCGGACGCCGGCTCTATTACCATCGTTGAGAGCGCGAACACCGCAGCTACCGTCAAAAGAAGCCCGCGCATATAGCTCTTCATGAGTAATACCTCCGTACCCGATCTGTTACCCCGGCTGAAAACCGAGATCGTTCGCTCATCGGGAAAGCGATCCACGCGTGATTGGCGGCCTTCTTCGCGCCGACGAGATCGCCGGGGTGCGCTTGTATGTAGTCGAGCCCGGCCATCGCCGCTGCGATACGGATTCCCGCGCCGCCCGCGACGCAACGACGCATGAATGGTTTTCGAATCGAACGAAGCGCCGGCATCGTTGCGTGGAGTTCCCGGAGTGCCCGCGCATAATGCCCGGCTGCCATCGCTCGTTCTGCAGGGCCCCAACTCGATTGCACCTTGATAATCGCAGGCGCATCGCTCCCAAACGCCGCATCGCAGCCGCCGCCGGCGAGCGCCACGACGGGCATCACCACCACGAGTAACGCGATGAGTGCGGTTTTCGAAAGTCTTTGTTTCATGTCGTGGATATTTTCAACCAGCGACCGTCGATTTCCGGGAGATGAACGCCGGTGGACGGGCTTTTTTCGTGGAGCCGACGAGCGGACTTGAACCGCTGACCTGCTGATTACGAATCAGCTGCTCTACCAACTGAGCTACGTCGGCACGTGGAGACCGAGCCCGGCTATTCTGCAAGCCCCGCGCCTTAGCCCTCCCGGTCGTGGAAGGTTCCCCGCTGCGCGCCCTCGTCGAGATCCAGGTCGTCCAGCAGATAATAGACGATCTTCCGGTCG
>JBMFXH010000288.1:0-2207 GCA_049964475.1 Vulcanimicrobiaceae bacterium
CCATCGGAGCTTCGCCCACGGCGACCTCTACCTCAACTACGGCACGCCAGCGGCCGGAACGACGCTCCACCGCTTTATCGTCAAGTACGTGTTTCGCGTTAGCGGCGAGGCCGGGAGCTGAGCGGCGGCGACTCCTCCGCCCCGCTGCCAGACTTCCTCTTCAATGCAAAATGAAAATTATCCACGGAACCGGGCCAGTTTCAGTTTTTCAGCCAGAAACGTTGGCCCGAATCCCTCATAGTCGGATCGCGCTAAGTCCAGAACGCGCTGATGCAGGGGTGCGTCAAAGGCGTTATTGGGCGTCTTGCCGCGTTGTAGGGATGCAAAGGCCGCTGCCCCGTGCAGACGGAGACGCCGACTCAGACGCTTGACTTGGCGCGTCGAGAGGCCGAGGATTTCGGCGGCTTCAGCCACGGTGCGGCCGCCGTCGACGACCTGCTGAGTCGTCTGAAGTCGAAGGAGTTCCCTTTGGGTCAATGTGATCAGCTCCATGGGAGAGCCTTAGACCGAACCCAGGGGACATCTCTGCTTTGCTAAACCGGGGACATCTCTGCATTGCTCCTACAAGCGTACCCGCGCTCCTAGACCGCGGCCGCCCCATGTGGTATGCTCTCCTGCGTTCCCGCACACGCGCTTTTTCGTTTTACCCTAAGGAGTTTTCGTAGTGCCCAACATCAAGGCGGCCGAGAAGTGGACCCGACAGTCGGCGACCCGCACGACGCGTAATAAAGACACCAAGACCCGCCTGAAGAGCGCCTACAAGAAGGCCGTGGCGACGAAGGACGAGGCGCTCACCAGAGAGGTTGAGGGCGAGTTCGATCGGGCGGCCAAGCGCGGCATCATCCACCCCAACAAAGCGGCTCGCAAGAAATCGCGGCTCGCGAAGGCTGTGAAAGCTGCCGCCGTGGTTGCCGTCAAGCCGACCAAAGCGAAGGCAAAACCCGCGAAGAGCACGGCCGCCAAGCGCGCCGCTGCAGCGAAGAGCAAAGCCGCGAACGCCTAATCGGCGCGACGCAGCTTTATCGTGTCGCGACGAATCGATCTCACCCCGCCGGAGGATCGTCGCGACGCGATCCCCGATGACCCTCGAGCGATCTTCCTCACCACGATGGCGCGCGAACTCCACCGCGCCGGGGTCGCAACCGATATCCTCGAAAGCACCGTTGGAGGCATCGCCCAAGCGATCGGCCTCCCGGTGCAAATTTTTGCCCTTCCCACCTACATCACGCTGGCGATCGGTTCGAACCTCCACCAGCACGTGGTGATGCTGCGCGTTGCGCCGGGCACCGTCGATTTGCGCAAAATCGCGATACTCAACCTGATCTTCGACGATCTCGTCGCCGGGAAAATCGATTTTCGCGCAGCGAGCGTGCTGCTCTCCGAGATCGATAGGCGTTGGCCGCGCCATCGCGCGCGCTACGACGTTCCCGCGCTCGCAATGGTCGCGCTCGGCGTCGCGGTGCTGCTCGGCGGCGGCGTGCGCGAGATGATCGTCGCGACCGTTATCGGTGCCTGCGTCGGCGCGATCTCGGCACTCGGTCGACGCGTCGCGTTGGTCGGGCGCCTCTTCGAAGTGATCGCTGCGTTCGTTAGCACGCTCATCGTCGCGCTCGGCACCCACGTGCTCGGCCCCACCAACGTCCTCATCGCCATCGTCGCGGGCGTCGTCGTGCTGCTGCCCGGTTACTCGTTGACGCTCGCACTCTACGAACTCGCCAATGCGAATCTCGTTGCGGGGACCGCGCGCTTGGGGAAAGTGCTCTCGACGCTGCTCGCGCTCGCCTGCGGTGCGTTGCTCGGCTTCGCCGTCGTCGGCCCCTCGCTGCTCAATACCGGCAACGTCGCCACCGAACCGGTTCCCGGTTACACGTGGTTTATCGCCGCCGCCCTCATGTCGATTGGGCTCGCGATCGATCTCGATGCACGCATCCAAGATTTTGCGTGGGTGTTTGCGGCGTGTGCCGTCGCGCTCTTAATTTCGCACGTGCTCGCGCTCTCGCCGCTCCACCCGATCGCGCCGTTTATCGCGGCCTTCGTCTGCGGCATCGTCGCCAGCCTCGCCGCGCGTTTGCTGCGCGTCCCGCAGCCGATCATGCTCGTGCCTGCACTCTTAGTGCTCGTGCCGGGAAGCATCAGCTACGAGAGCGTGCTCTTCGCCTTTCGCAGCCAAGTCAATGTCGCCGTCACCTCCGCCGCCAACGCCGCGA
>JBMFXH010000289.1:0-2195 GCA_049964475.1 Vulcanimicrobiaceae bacterium
ATCTTCGTGTAGAGTTGTCGCGGAAAGTAATGTTCGCGGTCCCACGCCGCGATATATGGTGCGATCTCTTTTTGCGCGAACTCGCGCGCGAGCGCGGCGATCTGCCGCTGCTCGTCGGTAATCTCGAATCGTGCAGCGGCGGATCGATCGGTCATGCGTAGGTGTAAAACCCGCGGCCGCTCTTTTTCCCGAGCCAGCCGGCAGCCACATATTGTTTAAGCAACGGACACGGGCGGTATTTCGAGTCCCCGAACCCTCCGTGCAACACCTCCATGATCGCAAGGCACGTGTCGAGGCCGATGAAATCGGCGAGTTGCAAGGGTCCCATCGGGTGATTCATGCCGAGCTTCATCACCGTATCGATCGCCTCGACGCTGCCGACGCCCTCGAAGAGGGCGTAGATCGCCTCGTTGATCATCGGCATGAGCACGCGATTGGAAACGAACCCCGGGAAATCGCGCACCTCCACCGGCGTCTTGCCCATATCGCGGGCAAGTCTCTCGGTGAATTCGTAGGTTGCCTGCGATGTCGCGATGCCGCGAATGATCTCTACGAGCGCCATCACCGGCACCGGATTCATGAAGTGCATCCCGATAACGCGTTCGGGGCGCTTGGTCGCCGCGCCGAGCGTGGTGATCGAGATCGACGAGGTGTTCGAGGCGAGAATCGCGTCGGCGGGCGTTGCGGCATCGAGCCGCGCGAAGAGCGCGAGCTTGAGGTCGAGCGCTTCGGTCGCCGCTTCGATCGCGAGATCGACATCGAGTGCGTCGATGCTCGGCATGCGCTCGATACGGGCGACGACCGCGTCGCGCCCGGCGGCATCGATGCGGCCTTTCTCGACGGCGCGCGCGAGATTTTTCTCGATGTTGGCGATACCGCGAGCGATCAATTCGTCGCTGCGATCGTGCAGAAGCACGGTGTGGCCGCTACGAGCGGCCACCTCGGCGATGCCGGCGCCCATCTGTCCGGCGCCGATGACGGCAATGCGAAACGCCATCGTTTAGTCGACGCGCACGAGAACGGCATCGCCCTGCCCGCCGCCCGAGCAGATCGTTGCGATTCCCAACCCGCCGCCGCGCTTGCGCAGCTGCGCGATCACGGTGCCGAGAATGCGCGCTCCCGAAGCACCGATGGGGTGCCCCATCGCGATCGCACCGCCGCGAAGATTGATCTTCTCGGGATCGATTCCCAGACGGTTCGCCGAGGTCAGCGCGACGCTCGCGAACGCCTCGTTAATCTCCCAGACGTGAATATCGCTTGCGCGCAAGCCGTGCTTCGCCAGCAGCGCCTGCGCGGCCATCGCCGGCGTCAGCGCGATGTACGGGGCATCCCACGCAACGGTTGCGTGATCGACCAGCGTCGCAAGCGCGGCGTGGCCATGTTCGCGCGCGTAATCCGCATGCGCGAGAATCAACGCCGCAGCGCCGTCATTGACGCCTGGTGCGTTTCCGGCGGTGATCGTTCCGTCACGTTCGAGCGGTTTCAATTTTGCCATCGATTCCAAGCTCGCGTCGGCGCGCACCGCTTCATCGCGATCGACGGCCGTAAACGGCACGTCGCCGGTAACGAACGGTGTGTATTTCTCGAAGTCGAAGGTGAACTCGGCCGATGGATGATGGTCGAATGCGTTCATCGGCGCGCCGACGGTTGCGGGAATACGTTCCCGTCCGCGGGCAGGCAGCGCATCGCGCACGATGCGACCGCGCGCTTTCGTGGCAACCTTCACCGCAATGAGTTCGTCGGCATAGCCGCCGGCTTGCGCCGTTGCATGCGCGCGGCGATGACTTTCGTATGCGAACGCATCTTGCGCTTCGCGCGTGAGCCCGAGCTCGTTGGCAACCTTCGAGCCCTGCGTCGCCATCGTCATGCCGAAATAGCAATCCCACAGCCCGTCGTGAATCATCGCGTCGATCAACGTGCCGTCGCCGAAGCGATAGCCGCTGCGCGCATCTTTGAGCAAATACGGCGCGTTGCTCATCGATTCCATTCCGCCTGCGGCGACGACGCTGTTCGCGCCGCCGTTGATGAGGCGCATCGCATTGACCGCAGCGAGCATTCCCGAAGCGCAGACTTTGTTGACGGTTTCTGCAGTTACCGTCTTTGCCAGACCGCTCTTATAGAGCACTTGGCGCGCGGGGTTCTGCCCGACGCCGGCTTGCAGCACCTCGCCGAAGATGACGTGTTCGATCTCGCTT
>JBMFXH010000290.1:0-2194 GCA_049964475.1 Vulcanimicrobiaceae bacterium
CGTCGGAGAGCGCCTCGAGCACCGCGGAGCCGAAGCCGCCGGCAAGGCTGTGCTCCTCCAGCGTGATCAGCAGATCGTGGCTCCGCGCGCAGGCGAGGAGCGCCTCGCGGTCGAGCGGCGCCACGAAGCGCGCGCTATAGATCGTCGGCAGCGAAGCGCGAAGATCGCCGTATTCACCGCTCTCCAGCAACGCGTAGGCGTCCATCGCGATATCGACGGTATTCCCGAGCGCGAAGATCGCGACTCCGCTCCCGGCACGTAGCAACTCGCTCTTGCCGCGTTCGATCGGCGCCGGAGGATCGAGCGTGCGGCCGCTACTCGAACCACGCGGATAGCGGATTGCTACCGGTCCGTTGCAATCCAACGCGAACTTCAACATCGGACGCAGCTCCTCTTCGGAGCGCGGTGCAAGTATCGTAAAATTCGGCAGCGTACGCAGATACGCGATATCGTAGAGCCCCATATGCGTCGGGCCATCGTCCCCGACGACGCCGGCACGATCGAGCGCGAAGATCACCGGCAACCCTTGCACCGCAACATCGTGAACGATCTGGTCGTACGCACGTTGCAAGAATGTCGAATAGATCGCACAGACCGGTCGCATGCCGTCTGCCGCCGCACCGGCAGCGAAACAGACGGCATGCGCCTCGGCGATACCGACATCGAAATAGCGCTCCGGGAACCGTTGCGCGAATTTCGAGAGCTTCGTCCCATCGGGCATCGCTGCGGTAATCGCGATCACGCGCTCGTCGCGCTCCGCAACCTCGATAAGGGCACGCGCGAAGGCATCGGAAAACGTCGGCCGGGCGCCCTCTTTCATCTCGAGTTTCCCGTTCTCAATATCGAAAGCTCCGCAACCATGGAAGGTTCGCGCATCGCGCTCCGCCGGTTCGTAGCCCTTCCCTTTCACCGTGCGAACGTGTACGAGCACCGGCCCTTCGATCCCGGCAGCGGCGTGCAGCGCCGCCTCGACCGTCTCGAGATGGTGCCCATCGAACGGACCGAGATAGCGGAAGCCGAGCTCTTCGAAAATCACCGCCGTCTTTTCCGCCGGAGCGACGAAGCGCACCGCCGCAACCTCTGCGCTTGCGATCGCTTTGCGCGCGGTCCCACCGAACGGTAGGTGGTGCAGGACGTCTTTTGCTTTTTCGCGTGCATAATTGACGAGTGGTTTACTGCGAAGAACCGAGAGATACGATGCGATCGAGCCGACGTTCGGTGCAATCGACATCTCGTTGTCGTTGAGGACGACGATGAGATTACTCTGGAGATGGCCGGCATTATTGAGCGCCTCGTATGCCAGCCCGCCGGTGAGCGCACCGTCGCCGAGAACTGCGACCACGCGCTCGCTGCCGCCGCGGCGGTCGCGCGCGATCGCCATTCCTAAAGCAGCGGAGACCGACGTGCTGGCGTGTCCGGCACCGAAGGCATCGTAGGGCGATTCGGAGCGCATGGCAAAGCCCGAGATGCCGCCGCCCCGTCGCAACGTCGAGAAAAGTTCGCGACGGCCGGTAAGAATTTTGTGGACGTAACTCTGGTGGCTGACATCCCAAAGTATCTTATCGTTGGGCGCATCGAAGACGCGATGGAGCGCGAGCGTGAGCTCGACGACGCCAAGATTCGGCGCGAGGTGCCCGCCGTTGCGCGAACAGGTAACCACCAGCAGGTCGCGGATCTCGCGCGCCAGCAGCGCGAGTTCGTCGCGGTCGAGCCCCTTGATATCGGCGGGGGAGTTGATTTTTTCGAGCATATCGCGTGCTTCCGATTCGTGAACGATGTGGGTAAGCCCCGGCGGGCACTCTTTCCCTGGAACCGCTCTCGGAGGGAGGAGGGTTCGCTAGGTCGCATTTCGGCCGGGTGATCGACCCCTCGGTACATCTGCTCCCCGAGCGCACCCGGAATGTCTGGCGCGACCTTGCCCGCATTCTCTCGACGATCTTCAACCCGTTTCTCTGCGCCCTGGCCCTCTTCGTTATCCTTTCGAGCCAGACGGCGCGCTCCACGGTCGAGTTTTGGAAGCTGCTCTTTCTCTCGACGACCTTCACCTCGCTGCTCCCGATGATCTACGTCTTCTGGCTCTATGCGAGCGATCGCATCTCCGACCTCGACATGTCGCAGCGTCGCGAGCGCGAATCGGTCTTCTCGGCGTTTACGCTGGCCTATATCCTCGGATTGATCGTCCTCTGGGCCGCGC
>JBMFXH010000291.1:0-2178 GCA_049964475.1 Vulcanimicrobiaceae bacterium
CGCTTCCGCAGCGCGATCCGAAAATCGACGATGCCGATTGCACGTGCCGCGCGTAGTACGAGATTTCCATCGTCGGCGAGCGTCGGATCGTCGCAGGTGAAGAGCAAACGCTCCGCCGGCTCGATCTCGATCTCGTCGTAGAGCGCGATCGGCACCATGAGCGAGCGAAGTGCGTGATAACCGTCGGGGCGCTTGCCGAGCACCTCGAGGGTAAGGTTGACTTTTGCCGGAGCCAAAAGGAGCGAGCGATTCATCGTCGGAGTTGACGATTGTCGAAAGAGCGCGGGCTTCCTGGGCGAATAGAGCGGATATGCGTTCGAGTTATGATGCCCAGCGGAACGAGTTCTGCGCCTATGTCATGCACGAACGCGAGACTCCATACGGTCTCCTGCTGGGGAACTTCAAGTCGTACGCCCAATCGACGGCAAAGGCCGGCGTGCGCGGCCTTTGGGATGCCGATAGCGATCGCATTATCTTCGGAACGCATCAGATCGCCTATCGTCTGCGCGATGTCGGCGTTACCTATTTTCCGCATGAGATCGAGCGCACGTTTACCTTTCTTCCGTACGCGCAACTCTCGGAGTTTACCCTCGGCGAACGGATTCACGTAACCGAGGCGTTCTACGTGCCGCACGGCCCGAAGTTCGATCGCAGCGTCGCATTCGTGGTCGATCTCACGCTCTATAATCCCGGCGACACGGCAGTGGAGGTCGCCGTTTTCCCGTGGGCACTTCTCGTCGGTCAGCGTTTCTACGGAGAGACCGAGGCCGATGTCGATGCCGGCGTCGTCGACGGCAGCATTCACGCGGTGAACTCGACGTTGGGCGCGCAGCGCTGGTGGGGCGGCTCGCGCGAGCCCTATGCGGCAACCGTCTCGGTTCGCGAACAAGCGCTGCTCGCGCAGATGCGAAGCGGAACGTTGTTGGAAGAAGATGCGGTCGTGGAGGCTTTCGTCGAAGGCGGCGATTCGGCACGCACGTCGAGCGTGCGCGGGCGTATTTTCGGTGCGATGGAATATCGCATCACCGTCGAGCCCGGCGCCCGTTCGCTGCTGCGGCTCGCCGTCGTCTTTCACAAAGACGGCGAACTCGATCTTCGTCCGCGTTTCAACGATCTGCTCAACGATTCAAAGGCGTTGCACGACACGCAACGCTATTTCGCCAAAAGGCTCGCAGATGCTCGGTTTCTGACCCCATCGCAGCGAATATCGCGCGGCGTCGTCTGGGCGAAGGCGAACATGCTGCGCATCATCAAAGAGTATCCCATCGGCTGGGGTTCGACGAACTCCCCGCCCTCGGATATCTTGGTCTCGCGTGACACGTCGTGGTTCGTACACGGTTTCGACTATTTCATGCCCGAATTCAGCCGCGACGCAATCGAAGTGTTTAACCAGCATATCGAAGAGAGCGGGCTGATGATCGAATACGTTCGCGGCGTCAACGCTTATAAGACCGCATACGATCTCAACATCAACGACGATACGCCATTACACTGCATCGCGATGCTGCACCATTATAACGCGACGCTCGACGAAGCGTGGGTGCGCTCGTGCGTGTCGATCGTTCGCCAACTCGCCGACTACTTGCTCACCCAGCGCGACGAGCGCGGGCTGCTCTTCGGGAAGGCGAAAGGTGTCGATATGTACGGCATCAGTTCGTGGCGCAACATCATCCCGTATTACAAGCTCGACGGAGCGGTGACCGAGATCAACAGCGAGGGCGTTTTTGCGCTCGAAGCCGCAGCGGTACTCTGTGCGGTAGCGGGTGACCACGATGCCTGGAAACGCTATTCCGACGAGGCGCAATCGCTGCGAGAAGCGACGATGAATCATCTCTTCGACGACGACACCGGAGGGTTCGTCCTCAACATCGACCAGAACGGCGATTTTCAAGATAGCTTTACCGCCGACGAGATCTTCCCGGTGCTCTTCAACGTCGCCGACGCAGGCGAGCGCAACGTGATTCTCAAGCGTCTCTCGGAGAGTGACTTTACGACTCCGGTCGGCCTGCGCACGATCTCGACGGCCGATCCGTGGTATTTCCCCTCCTTCGGTTTCGGCTTACTCGGCGGCGTCTGGCCCGATCTGTTCCGTCGGCTGACGACACCGAAAGGCGAAGAACTCGTCGCCACGCCTTATCGCCACGGCGGCAAGGAAGAGGCCGAAGCCTTCTTCATGCG
>JBMFXH010000292.1:0-2171 GCA_049964475.1 Vulcanimicrobiaceae bacterium
GGGTCGATCCCGATGCCGACGAAATCATCGGTTCCGAAGCCGACGTCGTCGGTCCGTTGCGTGGCCGTAATCGGGAGGCCGCGCTGCTTGACCTGAAAGCGAACGTAGAGGTTCCGATCGTTATAGAGCAGGCTCGTCTTCACCGCGAGCCCCGCCGCCGCGCGCGCGCGCGTGACGATATCGGTAAAGCGGCTCCCCGGGAGTTCGCCCTTCGCCCACGTCGTCGCGAGCGCCGTCGCACCTTGCATGGGCACCGCTGGCAGATGCGTGTTCGCATCGATCGCCGCCCCTGCAGAGAGCGGAAGAAGTGCAAACGGCAGCACGAGCAACGCACGTAGTAAACGAGGCATGAGGCCTACTGTACGGTACGGCGCGCCCCCGCGCCATCAGTTTTCGCTCAAAAACCGCGTTCGGGATTCGAGCGTTGCAAGACTCGATCTGCATACTGTCTAATCAATACCACTCTACAGTAGCGTGCCAGCTTTAAGGAGGATCCAGAATGAGGCGGTTTTCGATATTGGTCGCCGCCCTCGCAGCGGTCCTGTTATTCGCACGTCCGGCGCTCGCCGTTAACCTGCGCCACGGTGTCATCGTCGTTCATAACCACACGAGCCACGAGCTTTCTGTCCTCTTAGAAAACAAGTCGTTCATTGGGCATCCCATCCAAGTTGCCCGCATCGCGCCCGGCAAGGCCTTTATCACCGATGCCTGCTGCTTCGAGGTGAATGTGCTGTATCGGATGCGCACATATCGCAGCGCGGGGCTGCATATGAGGCATATGGGCGGGTCCCTCGCCCCGTTTGAATTTAAACCGCATCAATGCGATCGGGACGGCATTCGGTACGGCTACGCGGTGATCGTCGTGAACGACGACAACACGATCCACGAAGTCGACCAAACCTCTTGTTACTAAGCGCCGCGCTAACGGGCGGGAACGAGGGGACGTTACCCTTCGCTTAAAAACCGCGTGTAGCTCTCGTATCGCGACGCGGCGATCTCGCCCCGCGCAACTGCGGAGCGAATCGCGCAATCGGGTTCGCTGCGATGCGAGCAATCGGCGAAGCGGCAACGCCCCGCCGCGACGAACTCCGGAAACGCCGGCGCAAGTTCGCTCGGCGTTACCTTCCCCAGCCCGAAATCGGCGACGCCCGGGGAATCGATGAGAAACCCGGGCTCGAGCCGCACCAGGCGCGCGGCGGTCGTCGTCTGTCGCCCTAACCCGAAGCGCGAGAGATCGCCGATCTCGTTCTCGCCGCCCATCCAACGGAAGATGCTCGATTTCCCGACCCCCGAGACGCCGACTAAGAGCGAGCGCGATCCGTCAAGCGCGGCGCGAAACTCCTCGATCCCCGCACCGTGCTTGGCATCGATCGATAGGCAGCGATACCCAAGCGACGTATAGAGCGCGGGCAGCGGCGAGGGGCTCGGCGCGAGGTCGGCCTTCGTAAAAACAACGAGCGCAGCGATCTCCTCGAAGTGCGCGTACACCAACAACTGGTCGAGAACGATCGTGCGCGGCGGCGGCGCGGCAAGCGAGGTCACCGTCACCAATAACTCGACGTTCGCCGCGAGCGCTTTCTCGCGTCCGGCAACGGTGCGCCGGGCGAGCAATCGATCCCGCGATTCGATCGCGTCGATAACGACCACCGATTCATCGAGCGGGCTCACGCGCACGCGATCCCCCGGCACCGGCATCGAACGCGCACCGCTACTGCGCCGAATCTGCGCGAGGCGGATTCCCGGCTCGCCCTCCAGCGCAACCCAGGCCGAATTTCGGCCGACCGAAACGACCAATGCGAAGAGAGTTTCGCTCACGCGCAAGAGAAGGCGGTTCGCGCGGCTAACGGATAGGGAGCCGTGAACCGCTCCTCCGCCGCGAAAACCGTTCCATCGCTCATTGCCTGGAAGATTCAACCAAGCGACTCGGGCGCCTTGTCGGCGTTTCTCGCAACCGCGGGTGCGCGCAGCTTTCCACCCGGGACCACGCTCAAGACGCTTTCCGACGGCCTCGTTCTTACATGGGATCCCGAACGCACCCCCAGCGGCGCGGTTCGCACCGTCGCGCTCGCCGTGGCGGCAGCCCACGGTTGCTCGTTGCGCGGATCGCTGCTCGCACCGCTCGACGACCGCGCGCGCGCCGCGATCGGGCGGGAGCTGCTCGCCGAACCCCG
>JBMFXH010000293.1:0-2117 GCA_049964475.1 Vulcanimicrobiaceae bacterium
GGCCTTCCCGCGCACGTTGATCGTGTTGATCTTCTCAACGTTCACCGAGAAAATCTCCTCGACGGCGTGACGGATCTGCGTCTTCGTCGCCGACGGATGAACGACAAACGTGTACTGATGGCCGATCGAATTCGCCATCGACTTTTCGGTAATACGCGGCGAAAGGATGATGTCGCGTGCGTCCATTATGCGTTCTCCTTCGGAGCGAGACGGGCGCGAAGCGCCTCGAATGCCGCCGTCGTGAAGATCACGCGCTCGTGACGCAGCAGGTCTTTCACGTCGATCGCGCCGTCGTGCGTGACGCCGACGCGGGTGAGATTCCGACAGACGAGCGCGAGCGCGGCGGAGTTCGGTTCGGTTGCCGAAGAGACGACGAGCGTCCGCGGGCCGGCCTTCGCGGCTTTCGCCGAGCCGAAGAGCAACGCCGCAGCCTGTGCAGTTTTCGTGAGGGCGAAATCGCCGAGATCGAGGAACGTGACCGCGTCCTCGGTGAAGCGCTGCGCGAGCGCGGCGAGGAAAGCGACGCGGCGCTCCTTCTTATTGAGATCTTCGACGTAGCTCCGCGGCTGAGGTCCGAAAACCACGCCACCGTGGCGCCACTGTGGGGAGCGGGTAGAACCTTGGCGAGCGCGCCCGGTTCCCTTCTGCTTCCACGGCTTCCGACCGCCGCCCGATACTTCGTCGCGTTTTTTCGTCGACGCAGTGCCGGCGCGGGGATTTGCGAATTCGCGATGGACGGCGCGGTAGAGGACGTGCCCCTTGCCTTCGTTCGCGCCGCTGAGAAACGACGGAGTCGCCTCATCGCGCAGAACTTTTCCTTTGGTATCGATTACTTGCGCCATCTCTATGCCTTCGCCTCCGCGCTCTTCGCACGTTTTACCGAGGAGCGAACGACGACGAGCGCGTTCTTCGGCCCGGGGATCGGGCCGCGAACGAGCAGCAAGTTGCGCTCGCTGTCGGCACGGACGATCTCGAGATTCTGATGCGTGGTGCGGTCGACGCCATAGTGCCCCGGCCGACGGCTACCGCGGTGCGTGTGCCCCGCGTTCGTATCGCCGTTGCTGGCGGGCTGGCGATGGATCATCGACCCGTGGGTCTGATTGCCGCCCTTGAAATTATGCCGCTTCATGCCGCCGGCGAATCCGTGTCCCTTCGAGACGCCGACGACGTCGACGCGATCTCCGGGTTCGAAATTCGCAACGGTCACGCTCGCTCCGACATCGAGCCCGTCGATGCCCTCGCGAAATTCGCGAATAAAGCGCGTCGCTTCGACGCCCTGTTTCTTAAAATGTCCGGCAAGGGCACGGGTAACGCGGTGCTTTTTAATTGCGCCGAAACCGAGCGCCACGGCATCGTAGCCATGTTGCTCTTTGGTTCGACGCTCGACCACCGTGCAGGGACCGGCTTCGATCACCGTGACCGGTACGTACCGGCCGTCTTCGGTGAACACGCTCGTCATCCCAACCTTGCGGCCAAGGATGTTCTTCATCGTATCCTCGTCCTAAAAGTGTGTTATAACAACTGTGCCTAGCGTATTGCTTCTTATCTCTTACGACGCGCGACAGAAAGCCGCGGTCGACGCTAGCGCCACAACCTCGGTACTATACAGAGGAGGCGCCCCGCCGTCAAGGTATCAAAGGGGCGAGAGCCCAAAATCGCCATTCAACAGAAGATGAGGTACCATGCCGACGACCACCGATCGAGAGGTCGAACTCAAGCGGATCGCCGCCGAGCTCACCGCCTCGATGCTCGACAATCATAACGGCAATTGGAACGACGTCGATGTCGCCCGAGCCTTTCGAACGATATACGAGGCGGTACGGATCCCGTAGCGCTCGCCTAGGTCGCCTTGCGCTGGTGCAGGGTGATCGTATTGCCGTCGGGATCCCGGAGTTGGGAGATCCAGCAGATCGGCGTCTCGAAGGGCTCGCTAACCTCGATTCCCTGGGTAAGCAGCCGCGCGCGCATCGCGGGAAGGTCGTCGAGCTCGAGCGCGAGCGCCCCCGCACTCCCCGGCGTACCTACCTGCGCGAAGGCGCCGATCCCGAAGGTCGTGCCGGCGATATCGAACTCGGTCCAGGCATCCGACGCGAGGCCCGAGGGCTCGAGCCCGATCG
>JBMFXH010000294.1:0-2093 GCA_049964475.1 Vulcanimicrobiaceae bacterium
GGCAAGGCGGGCGTAACGGGGTTCGTCGACGGTACCGGGACGAGTGCGGAGTTTAGCAGTCCATACGGCGTGGCCTTCGATTCCGCAAACGGCAACATCTACGTGGTCGATAGTTGCATGATTCGGGAAGTCACGCCGGGTAATGGAACGGCGAATAGCGCTACGGTCACCTCGATCGCCGGGAATCCCTTGGCCTGCGGCTACGTCGATGGAACCGGCACTGGAGCGGAGTTCAATTATCCCGATGGCATCGCATACGATTCGACGAACGGCGATTTCTACGTTGCAGACGGCTGTAGCATTCGCCAAATAACGCCGGGGAACGGCACCGCGAACAGTGGGGTCGTCACGACGATCGCCGGTAATTACACCCTCTGCGGCGAGGTCGACGGCACCGGAACCGGAGCGCAGCTCCATTTTCCCAATGGCATCGCCTACGATGCCGCGACCCACGATCTCTATGTTACCGACGAGAGTGGCTGCACGGTTCGGCAGATCGACCCGGGCAACGGTACGCTCAATAGCGGCGTCGTTATCACGATCGCCGGCAATCCGTCGAGCTGCGCGTCGACCGACGGCACCGGAACGAGTGCGACGTTTGATAACATTGAGGGCGTTGCCGTTGATTCGGCGAACGGCGATCTCTATGTCACGGATAACTGTTCGGTGCGGCAGGTAACGACCGGAAACGGCAGCGCGAACAGCGGTGTCGTGACGACGATCGCCGGAAGCAACAGTACCTGCGGTTTCGTCGATGGTACCGGAGCGGCGGCGCAGTTTGCGGCCAATCTCAACGGGATCGCTTACGATCCCACCGACGGCGATCTCTACGTCTCCGACGATAACAATTGCAACCTGCGGCAAGTAACGCCGGGGAATGGCACCGCGAATAGCGGCGTGGTGACGACGATCGCGGGCGGCAATAACTTGGAGTGCACGTTCGCCGACGGCATCGGCACGATCGCTCGCTTTAATTATCCGTATTTTCCTGCCTACGACCCGACGAACAACTCGCTCTACGTTGGCGATGATAACTACACGATCCGACAGGTGCAGCTATGAAACGTTTGATCTTTGCCGCGAGCGTCGCTCTTTCGCTCGCACTCGTCGGCTGCGGCGGTAGCTCCGGCAACGCAACTCTTCCCGGTGCAGAAAACACGCTTCCTATGGTCGATGCGCGACTCGTGATTACCATTCCGCAGCGCACGGCGGCTTCGACAGGATCGCGAACGCCCGCATACGTATCGCCCTCGACGCAATCGTTAACGGTGGCGATCGACGGTGGGACGCCGGCCGCGCAGAACCTCACGCCGGGCTCTCCGAATTGCAGCGTCGGCGGCCCGCTCAGTGCGCTCACCTGCACCGTCCCGATCGCTGCGCCCGCAGGCTCGCATACGTTCACGTTCGTCACTTACGATGGCCTCGGCGGAACTGGGAACGTCCTCTCCACGAATGCGGTGACGCAATCGATTGTAGCGAATCAAACGAACTCGATTAACGTCACGCTTGCAGGGGTGCCCGCCTTACTGCAGGTCTCCGTTTTGGGCAGCGGCACCGGCATATCCGGCTCCGTTTCCACGGGGCTACAGGTCGCGGGTGCGGTCTCGATCCCGCTCTCCGTCGCTCCCCTCGACGCGGATGGCAATATCATCATCGGTCCCGGTGCACCGACGCTCGCCGCCTCGATAACGGGTGCGACCCCGGGTTTGGGAAGCACCGTTGCGCCGAACGCCGCGAATCCTAACGAATTTACCGTGAATGTGCTCGCCCCTGGTTCGGGGACCTTCTCCGTAACGGCGACGCCTGCGACCGCGTCGGCGGGTTCGCCGCTCTCGGCGACCGTGCCGCTCGCGTTCGAAACGCTCACCACGACGATCGCCGGCAAGCCCTTCTACTCCGGGTTAACCGACGGCACCGGCACCTCCGTCCGCCTTAATGGTGTCGCAGGTATCGCCTACGATTCGGCGACCGGCGATCTCTACGTTACCGACACCACGAATTGTGCCGTTCGCTCGGTGACCCCGGGAAACGGTACCGCGAATAGCGGCACCGTCGTGACCCTCGCCGGCTCACAGACCTGTGGCCTCGCCGAC
>JBMFXH010000295.1:0-2089 GCA_049964475.1 Vulcanimicrobiaceae bacterium
CGGCCGGCGATCGTTTTGCACGGTGTCGCGCGCACGCTTTTCGAAGAGCGCGCGATCGCGCACATCCACTTGACGATCACGCACACCGCAACGACCGCTGCTGCCGTCGTCATCTTCGAACGATGATTCCCGTTCTGCTCCCCGAGCAACTGCGTGCACTCGACGCCGCATCCTGCGAGCGCGTCGGCGAAATCGCGCTGATGCGCATCGCGGGCGCGCGGATAGCGGCCTGCATCGACGAGCTTCTGCCGCGCGGCGGACGCGTCGTCGCTCTCGCGGGGCCGGGGAATAACGGCGGCGATGCGTTCGCAGCACTCGCTTCGTTAGAGCAACAGCACGAACGCATCGTCGTGGAGCTTCCCACCGGCAAACGTTCCGCAGCACGTGCCGATGCGGAGGAGCGCGCGGCGCAATCGGGCGTCCGCAGGATCGCGTGGCACGACGGCGATGCTCGCGATGCCGCCCTGGCGCGCGCCGAGCTCTTCGTCGACGGCCTCTATGGGTCGGGCGCGCGGCTCCCGCTCGATGCAACCGTCTGCGACGCGATCGCCGCGCTCCAACGGCGTGCGGTTCCCTGCGTTGCGATCGATCTCCCGACCGGCCTCGAAGCGGGCACCGGCGCGGTTCCCGGGATCGCCGTCCGCGCGCAGCTGACGGTCGCGCTCGGTGCGCTCGTTCCCGCACATCTGCTCGATCCAGCGCGTGCATTCGTGGGTAGGCTCGTTCTCGCCGATATCGGTTTCCCGCCCGAATTGCTCGCGGAGATTCCCGCGCGCTTCGTCACCCTCGACGGCGCGAGCGCCTTTGCGGCGATGCCGCAGCGCGAGGAACGCGCCGATAAGCGCTCGGCGGGAAGCCTCCTCGCGATCGCGGGGAGCGAGCAATTCCCCGGCGCCGCCGTGCTCTGCGCGCGCGCGGCGGCACGCGCCGGTGCCGGCTACGTCACCGTCGCCGCGCCGACCGCCGCGGTCGCCGCGCTGCGCGCGCATCTGCTCGAAGAGATCGTCGTTGCCATCCCCGACGACCCCGATGAAGCAAGCGCGCTCTTGCACGATCTCGAAGCGCGTCATTCCGCGCTTGCAATCGGTCCCGGGCTCGGGCTCTCCGAGAACGTCGGCAAGCTCGTGCGCGCTCGCTTAGCCAACACCACCTTGCCGACCGTCGTCGATGCAAGCGCACTCTTCCACCTCGCCAAGCATCTCGATATTCTCCGCGGGCGAACGGCGATTCTCACGCCGCACGAAGGTGAGTTCGCGCGTCTCTCCGGCGAAGGGAGCGTGCGCGAGGGAACGCGCGTCGCGCGGCTCCGTTCGTTTGTCGAACGGACGGGGATCACCACGCTGCTCAAAGGTCGCGATACGCTCGTCGATGACGGCCGAACCACCGCGATCAATCCCAGCGGCACCAATGCCTTGGCGACCGCGGGGAGCGGCGACGTGCTGACCGGAATCGTCGGCGCGCTGCTCGCGCGCGGTTGCACGCCGTTTACCGCCGGAGCGCTCGGTGCGTTTTGGCACGGTCGCGCGGGGCAAGCGGCGCAGCGTCAACGACGGATCGGCGTCGTCGCCGGCGATATCATCGAGGCGTTGGGGAACGCGCTTCCGTAAGAATTCGGCGAAACGTCTCTTCATCGATCACCGGAACGTCGAGCTCTCGAGCGCGTTGAAGCTTGCTCCCCGCCTCCTCACCCGCGACGACGAAATCGGTCTTGCCGCTCACCGAATCGCTGGTGCGCGCACCGAGTGCCTCGAGTGCGGCCTTCGCTTCGTCGCGCGTCATCGATGCAAGCGTTCCCGTCAACACGAAGCGTTTGCCCTTGAGTGCCGAATCGGCGACCGGCGCGACGCCGCGCTCCTCCATCTCGACGCCTGCCGCAGCGAGCGCCGCGATTGCATCGCGGTTGCGCTTCTGCGCGAAAAAGAGGCGAACGCTCGCGGCGACCTCCGGCCCGATCCCCTCGCTGCGCCGAAGGCTCTCCTCATCGGCGCCCGCAAGCGCTTCCATCGTGCGAAAATCGCGCGCGAGAATCGCCGCCGTTTGCTCGCCGACGTAACGGATCCCTAACCCAACGAGCAGCCGCGTCAGGCCG
>JBMFXH010000296.1:0-2087 GCA_049964475.1 Vulcanimicrobiaceae bacterium
GTCGCGACGACGAGTTTTTTCTACGACGTTCAGATCGAACGCCGCGGCCTCGTGCTAACTCCCGACGGGCGCAGCGATGCTGCCGAGGGAATGCTCAACCCGGCGTTCGTGCAAGCCCGAAACGGCGAGCGCTTACTCTTTCCGCGCATGGTAGCCGCGGGAAATGTCTCGCGCATCGGGCGTTTTCGCCTTGCGGGCGGATACACGGCGATCGACGAAGGCTACGCGCTCGAACCGACGCTGCCGTACGAATTACGTGCCGCGCACGGGTGGGGCTGCGAGGATCCGCGCGTTACCTATATTCCCGCGCTCGACGCGTACGTTATGGCCTATACTGCCTACGGCCCGCGCGGCGCACGTATTGCGTTAGCGTATTCGCAGAGTGGGATTACCTACGAACGGCTCGGGCTGGTGGATTTCGGTGCGGCCGGTTTACCTGACCACGATGATAAAGACGCGGCGTTCTTTCCCGAACCGGTGCTCTCGCCCGAAGGGCATCTCTCGCTTGCGTTCTACCACCGCCCGATGCTTCGTCTCTCGGCGGTCAACGGTGTCGCGGCAATTCCGCTCATTCGCGCCATGCCCTACGATCAACGCGAATCGATTCGCATTGCATACATTCCGCTCGAGAGCGTTAAACGCGACCTTCGTGCATTATTGCAGGTGCGCGAATCGGCGCTCGTGCTCTCGCCCGACGCGGCATGGGGGCGCATCAAAGTAGGCGCTGGAACGCCGCCGATCCGGGTCCCCGAAGGTTGGCTCTCGGTCTATCACGGTGTCGACCTGCGGCGAGTCGATGGTATCCATCCGCGTTTCTCATACAACGCCGGGATCGTCGTCCACGATTACGAGCGCCCCGACCGCGTGCTTTATCGTTCGCCGGCGCCGTTTCTCACGGCGACCGAACCATACGAATGTCACGGCGTCGTCGATAATGTCGTTTTCCCTACCGGCATCGAGCCGCTGCCGCAATTCGGCGAACGCGCCTTCGACATCTACTATGGAGCCGCCGATTACGCCATCGCGGTCGC
Source organism: Vulcanimicrobiaceae bacterium (assembly GCA_049964475.1). Classification (GTDB taxonomy): domain Bacteria; phylum Vulcanimicrobiota; class Vulcanimicrobiia; order Vulcanimicrobiales; family Vulcanimicrobiaceae; genus JABEUX01. Next base: position 1,032 of record JBMFXH010000296.1, read on the forward strand.
GCGCGTTCGCCTATCGCTGCGCGCATGACGATCTCGTTTTTCTTAGCGATCGTTATCGTCATGGGAACGCTGATCGTCGTCACGTCGATCGCGCGCCTCCATCGACTGCAGATACACGTCGCCGCCACCACCGTGCCGGCGCCCCCGAAACCCTATCGCGATAAGCGCATCTCGCATGTCGCGCACGGTGCGGTCGATGCGCGCGGGGTGTGGGCGCTCGCCGCGCAGCCGCGTTGTTTCGAGGAGGTAGAGAAAAGCACCGGCTCGGAGGCCTACGTACGCGCGCATCTGCCAGCCGACGCGCATCGATTCGCCTCGGGGCGTACGCTTTCGTTTGGAAGTTGCCGTATCATCATCGGTACGGCGAGCCTCGTGGTCGAACGTGGCAACGAACGGATCTCGGTCCCGGCACCCGCCGAGCTCTACCGGAGCGCGTCGCGCCTTTTCTTGCTTGCGCGAGGCCCGGAAGGGGGCCCCGAGCTGCGCGTCTATAAACTGGTAGCTCAACCGTGAACGAACTCGAAACACGCGTCCGCGAGCGACGCACCTTCGCGATTATCTCCCACCCCGATGCCGGGAAAACCACGCTCACCGAAAAGTTGCTGCTCTACGGAGGCGCGATTCACGTCGCGGGGCAGGTCGCCGCGCGCCGCGCGCGTCGCTCGGCAACCAGCGACTGGATGGAGTTGGAGCGCGAGCGCGGCATCTCGATCACCTCGACCGTGCTGCAATTTCCCTATCGCGATCATACGATCAATCTGCTCGACACGCCGGGGCATCAAGATTTTGGCGAAGATACCTACCGAACGCTGATGGCCGCCGATAGCGCGGTGATGCTTATCGACGCAGCGCGTGGTGTCGAGCCGCAGACGAAGAAGCTCTTTGCGATCTGCCGCGAGCGCGGTATTCCGCTCTTTACGTTCATCAATAAGATGGATCGCCCCAGCCGCGACCCGCTCGAACTGCTCGATGAGCTCGAGTCGGTGCTCGGTATCGCCGCGTTCCCGATGAATTGGCCGCTCGGCAACGGCGAACGTTTCCGCGGTGTCTACGATC
>JBMFXH010000297.1:0-2084 GCA_049964475.1 Vulcanimicrobiaceae bacterium
GTTTGATTGTGGCGCGGCAGGGCAACGAGGTAGAGATTCGCGGCATGCTCGACCTTGCGGAGGTGAAGGGCTGGGAGGAACTGACCTTCACCGGCAGCGAGGCGTTCAAACAGCAGGCGATGGCAGCGGCGCTCGATCGCGGGTTGAGGGTGCGTGCCGAGGGGCGCGACGCCGAGCTGCTGCGCGAGGCGGAGGCGTTAAGAAACACGAACAGGAGTTCGATAACAAGAGAGATGGAACACACGCGTGACAACGACGGATGGGAGCGATAGATGGCCAAGCAGGTAGCTGCACCAAAGGACGGGCGCGGGGCGTTCCTTGCGTTACTGGTCGCGGTTGCGATCTTTCTGGCGATGCTGAGTTTCGAGACGCAGAGTATCGCGCGGCGGGCCGGGTATGCACCAGCCCTCGGGCAGCCAGTTATCGGCAAGATCTATGCGCCCTGGGCTTCGTACGGCTGGATGTTCACGTACGACGAACAACTGAATCTCGAGGGGCCGTTCATAGGGCAACCCTGGGTGCTACCGCGCCCCAACGAACCGGCAGCGTTACGCGAGATATTCACGGCGGAACGAGGGCGCCTGCCGTGGGAAGCCGGTGGTGCGGTCGCGCTCTTCATTGTCCTGGCGCTTTGGTGGACACGCGATCGCAAGAACTCGGATCTGCACGGTGCGGCCGGGTGGGCGAGTGCGCGCGACATCCGTCGATCGGCGCTCTCGCATGCAGAGCACGGCATCGTGCTCGGGCAGCGCAAGGCGCTCTTCGGGCGCCCCGGACGATTGCTCGTGCACAACGATACGCAGAACGTGCTCGCGCTCGGCCCGCCGGGCGAAGGCAAGACCGATGGCATCGCTCGCCCGACGCTGGTGAAGACGTGGCTGTACAGGAGCGCGATCATCTTCGATCCCGCCGACGAATTAACCGGACTGACGGCACACGTGCGCGCCACGACCACCCGGGTGCGGATCTTCGACCCACGGGCACAGATCGAAGAGCCATCGCTCACATCAACCGTTCAGCATATTCTCGAGGGTAAGCCTCGCTACGCACGCTTCAATCCGCTTGCCGGCATTGCCGTTGGCGATGTCGACAGCGTACGGGCGGTACTCGCGTCGTACTTTTTCGATCGCGACGTCAGCGAGATGAGCAGTGATGCTCGATTCTTCGAAAGCCGCGCGCTCGCGCTGGCAACGGCGGTCGTTTCGCACGTGATCGAGCTCGGGTCGCCAACGCTGGAGGCCGCGGCACGTTACGTCGTCGATCCGGCCTGGACGAGCGATGCTGAAATGTGTGAATCGCTTGCGAAATCGCAGATCCGTTACGTGCAAGAGACTGGTGCCGAGTTCGCGCGCATGACCGACAAGCAGCGCTCGCCGTTCGTCGCTTCGCTCAACGATCGGCTTGAACTCTTCCGTTCGCCCGACGTCGCGCGAGCAACCGGCGCGAGCGACGTGGCACCTGCGGACCTGCGCCGCGAGGCCACGACGCTCTACCTCGTGGTGCGAGAGAAAGACCAGGCATCGCTCAACCCGTTGATGCGCATGGTGCTCACGCGCTTCTTGCACGACCTGACCGCCCGTCTTCCGCAGGAGGGCGAGCAGCGCATCCTCTTGATGATCGATGAGTTTCCGCTGTTGCGGGCGCCGATTATCGCCCAACAGCTCGCAACGATGCGCAAGTACTGGATTCATGCAGTCTTGCTCGCGCAATCGCTCGCACAGATCCGCGATACGTATGGGGCGAATGAAACGGTGAGCGGGATGTGCGATGTGCGCGTGTTCTTTCCGTCGGTCGATACGGCAACGCAGCAGCTAGCGTCGGATACCTGCGGGCAGAGCACGCGTTGGGCCGAGAGTATGCATCGTGATAGCGCTGGCAAGAGCGCGTATGCAACGAGCGAAGCCGGACGACCGTTACTCTATCCGCACGAACTTGCCGATATGAAGGCCAGGGGCGACATCATCGTCTACAAGAAGGGCGAATCGCCAATCAAGGCACGGCCGGTGCGAGCCCACGCTGATCCTCGATTTTCGGAGGTACGTTAGTCGTGTCGAACAATCACGCGCTAAATCAAGAGCTACTCG
>JBMFXH010000298.1:0-2070 GCA_049964475.1 Vulcanimicrobiaceae bacterium
CCGCGTTCGTCGATGAAGAGCGCGCGGTCGGCATCGCCGTCAAACGCGACACCGACGACGTGTTTCTTGCCGCTTGCGTGCAGCGCCGTTACCGCGTCGCGTAACGGTTCGAGGTGCGTGGCCCCGCAATGCACGTTGATGCGCGCGCCGTCATGCTCGCAGTGCAACTCGTGAACCGTCGCTCCGGCTTTGCGCAAAGCGTAGGGCGCGACGGCATACGCCGCACCGTAGGCGGCATCGACGACGACCTCGATGCCGCGCAGATCGGCACCGAGCCCTTCCAACATTGCGTAATAATGTTTTCCGAGATTTTGCGCGGTGGTGATCTGCCCGATGCCCACGCCGGTGGGGCGTTCGAATTCGTCGCGATCTAACGCCGCTTCGATCGTTGCTTCGAGTGCGTCGGATAATTTGAAACCGTCGGCGCCGAAGAATTTGATGCCGTTATCGGCGATGGGATTGTGCGATGCCGAGATCATCGCGCCCGCTGCCGCTCCGGTCGCGCGCACGATGCAGGCGACCGCAGGCGTCGGAAGGACGCCCACGGAGATCGCGTGCCGACCGACCGAGGCGATACCGGCCATCAATGCCGCTTCGAGCATCGACCCGGAGAGGCGCGTATCGCGGCCGACGACGATGGGAAGCGCCGCCTCGGAGCGCCCGACGAGTGCGTGAGCGGCCGCCCGACCAACGCGGAGCGCGAGCTCTGGAGTTAAATCGTCGTTTGCAACCCCGCGGATTCCGTCGGTGCCGAAATAGCGCATTACCGTTGTGGGCCTTCCCCGGCTACCGCCGTCACGCGAATGAGAATGAGATCGGGGGTGACCGAGACGCCGGGCACCGTGCGACCGATCACGTCGACGGGAACGACGCGGCGCATGCTGTCGGTCGTGCCAGGGCTCTGCGGTAACGGTACGTCGACGCGAACGCCGGCGACCTGTGCGAGGACACCGCTGGTGCCCTGTAACGTCACTGAGGCCGGGTCGGCGGAGATCTTCGAAACGACGACGCCGTTGCGTGCAGTGCCCGTATAGTGAATGAGCGGGCTTGCGAGGCGGCGTTCGATGCGCTCGATGCGCAGCGTTACCGAGGCGGGGCTGAGGCTCTGGACCGCAATGTTCGGTGCGACCAACGTGATCGGTACGTTCTGCACTCCGCTTGAAAGCCCGGCGAGATTGAGCACCGCCTTCACTTGGTCGGGTTTAATCGGCGCAGCATCGCGATTTGCTCGTATCGTCACGACCGCGTTCTTATCGGAGTACTCTGCGACCAGGCCGGGCGGAAGATTGATCGCGACGATCGGCACCGAGAGTTGTTGATCGTATTGGGAGGCGAGCAGCGGGTTGTTCGTATAGCGAAAAAACGCCCATCCCGTCACCGCGATAAGGAACGAGAGCAGTTTAAGCGGGAAGTTGTGTCGGAGGATTTTCATCTTCTTCTTCCCGTTTTAAGCGCTTTCTAGCGATGCCGCGCACCGCGCCGAGCCGCGCGCATCTGCATGACGAAATCGGCGCCGGCGGCGGCGGGATCGCGTGCGGGGCGCGTGACGGCGAGCAGAAAGCGACGCAGCCGCTCTTCATCGTCGACGGGGCGCGAAAGTTTTCCGTCGCGGGCGATGCGCACGCTGCCGCGCTCTTCGGAGACGACGATAACGACCGCATCGGTCTGTTCGGTGATGCCGAGCGCGGCGCGATGGCGCGTGCCGAGGCGTTCTTCGCCGAAGCGCGGCTCGGCGAGGGGCAGAAAACAACCGGCGGATTCGATGAGCCCTTCGCGCACGATCGTCGCACCGTCGTGCAGCGGCGAACGCGACATAAAAATCGCAAGCAAGAGCTCGACGCTGACGCGTGCATCCATGCGCGTGCCGGTCTCGGCGATCTCGCGCAAACCGCTCTGCTGTTCGAGCACGATCAGCGCGCCGATGCGATTGCGCGCGAGGACGAAGGCGGCACGAGCGATGATGGCGATCACCGGATCGTCGGTGCGCGGCCGCTCGTCGTCGGGATCGCTCTCGCTCAAGCGAAAGAGGCCGCCGCGCCCGAGCTGTTCGAGCGCGCGGCGTAATTCGGG
>JBMFXH010000299.1:0-2023 GCA_049964475.1 Vulcanimicrobiaceae bacterium
GCGAGATCGCGACCACCAGGGTCGAGCGCCAGGAGTGTAAGAAGAGGAAGATGACGAGCACCGCGAGGATCGCGCCATAGATCGCCGTGTGCTCCAGCGCGTTGACCGCTTGGAGGATGAACGTGCGCTGCCCGAAGACGATGCCGATATGCATGCCGGGGTAGCGCTTCTCGAGTTGGGCGATCTTGCCGTAGATTCCGGCGGCGGTGGCAACGATGTTGGCGTCGGGCTGGGCGTTGATCGTGATGCCGAGTGCGGGTTTGTTGTCGAGTCGCTCGAAGCTGCGCTGCTCTTCGATGGCATCTTTGACGCTGGCGACATCGTGGAGGTAGATCGGCACACCGTTCTTGGTTGCAACGACGATATCGCCGATCTGTGCGGCATCTTTGAAGAGTGCGTTGGTGCGCACCTGATATTCGTTCGTGCCGACGCGTATGATGCCGGCGGGGAGATTGACGTTCTCCTGGCCGATGCGCGTGACGAGCTGATCGAGCGAGAGCCCGTTGGCGGCGAGCAGACTCGCATCGGGTTCGACCATCACCGCCCGCTGCTGGTCGACACCGATGCTGACCTGCGCGACGCCGTTGACGGCGGAGAATTCGTCGGCGATCTGGTTGGTGAAGAGCGAACCGAGATCGCGCAGCGAGTAATTCGGATCGGTGACGTAGCCGCGAATCACCGGCAGCGAATTGGCGTCGAACTTGAAGATCTGTGGTTGTTGTAGCGTCGGATCGTTGGGAAGTTGGTTGCGGATGCGATCGATCTGCTGCTGCACGTCGACGGCGGCGGTGTCGAGATTGGTGCCGTAGTGGAAGGTGGCGCGGACCTGGCTCTGCCCCTGCTCGCTCGTCGAGTTGATCATCTCGATCCCATTGACGCGGCTGACGGCGTTTTCAATCGGGCGGGTGACCAGCGATTCGATCTGGTACGGGCCGACGTTGGGATAGTTGACGGTGACGGTAATCACCGGGGGCGAGAAGCTCGGCAGGAGCGCGACGGGGAGCCGCGGGATGGCGAAGACCCCCAAGACGACGAACGCTAAAGCGATCATCGAGACGGCGACGCGGCGGTTGACGGCGAAACGAGCTAAACCCACAGGGCACTAGTTTCGCCTCTCTCCCTGGATGGGCCCTGAGGGAAATCCCGCCGAGCCCTTGACGCTGGGAGGCTTTCGCGTGATAGACTCTTGGGGTTGTCCGGCGGTGCCATCAGGCGCCGTTCCACTGCTCGCCGCCTCGTTGCGGGGGGCCACCATACGACGGGCGCTCGCCTGCCGAGGTGTCCGAAGAAGGAAAAAATGAACGACTACGAAGTGACTTACATCTTACGTCCCACCCTCGAAGAGGCCGACGTCGACGCGCGCGCGGAAGCGATCGCCGAGATCGTCAAGGGACAGGGCGGCGAAATCGTCGCCACCGAAAAGCTCGGAAAGAAGCGCCTCGCCTATGAGATCGACGATCTCCGCGAGGGCTCGTACGTGACGATGCAGTTCCGCTCGACCGCGCCTGCCTCGCACGAACTCGAGCGCCAGCTCGGTCTCCATGAGGATGTGATGCGCGCCCTGGTGGTTCGTCTCGATAAGCGTATGCTCGCGGCGATGGCCGCGATGGCTGCACGCGCCGCGGCTCCCCAAACGACCGAATACCCGAGCGACCGCAACTAGCGCTCCAAAGTGCCAGGCACCTGGCACAGGAGCGCGAGAGAATCGCTCGTACACGTTGACTCGGGGCGCACGACGCTCCGAGCGAGGGGAGATGCATCATGGCCGGTTCGTATAATCGCGTTATTCTCGTCGGGAATCTGACCCGCGACCCCGAGCAGCGCGCGCTGCAGGGCGGCAAAAGCGTGACCAAATTTTCGTTGGCGGTGAACAACCCGCGCAACAAAGAGGAAGTCACGTTCGTCGATATCGTCGCCTGGGATCGCCTCGGCGAGACCTGTAACACCTACCTCAAGAAGGGCAGCAATTGCCTGGTCGAGGGGCGACTCGTCGTGCGTTCGTACGACGATAAAGACGGCGTCA
>JBMFXH010000300.1:0-2013 GCA_049964475.1 Vulcanimicrobiaceae bacterium
CGAGGAGAAAACCGAGGACGATCGGCAGCACGAAGCCGTTGAATGCCTCGATATCGTTGGTCATATTCACCAACGGAAGATTCGGGATCAGGACGATTCCCGCGGCGAGCGCGACGCTGCCGATATAGAGCGCGTAAAAACGCTTTGCTTTGAGGCAGCTATCGTTGAGCGAGCAGCGCCATTCAAACGCCTCACCGAATGCCCACGCCGTCGCCAGCGAGACGACGAACGCTCCGAGCATCGATGCACCGATTAACGCCGCACCGAAGGTGACGCCCGCAAATTTCCCAACCAGCGGTTCGAGCGAGAGCGCTGCGTGTGCGGCATCGCTCACCGGAATGTGGTGAACGAAGAGCGTCGCCGCGGTCATGACGATGACGGCAATCATAATGAGCTGCGTCGCCACCGAACCGAACGCCGTATCGATGCGGGCGAAGGGAAGGTCGCGCGGCTGCAGGCCTTTATCGACCGTCGCGCTCTGTTGGTAAAAAATCATCCACGGCATGATGACGGCGCCGATATTCGATGCGATCAGTAACAGATAGTGTTGGTCGCCCAGCGGTTGTGCGCCGAGAATGCCGTGAAAAATGATGGAGTGGAGATTGGGTTTAGCGGCGATGGCGGCGGGAATAAAGAGCAATTCCATGGCGCAGAGTGCGAGTGCGAAATACTCGGCGCGCTTGTAACTCGCGGTCAGAATGACGACGGTAAGCGCGATCGCCGCCAGAACGATGAAGGGAGCCGGCGGCAGGCCGAAAATCGCCGCCGCACCGGCAATGCCGGCAAATTCGGTGACCAGGGCAGCGATATTGGTGACGAGCATCGTGCCCAGCGAAAGCCAGGCCCAGCCCATACCGTAGTGCTCGCGGATGAGGCGCGCATGCCCCTTGCCGGTGGTGGTTCCGAGGCGCACGGTCATCTCTTGAACGACGAAAAGCGGCACGATGAGTAAGATCTGCAGCAAGACGAGCGAGAAGCCGTACTGAGCGCCGGAGGTCGCGGCGGTCGTAATGCTGCCTGCCTCGGTATCGGCGAACGTGACCACGATGCCCGGGCCCGCGACGGCAAGCAGCCGAAGGAGCCACTGCTTCCAGGCGGTCTTTTCCGAAGAGCGCGTGCGGCGAGCCTCAAGCGAAGCCATGATGGCTGTTAGGTTAGCCTAAAAAGCTCGCCTGCCCTGCCGCAAATGTCGGCGCTCACGCGTTTTCGAACACCGCGATCGCTTTCGATGCCCGCGGAAGCGATCGCGGTGGTGGCTCGCGTTCGATGAACTCCTAGTCGCCCGGCGGGAACGCGTATTGCGGATCGGGGGTCGGGGTACCGACATCGATCACGATCTGCTGGTGCGCGACGAGCGGAATGCGCTTCGGATCGCCGGTGAAACGACTGCCGTTGAGCCAAACGGTGACCGGGCCCTTAAAGCCGGCGACATCGTTCGTGCGGAGCGGTTGCCCCCAGATCGTAAAGAAATCGCCGAGGTGGAAGAGGCGCACGTGCGGCGATTCGACATGGATGATCCCCTCGGCATCGTGGGTGTGAATCCAATAGAGGCAGCCCGCTTGCGGATTATTGGGGTTCGGAACGAAGCCGACATATTGCGGAATCGCGATCTGCTTGCCGTTGACGAAAAGGGCGAGATGTTCGTGAACGTGCAACACGATCGGTTCGGGTGCGCTATCGCACTTGATCCCGTTGACCGCGAGGCCGCGCCCGCCGACCGAGGTGTCGCCCTTGGGGAAGAGATTCTGCCCGAGCGTTCCGCCGTCAACGAGTTGGAAGGGCGTCGGTTGCGGCTTGGCACCCGGCGCAAGCGATGCCGAGGCCGATGGTGTCGGGGTTGCATAGATTGCGGCGATGCGCTGTGTCTCGCGCCAGCGGAAGATACCGAAACCGAGAAAGACGAGCACGACGACAACGGCGAAGCCGATGTAGATCGGACGCATAGGATCGCGCGGCGGCGGCCCATGCGAGGTCCCCCGTTCGTCACGGCGGCGTTGCGCGCGGCTAGATTGG
>JBMFXH010000301.1:0-2011 GCA_049964475.1 Vulcanimicrobiaceae bacterium
CTGAAGCTTTCGCGAAAGCTGCCGCGGTCGTCGGTGAAGATGCGCGGGCGCAGCAAGAGGGCGCCGGGGATAGGCAGCGTTTCAACGTCCACGCCCGCCCCATTCGCGCTGCCCAGGCATCCGTCCCGGGGCAGCAGAACCCGAAGGCACGTGAACCCCGCCACCACTACAACCGCTGCCCCGGCTGCGCGCCCGTCGCTGCTTTCCTCGGGGGCGATCGTCTTCGTCGCGACGATGGCGCTCAATCTCGGCGGCTTTCTCTTCCATGCCATCGCCGGGCGCGCGCTCGGGGTCGCAGAATACGGCGCGCTCTACGCATTGATTTCGATCTATCTGCTTGCCTCGCAGCCGGTCGCGATTCTCTCGCCGGTAATCGCGCGCTACGCCGCGGAGTTCCACGCGCTGCACGATGCGCGCCACCTGCGCGGGCTCGCCGAGTACGTGGTGCGCGTCTTCGGGGCGATCGCGTTGCTCTCGGCGCTGCTCGCGACGATCTTCGCGGTGCCGATCGGTGCCTTCATTCACGAGCCGGCGTGGGCGGTCGTCGTCGTCGGCATCGGCGTCGCGTTCGCGACGCTCTCCGCGTCGTTGCGGGCGTTCTGCCAGGGCACGCATGCGTTCACGCTCTTCGGGATCTCGATGCTCAGCGAAGGCGTCGGAAAAGTGCTGTTGCTCGTCGGTGCCGTGCTGCTGGGGCTCGGGCTTTTCGGCGGGCTCGCGGCGTTCATGCTCGGGCTCGGCATCGGCGGCGCGGCGATTATCGTCGTGTTGCTGCGCCGCTATCGCGGCGTCGTTGCGACCGCCCCGCACATCGATTGGCCGCGCGTGCGCGCGACGCTCGGCGGTTCGGCGGCATCGGCGATCGCGGGTGTGGTGATGGGTTCGGCCGACGTGATATTGGTGAAGCATTATTTTAATGCGCGCGACGCGGGCCTCTATGCTGCAGCGTCGCTCGGCGGGAAGATCGTGCTCTATTTTATCGGCTTCGCGCCGACGGTGTTGCTGCCGCACTTCACGCACCGCGCGGCGCGCGGCGAGAGCACGCGGCGCGTGCTCGCGCTGGTGCTTGCCGCGACCGCCGGCGTCGGGCTCGTCGCGGTGATTGCGTATCACTTCGCGGGCTTGCTGCTGCTGCACGTGCTCGTCGGCACGGCGTTCGATGCGGCGCTGCCGCTAATGCAGGGTTACGCTGTCGCGATGGCGCTGCTTGCGATGACGACCGCGCTGGTTACCTACGGCCTCGCGACGCATCGGCTCGGCTTTGCGATTCCGCAGTTGCTTGCTGCTGCGCTGACGCTCGTTGCAATCGTCGTTCGCCACCCAAGCCCGGCGTACGTTGTCGCCGAGATGATCGCCGGGAACGCGCTGATGGTGGTGGTGGTGGGTATTGCCGTCGCCGCGCAAGCGAAGCGGAGGCCCGCCTGATGCGCGTGTTATTGATCGGTGGGTCGGGGCAACTCGGCAGCGAGATCCGTCGCCGCTGGCGCAGCGATAGCATCGTCGCGCCTGGGCACGACACGGTCGATCTCGCGGTGCCGATATCGCTCGATGCGGCGGTCGGCGATAGCGATGCCGAGGTGGTGGTGAATTGCGCGGCGTTTCACAACGTCGATCGCTGCGAGAGCGAGGTCGAGACGGCCTTGCGCATCAATGCCGTCGCGGTGGAACGGCTCGCCGAGCTCTGCGCGCAGAGCGGGAAACGCTTCGTCACCTTCAGCACCGATTACGTTTTCGACGGCACGACGGAATGGCCGTACGGCGAAAACGATTGCCCGCACCCGATTAGCGCCTACGGCGTCTCGAAGTATACCGGCGAGCTGCTGGTGGAGCGGTTACGCAGCGATGCACTCGTCGTGCGGACCTGCGGTGTGTACGGCGTGCGTCCATCGGCGACGAAGGGCTACACGTTCGTCGATCGCGTGATCGCGCAGGCGCGCGCCGGCGAGTGCGGCCGCGTCGTCAACGACGTCATCGCCTCGCCGACCTATGCGGGGCATCTCGCCGAGGCGTT
>JBMFXH010000302.1:0-2002 GCA_049964475.1 Vulcanimicrobiaceae bacterium
CGAACACATCTCGTCGTAATAGGTGCGGGCATCGGCCTCGCTCGCGAAGTACTCGTGCTTCCAGCCCCAATACGCCCAGCACCCCGCGAGGCGGTTGAAGACGTCGCGCGCATCGAGCTCGGCACCGAACTGTTCGTCGCGCGGGAGCGCCGCCAGCGCCTCCTCGTCGGGGACGCTGCGCCAGAGCCACTCGGGCACGCCCTCCTCGGCGACCCGCTTGCGCCGGGTCGGTACGCCGGCTTTGCGGCAATACTTCTGGGCGAGGACGTCGACGGCGACCTGGCTCCAGGCCGCCGGCACCATGATGTCCTTCGCCTCGAAGATCACCGAGCCGTTGGGATTGACGATGCGCGAGGTGCGCGGTTCGAACGCCACCCCCGCATACGGCTCACCGGCAACGGAGTAGAGGCGGGCGAACTTCATGATGGGATCTCCTTATCAAAAACGCGGCAGCAGGGTGAAAAACGGGCGGGCGAGGGCAGGGGAACGAACGTTCGATGTTTCTATCGGCCAGGCAAGGTTTAGTATCTTCAAATACCGGGGCCTACTATATATGGTGGCCATCTCGAAACTCCCTCTGGACAGAGTGTCCAAAAGCAGAAAAAGTCGTGGGTAAGCGTGGGCGGCGCTGTGGGCAACTCCGAGGATAGTGGGGATAGAGGTTACAAACCCTTACCGCATGCCCAGCCGCCTCCAACATGTGCCGCTCCTCGCCGATATCCGCCCCGAGAGCCTCCTCGCCGAGGGCGTGCGCGGGCTGATTCTCGACCTCGATAACACCCTGCTGGGCTTTGGGGCGAGCGCGCCGAGCCCGGAGAACCAGGCCTGGGTCGCCGCCGCCCGCGCCAGCGGGCTCGAGATCGTGCTGCTCTCGAACAACTTCGGAGCGCGGGTCGGCGAGATCGCCGGCGGGCTCGGGCTGCACGGCATCCCCAACGCGCTCAAGCCGCTGCCGGTCGGTTTCCTGCGCGCGAAGCGAGCGCTGGGAATGCGGGCGCGCGAGGTCGCGGTGATCGGCGACCAGCTCTTTACCGACGTGCTGGGAGCGACGCTCTGCGGTATGCGTGCGATTTTAGTGGAGCCGATCGAAGACCGCGATTTTCCGCTCACGCGCATTTTCCGCCGACTCGAGCGGCTCGTGCTGCCGGAGCGCCGCGCGTGAAGCTCGCACTCATCGGCGACCCGGTCGACCACTCGCGCAGCCCGCAGCTCCACCGTGGTTTTTTGCGCGAAGCGGAGATCGACGGCAGCTACGTGGCGATCGAAGTCCCCGCCGGCAACGCGATTAACGTGCTGCGGCGCATGCGCCTCGACGGATATACCGGTGCCAACGTCACCACGCCGCTCAAAGAAGAAGCGCTCGCCGCCTGCGACGTGCTCACCGATGAAGCGCGGCGCGCAAAAGCGGTGAACACGATCTATTTCGACATGCAGATTCGCGGCACGAACACCGACGGCATCGGTTGGCGCGTCGCACTCGAAGCGATGCTGGAAGATTCGATCGCGCTGCGGCGGATCGGCGTGCTCGGCACCGGGGCGACCGCGCGTGCGATCTTAGCGCAATGCCAGCAATACGATGCACACGCCTATATTTGGGGGCGGAACAGCGAACGCGTCGAGGAATGTATCATCGATTACGACGCGCAGCCGTGGCCGGAATCGGTGCCGGAGATCGTCGTGAGTACGTTGCCGCCGGGCGCGATTCTGCCGCACGATCTCGCGATAGAACTCGCGCAACCCGAGATCGTGATGGATCTCAATTACGGTCCGCGCGCGACATTGGCGCGGCGATTGGAGCGCGATATCGTCACCGGCGAAGCGATGCTCGAAGCGCAAGCGCGCGCGAGTTTCGATTTCTGGCTCGCGCACCTCGATCGCGTCTCGAGCGACGACCGATGAGCGTTGCGACGATCGTCGGCGCCACCGCGTTATGCGCCGTCGATTTCTACGTGATTGCGAGTAAGGATCCGCAGCACATGTGGCTCAAGCCGACGGCGCGGGT
>JBMFXH010000303.1:0-1999 GCA_049964475.1 Vulcanimicrobiaceae bacterium
GAGCGCACGTCATTCTGCAATGCGATCACGAGATCGCCGAAGACGATGTGGCGCTCGGCCTCGCGGCCGATTGCGCCGCGCTTTTCTCAAAGGGGAGCGCGAGCGCGAAGGTCGACGTCGAAGTGACGCGACGCAAACACGTGCGTAAACAACGCGGAGGAGCGCCGGGGTTGGTCTTCTATACGAATGCGCGCGCGCTGATCGGCGTACCCGATCGCGCGCGCGCTGCGCTCGCGATTACTGAAGGCGCGCTTCGCACGCCTTCCAGTTAAGGTTGGCAAAGAAGGACTCGATGTATTTTCCGCGCTCGGAGGGCTTATAGTCGCGGATAAATGCGTGCTCCCAAACGTCCATCACGACCAGCGGCACAAAACCCGCCGGGTTCCCGATCTCATGTTCGGCGATCCAATGATTGCTCACCGTCTTGGCGTGCGGATCGTAATAGGCAATCGCCCAACCGATACCACGCATGCCGCCGACCGCAGCGAAGTCTTTCTTCCAGGCCTCAAAGCTTCCGAAGCCCTCGCCGAGCGCATTGTAGAGCTTGCCGCCGGTAAGATCGCTGGTGCCTTTTGCGAGATTGTCGAAGTAGTATTCGTGGAGACGCATCCCGTTATATTCGAAGCCTAAACGGCGGACGAGTTCGGCGAAAGCCGGATCCGCACCGACATTCTTACCTGCCGAGCGAATGGCGGCCAACTGCTCATTGAGGAGGTTGGTATTTTTAACGTAGCCTTCGTAGAGTCCGAAGTGAATACTCAAGGTATCGTCGGAGATTCCGGTGAGTCCGGCGAGTTCCCATTTTTTCGGTGTGTAAACGTGCATGCGGATGACCTTTCTTTGCATCGACGGTGTCTCGACTTCTCTTCGTCAGACGGGTACTAAAACGATCTTTCCGATATGTTCGGAGGATTCCAGCCGTTCGTGCGCTTCCCGCGCCCGTGCGAACGGAAAGACGGAGTCGACGACCGGCGCGATCGGTCGGCGCGCTTCCAGGAGCGGCCAGATCGCTTGCTGGAGGTCGAGTGCGATCTGGGCTTTCTCCGCATTACTGCGTCCTCGCAAGGATGACCCGATGATTTTCGCTCGCTTGCGTAGGAGGAGCGACAGATCGAGCCGCGCCTCGCTTCCGCCGATCGTCGAGAGCACGACGATGCGCCCTTCGGTTGCAAGCGCGGCGAGATCGCGAGCGACGTAATCACCGCCGACGAGATCGAGGATAATATCGACGCCGCGACCGTTGGTATAGGCAAGCGCGGAGGCGACGAAATCCGTCGTTTTATAATTTATCGCACGATGCGCGCCGAGTTGAATGGCTCGGGCGCACTTCCGGTCGCTCCCGGCGGTAATAAAGACGCGCGCTCCTAAAGCGCGAGCGACCCCGATCGCCAGCGTTCCCAAGCCGCTGGTCCCCCCGTGGATGAGTAGCGTATCGCCGGGTTCGAGGCCCGCTCGATCGACCAAATTATCGTAGGCGGTAAACGCATTCTCGGGAAGCGTCGCCGCTTCCACCGCGCTCCAATGCTCCGGTAGCGGCAGCACGCTGCCCTCGGGAACGACGACGCGCTCGGCATACCCGCCGCCGTTGCAGAGCGCGCAGACGCGGTCGCCGACGCGAAGTCGCTCGACGCCGGCGCCGAGTTGCGAAACCGTTCCTGCGACCTCCAGGCCGAGAATCGAACTATGCCCCGGCGGCGGCGGATAGAGACCCCGTCGCCCCAGCGCATCGGCGCGACTGACGCCGGCTGCCTCTACGGCGATCTGGACCTCGCCTGCCTCCGGGAGAGGAGCCGGCGCCTCGAAGATGCGCAGAACCGACGGATCTCCGGGTGCATCGAACCCGACGTACCTCACGGTGCCGCTCGTTCCAAGAACATCGCATCGCCGAAGGAGAAAAACCGATAGGAGCGCTCGACCGCCTCGCGATATGCCGCGAGCATCCGTTCGCGTCCGCAAAATGCGCTCACGAGCACGAAGAGCGAGGAACGCGGCAAATGAA
>JBMFXH010000304.1:0-1976 GCA_049964475.1 Vulcanimicrobiaceae bacterium
CGTTGGCGATGAGCTCCGCGAGGGCGATGCGTTCGGGGCGAAAGCGAAACTCATGGGCGATCGCACATGCCGTGCCGGCGACGCCCTCCGCGGCGACCATCGCCTCGGCTTGCGCGACATCGAGCCCGAAAGGCTTCTCGCAGAGCACGTGCATGCCGGCTTGCAACGACGCGAGCACGTCGTCGTGGTGGGCGAAGGGTGGCGAAGCGACGACGATGGCGTCGAGTTTGCAGCCGGCGAGCATCTCGTCGCAGGAGGAGAACGCGTGCTCGATCTGCCGTTCGGCGGCGATGCGGGCAGCGGTGCGCGGTGAGGCGATGGCGAGAACCTCGAAGCGCGGATGAGCGCGGAGCGCCGGCAGGTGCGTATTCGCACCGAAGCCGGTTCCAACGATCCCGACGCGTATCGGCGCGCTCATCGCGGCGCCAGTGCGCGGTCGAGCAGATCGATGGCGCGGAAAAGTTGTCGTTCGCTCATGACGAGCGGTGGGGTAATCGAGATCACGTTTCCCTCCGGTCCGGCTTGCAGGACGATGAGCCCTAGAGAGAGTGCGCGCACGACGGTTTCGTGGGCGATCGCCGCACTCTCGAGTTCGATCCCCCACATCATGCCGCGTCCGCGAATATCGAGCACGCTCTTGTGGCGATGAAGATTTCCGAGCCTGGAGACCATCGTCACGCCGAGTTGCTTGGCGCGCGTGACGAGATCGTTGCGTTCGATTTCGCGGATCGTTGCCAGCGCGGCCGCGCAGGCGAGCGGGTTGCCTAAGAAGGTGGATGTGTGCAGCGCCTCGCCGCTGGAGAGCGGCCAGGCATTCATCGCAGCTTCGGTTCCGACGAGCGCGGCGATCGGCAGCCCACCACCCATCGCTTTCCCGATGCAGAGCAGATCGGGCACGACGGATTCGCGTTCGCAGGCGAACATCGTTCCGGTGCGACCGAAGCCCGTCCAAATTTCATCGACGATCATCAGGATCTCCAGCTCGCTGCAGATCTCGCGTAATCCGCGCAGGAAACCGGTCGGCGGAAGGATGACGCCGCCGCGCCCTTGGATCGGTTCGACGACGAGCGCGCCGATATCGGTGCGTGCGCGTAACGCCGCACGAACGCTTTCGAGCGCCGATGCGGCCTCTTCATCGGCGGCATTTCGTGCGCGTGGAAAATCGAGGAAGAGCGCCTTCCCGGCAAGCGCCCCGGCGAACGGTGCGCGAAAACGCTCGATGCCGGTAACCTCCAGCGCGCCGAGACTCAAACCGTGATAGCTATTGCGAAAACTTGCGTGCGCCGGTTTACCGGTCGCGAGCATCGCGGTTTTCAGCGCTACTTCGATCGCTTCGGAACCGGAGGTTGCAAGGTAGGTGCGGTTGAGCCCCGGTGGGACGAGCGAAGCAATGCGTTCCAAGAGCTCGATACGCACCTCACTTGGGTGCACGTCGCCCATGCTGTGTGCGAGACGCACGACTTGGTCTGCGACCGCCGACGCGACATAGGGATTGCTATGCCCGATCGCCGCGACGCCGAACGCCGAGGTCAGATCGAGAAACTCGTTCCCGTCGACGTCGGTGACGACCGATCCGAGCGCCGATTCCCAGACGACGGGGAATCTCTCCTCGATCGCGGTCACGTTACGCGATTCGTGCAAGCGCAACCGCGCGAGCAACTCGGTGCTGCGCTTTCCGGGGATGGGACCGCGCACGTTTTCAAGTGGCTCGCTCAATCACGCTCTCCATCGATATCGAGAAAGCGGACGTACTCGGCGATCCGAGGGCGCCCACCATGGTGTGAACCGAGCGGCGGGCGCTGCATCTCACCGAATGGAGCGATGCGAGCGGCGCCGATCCGCTCGGCTATTTCCGTGTACGAACGAGGAGTCCCGGTAACGCTGAAACATTCGATCGGCAGGGCATGCCGCTCGACGTAGGTGACGATCTCCTCGGGAGCATCGACCGGTAGCAGCGCGACGGTGCGCGGGAGGAA
>JBMFXH010000305.1:0-1976 GCA_049964475.1 Vulcanimicrobiaceae bacterium
AATAAGACGCGCGCGAACCGCGAGGAGGACGTGCGCGAAGCGATTACCTCGCTTAAGAGCGACTTCGAGCAACTGCATATCGATGCGGAGATCCACGGTCGCCCCAAACATTTCTACTCGATCTATTCGAAGATGAAGAAAGGCCGTGATTTCTCGACGATCTACGATCTCACTGCGGTCCGCATTCTAGTCGATAACGTCAAGGATTGCTACGGGGCGTTAGGCGCAGTTCATTCGAAATGGACACCGTTGCCGGGGCGTTTCAAAGATTATATCGCGATGCCCAAGCCGAATATGTACCAGTCACTGCACACAACGGTGATCGGCCCGCAGGGCGAGCCGCTCGAGATTCAAATTCGCACGCGCGAGATGCACCGCATCTGCGAATACGGTATCGCAGCGCACTGGCGCTATAAAGAAGGCGGCAAGGCTGACAACTTCGAGAACAAGCTCTCCTGGCTGCGAGCGTTGCTCGAGTGGCAGAAGGATATGCGCGATTCGCGCACCTTCATGGAAAACCTCAAGCTCGATCTTTTCGATTCTCAGGTCTTCATTTTCTCACCGCGCGGTGATGTTTTTTCGGTTCCCGCCGGCGGAACGCCGATCGATTTCGCCTACAGCGTGCATACCGATGTCGGTAACCATTGCGTCGGTGCGAAGGTCAACGGCCGCATCGTTCCGCTCGATTCGCAATTGCAGAATGGCGATATCTGCGAGATTCTCGTCAATAAAACGAGCGGCCGTCCGTCGCTCGACTGGCTCTCGATCGTCAAGACGGGCGGTGCGAAGCACCGCATCAAACAGTGGTTCCGCAAAGAGCGCCGCGAGGAGAACGTGCTCGCCGGGCAAGAGGCGGTGGATAAAGAACTTGCGCGCAATCATCTGCGCGTCGATCTCGAGCGGGGAGCGCTGATCGAGCGCATCGCAGCAAAGATGAACTTCAGCAGCGCGACCGACCTCTACGCTTCGATCGGTTTTGGCGACGCATCGGCGAGCTCGGTCGTCAATCGTATTCGCGAAGAGCTCAAAGCCGAGAACGTCGTCGACCTCACGAAAGTCGTACGTAAGACGACGGCACGGCGCGGGGTGCGCAAGCGCAGCGGCGTGCTCATTGCGGGGGTCGACGATGTGGTGGTGCGCCTCTCGAAGTGCTGCTCGCCGGTCCCGGGCGATCCGATTATCGGCTACGTGACGATCGGGCGCGGGGTGAGCGTGCATCGCGCCGACTGCCCGAATGTTGCGTTCATGAACGCCACGCCGGAACGCATTCTGCAAGCGGAGTGGAGTAACGAAGCCGACCAAACCCACGCCGTCGATGTGGAGGTCGAGGCGGACGACCGTGCGCAATTACTCGGCGACATCATGGCGGTCTTCGCCGAACTCAAGACGTCGGTAAGCTCGGTGACGGCACGTGCGCGCAAGGACGGCAGCGCGGTGACGAGCCTCACGGTACAGATTCGCGACCTCGAGCATCTCCATAAACTGCTGACCAAGATCGAGAACCTCCGCGGCGTGCGGCGCGTCTATCGCGTTACCAAACGCGAGCGTACCGCGACATCGTAGCGCTGCTTCCCCACGCGTGGTGGTTGCTCGCGGTCGCCGCCTTTATCGGAGGCGCGATCAATAGCGTTGCCGGCGGCGGTTCGTTTCTCTCGTTCCCGGCATTGCTCTTCGTCGGCGTTCCGCCGATCGTCGCCAACGCCACCAACAACACCGCGATGTGGGTCGGCGTGATCGGCAGCGCGCGCGGATACCGGAAGGAGATCGCCGAGCAGCGCCGTTTGATTGCACCGCTCTTCGCCGTCAGTCTCGTCGGCGCGACGCTCGGCGCGCTGCTGCTCTTGCGCACGCCGTCGACGGTATTCGAACGCATGGTGCCGTGGTTGCTGCTCGCTGCGGTCGCGCTCTTCGCGTTCGGGCCGCGCATCGTCGCGGCCGAACGGGCGCGTTCCGAGCACCGGGCGAGTTGGGTCCAG
>JBMFXH010000306.1:0-1972 GCA_049964475.1 Vulcanimicrobiaceae bacterium
TGGGCCTGGGAATCGCCCTGCTCGCCGCAGAGCGCGGTGAAAGCGTCGAACTCGTCGAGACCGATTTGGCTGCTCGGGCGCGAGCCGCCCAACGGATCGCCGGTACGTCGATTCAATTGCTCGAGGCGGTGCCCGTGCAAAGCCTCGCGCATATTGCGTTGGAAGCCGTACCGGAGCGACTGACGCTCAAACGCGATACGCTGCAGGCGATGGAGGCCGCGCTCGCGCCCAACGCGATATTGGCGACGAATACTTCGTCGCTCGCTCTCGCCGATCTCGCGAAGGGGCTCCATCGGCCGGAGCGTTTCGTCGGCATGCATTTCTTCAATCCGCCGCAACAGATGCCGTTGGTCGAGGTCGTCGTTGCGGAATCGAGCGATGACGATGCCGTCGAGGACGTCCGCGCGCTCGCCGAGCGCCTGGGGAAGACGGCGGTCGAAGCGACGGATACGCCGGGTTTTATCGTCAATCGCGTCGCTCGCCCGTTCTACGTCCAGGCATTGCGTGCCGAGCACGACGCCGTCGCATCGATCGAAGAGATCGACGAACTCGCTTTGGGGATCGGCTTTCCGATGGGGCCGTTCGCATTGATGGATTTCATCGGTCTCGACATTAATTTAGCGACGACGCGTTCGCTCTACGAACGAACGGGCGCGCCGCGATTCGAGCCGGTCGAGACGCAGGTCGCGTTGGTTGAGGCCGGCGCGTGCGGCCGGAAGAGCGGCAAGGGCTTCTACAATTACGAGGCGGGCGAGCGCCCCGCCCGATCGGTCGAATCGCCCGAACGCTCCGATGAAGAGGCGTTCGACGAACGTATCTGCGTGCTCGGCTTCGGTGCGCTCGCCGACGATCTCTCGACGGAGGCCGAGGGCGCGTTGGGCGCAATCGATCGCATCGAGAACGATGAGTTTCTCGCCGATATCGATTCGTCGGCGACGATCGTCTTCGATGCCGGCGACGGAACGACCGATCGCATCGAGGCGCTATTGGAGGTCGAAGGGGTTCTCGATCCCAGCTGTGCGATATTTTTCGATGCCTACAGTACCGATAGCAAAGCGTTATTGAAACGGGCAAAACATCCCGAGCGCTTCATCGGTTATGGCATTCTCGGCCTCTTGGCATCGCAACGTGCGATAGAAATCGTCGATCACGATGCGCTCGACGACGACATGCTCGCACTCGCTCAAGAGTTCTTCGAAAGGCTCGGCAAGCGCGTCGTCCTCGTTGCATCTTCGCCCGGGCTCGTGCTCGGAAGAATCGTTGGTTCGATCGTCAACGAAGCGGTGATCGCCGTGCACGAGGGAGTTGCCAGTGCAGAAGATGTCGATCTCGCCATGCGATTGGGGACGAATTACCCGCTCGGCCCGATCGCCTGGGGGAGGGAGATCGGCGGCGCGCGCATCGCGCGCATCCTGCGCGCCGTTGCCGCCGAATATGGGCCCGACTTCGGCCCGCATCGAGCGCTCTGGTTGCTCGATCTCGACGAGGATGGTGAAGCCCCCGATGGCGCGCCGCTCGGCGAGGATGGAAGCGAGGAAACCTCGGCGTGAGCGCTCGCGACGTTTGGGTGATCGATGCGGTGCGAACGCCGATCGGGCGACTCGGCGGTGCACTCTCCGGCGTGCGGCCGGACGATCTTGCGGCAACGGTGCTTCGCGCGCTGGTCGAGCGCGCGCGGCTCGACCCGGCCGAACTCGGCGATATTTATTTCGGAGCGGCGAACCAAAGCGGCGAGGATAATCGCAATCTTGCCCGGATGGCGGCATTACTCGCCGGTTTTCCGGTCGAGGTTCCCGGCGCAACCTTCAATCGGCTCTGCGGTTCGAGTTTGCAGGCGATCAATAGCGCCGCACAGGCAATTGCGTGGGGTGAATGCGACGCCATCATCGCCGGCGGCGTCGAATCGATGACGCGGGCTCCCTACGTTTTACCGAAAAGTGCGCAGCCTTTTGCGCGCGATGCGCGGCTCTAC
>JBMFXH010000307.1:0-1958 GCA_049964475.1 Vulcanimicrobiaceae bacterium
CTCGCCGGAATCGGCTATCGCCGCGAGGTGAAACAATGAGTGCCGCGCCCGAAGAAATCGGCGGCACGCCGCTCGATGTCATGCATTCCGGTGATATTCGCGGTGCTTTCGGGACGATTGCAAAGAACGATACCGCCTCGCGTAAGGGGCTGATCGCTAAGCTCATCGCGTTCTTTGCAATCGTCGGTCCCGGGCTCATCGTGATGGTTGGAGATAACGATGCGGGAGCATTCTCCACCTACACCCAAGCAGGGCAGAACTACGGCACCTCCTTGCTCTGGACGTTGCTATTGCTCGTTCCGGTGCTCTATGTCAATCAAGAGATGGTGCTGCGCCTTGGGGTCGTTTCGCGCGTCGGCCACGCACGCCTCATCCTCGAGCGCTTCGGCAAATTTTGGGGCGCCTTTAGCGTGATCGATCTTTTTATCCTCAACGCGTTGACGATCGTGACCGAGTTTATCGGCATTAGCCTTGCCCTCGGGTATTTCGGTTTGCCGAAAATCGTCGGTGTCGCTGTTGCGGCGGTGGTGGTCATGCTTGCGGCCGCGACCGGAGACTTCCGCCGCTTCGAGCGCTTTGCGATGTTCCTGTGCTTCGGAAGCCTGTTACTGCTTCCGATCTTGGTCATGGTGCATGCATCACTGGGGCAATCCTTTCGCGACTTCATCGTTCCGCATCTCCCGGCGCACTCCGACGTCGGCGTGGTGGTGCTGCTTATTATCGCCATTGTCGGCACCACCGTTGCCCCCTGGCAGCTCTTCTTCCTGCAGAGCTACGTTATCGATAAACGCATCACCACGCGCTGGCTGAACTACGAACGTTGGGATCTTGTCGTCGGTATCTTCTTCGTGCTCTTTGGCGCGTTCGCCATGTTCTCGTTTACCGCTGCTACCTTCGCCGGGCATCCCGAGTTTGGGAATTTTCAAGACGCCGGTGCGGTCGCTGCGGGTATCGCAAAGTACGTGGGCGTGCTGCCGGGCGATCTCTTTGCGATTGCCTTAATGGATGCAGCGATCATCGGCGCTGCGGCGGTCTCGCTCTCCACGGCGTATGCCATCGGCGACATCCTATCGGTCGGGCATTCGCTCCATCGCAAACCCACTCAGGCACCGCTCTTTTACGCCGTCTACGCGGGGCTCATCGCCGTCGCCGCAGCCGTCGTGTTGATTCCCGGCAGCCCGTTAGGGCTTCTCACCAATGCGGTGCAGGTGCTCGCCGGCGTGCTCCTCCCCAGTGCCACGGTCTTTCTCTTATTGCTTTCGAACGATCGAGCGGTATTGGGGCCGTGGGTTAATACGCTCCGTACGAATATCTTTACGAGCGTCGTCATCGCGATGCTCGTCATTCTCTCCATCATTCTCACCGTTTCGACGATCTTCCCGAATACGGGGACTGCGGCGGTGCTCTGGACGCTCGGTATCGGCAGTGTGCTCTCCGCCGCCGTCGGCGTGTGGATGGCCTTGACGCAACGGGATAACCCCGCGGATCGGGCCGCCGAACGCGCCACCCGCTCGCAATGGCAGATGCCTCCGCTTTCAACGTTACCGAAGTTCAATCTCACTCCGCTGAACCGCTTCTGGCTCATCGTCCTGCGCGGGTATCTCGTGCTCGCCGTCGCACTGGTGGCCGTGCGCGTCGTCGAACTCGCGATGCAGAAAGGGGCGTTATGATCGCCGTTGCATTCTTGCTTGGCGCTCTAACCGCTCCGAGCGGAACGAAGCCTGCGCCTTCGCCCACGCCTCGTGCCTTGGTTCTCTCGGTGCGTGCGTCGCATCTCTTCGTCGACCAATCGACCGCTGGTCCCGGAACCGTGCCGCCTGAGGCCGCTGCCTTTATCCAGGGCGCACCACTCTCGCCGATGTCACCCTACGATTGGTTTACGAGTGCGCCGCAGACGCCCGGCGTCGCCGGGGTCGCGCAGTACGTTGCACGCTTGTTCTATCACCGCGGCGCATTCG
>JBMFXH010000308.1:0-1953 GCA_049964475.1 Vulcanimicrobiaceae bacterium
GCTCTGCGTCGTGATTTGGACGCCGTGGTTCTACGCCTGGTACGAAGCAACCCAGATATTCATCAACGGATAGAGCAGCGACGAGCCGGTCTCGAGGATCGGCGTCGCGGCCCGCGCCGCTGCGAACGAGCCGAGTGCGAACACGGCTGCAAGAGCGACGGCGGTTAACTTACGCATGTAGTTCCCTTCATTAACGATGACAAGTGCGGTACAACGCTCGGGTCCGCCTTCGCGCACCCTCATCGCGATGGTACAACCCGCTGGTAAACTCCGGCTTATGGAACTCTTAAGAGGGATTAAGGCGATGGCGCAAGGCCAGCCCCCCTACCGATGCCGAACCCGCAGGGATGCCCGAAAACGACCAGGCGCACGAAGCGGCGCTCGCCGCCCTCCGCCATACGGCCGCGCACGTTCTCGCGTACGCGGTACAAGATTGCTTCCCCGACGCAAAGCCGACCATCGGCCCGGCGATCGAGAACGGCTTCTATTACGATTTCGACCGCGCGACGCCGTTTACGCCCGAGGATATCGAGCGACTCGAAGCGCGTATGCGCGAGATCGTCGCCGCCGACTACCCTATGACCGGCGACCGCGTTACGCGCGAGCAAGCGATCGCCCGATTTAAAAACAACCCCTATAAGGTGGAGCTTGCCGAGGCGATTCCGGCGGGCGAGCCGATTACGCTCTATACGATCGGCGAATTTACCGATCTTTGCCGCGGCGGCCATGCCGAGCGCACCGGCGATCTTCGCGCGCTGAAACTGACCTCCGTCGCCGGCGCTTATTGGCGCGGCGATGAGAAGAACGCCATGTTGCAGCGCATCTACGGAACGGCCTGGCCGACGCAGGAGCAACTCGACGCCTACCTCGCCCAGATGGAGGAGGCGCAGAAACGCGACCATCGTAAACTCGGCGTCGAACTCGATCTCTTCTCCATCGAAGAGGAGGCCGGTGGCGGCTTAATTTTCTGGCACCCGAAGGGCGCGACGGTACGCGGTATCGTGGAGCAGTTCATCCGCGAGGGGCTGCGCGAACGTGGCTATCAGCCGGTCGTCACCCCACACGTCATGAGCGAACGGCTCTATGCAATCTCCGGGCACCTCGACAACTACGCACAGAATATGTTCGGTCCGCTTGAGGTCGAAGAGCAACGGTTTCGCCTCAAACCGATGAACTGCCCCGGGCATATTCTCATCTATCGCGATAAACCGCGCTCCTACCGTGAACTGCCGATCCGCTACTCCGAATTCGGAACCGTCTATCGCTACGAACGCAGCGGCGTGCTGCACGGCCTCACGCGCGTTCGCGGCTTCACGCAGGATGACGCTCATCTCTTCTGCATGCCCGAGCAGTTGCAATCGGAGTTCGAACAGACGCTCGATGAAGCGCTTCGTCTCATGGATGCATTCGGCTTCAACGAATTTCAATACGTGCTCTCGAAGCGCGAAGCGAAGGACCGCGTCGAGACCGACGAGATCGCCGAGAACGCGATTCGCGCCGCTCTGGCAAGCAAGGGTGTCGATTACGAGATCGACGATGGCGGCGGCGCGTTCTACGGACCGAAGCTCGACATCAACGTACGCGACGCAATCGGCCGGAAATGGCAGCTCGGTACGGTGCAGGTCGATTTCGTTTTACCGCAGCGGTTCGATCTTCAGTATCGCGGCAGCGACGGGAACGAGCACGTTCCGGTGATGATCCATCGCGCGCTCGCGGGTTCTATGGAGCGGTTCTTCGGCATCCTCATCGAACATTACGGCGGTGCGTTCCCAACGTGGCTCGCGCCGATCCAAGCGGTCGTCGCGCCGATCTCCGAGCATCAGCTCGAATACGCGCGTTCGGTCGCCCGCTCGCTTCACGAACGGGGGTTTCGCGTGCAGGTCGACGAGAGCAACGAAAAGATCGGCTATAAAATACGCCATTGGAGAACGCAACGCGTTCCGTATATTCTCG
>JBMFXH010000309.1:0-1953 GCA_049964475.1 Vulcanimicrobiaceae bacterium
CGCCGTCAAGCGCCTCGAGTGTCGTGCAGTTGACGCTCGCCTCCGGCGCAACACTGCGGATCGAAACTGGTGCGTTGGACGCTGTGTTGCTCTGCGCGCTGGTAGCGGAGTTACAGCGATGAGCATGGTGCCGACGAGTGTTCCAACCGGCACACGCATTTGGCTTGCCGCCGGCGTGACGGACATGCGCAAAGGCTTCACTGGCTTAAGCGCTCTGGTGCAGAACGCGTTAGCGAGCAGTCCGTTTTGCGGGCACCTCTTCGTCTTTCGCGGACGGCGTGGCGATCTACTCAAGATCCTGTGGTGGGACGGCACGGGCCTATGCTTGATGGCCAAGCGTTTGGAGCGTGGGAGGTTTATTTGGCCGCAAGCGCAGAGCGGCAGCGTATCGCTGAGTGCAGCGCAGCTCTCGATGTTACTGGAGGGAATCGATTGGCGACATCCGGTGCGCACCGCTGATGTGATGGTGGAAGTGTAAGAACGGCAACGATTTCTGCGACATAATGCATCGAACATGCGTGCATAAGTCAGCACGATCGCCGTGCATGGAATGCGCGAACGCTGCGCTACCCGATCTCGACCGGTTGAATCTCGCGGAATTGAAGTCGCTGCTGCGCGAGCAACACGCGGAGCTCATCAGCAAAGACGCGCAGCTCCTTTCCTACAGCCTTGAAATAGAAACGCTGAAGTTACAGATCCTTAAACTGCGTCGCATGCAGTTCGGGAACAAGAGTGAGAAGCGCGCGCAGCAGATCGAGCAGCTGGAGCTCTGGGTCGAGGAACTGGAGAGCGCCGAGGCACAGCGTTCGTGTGAATTAACCGAACAGGCCGGTACAACGCGAACGCCGAGCGTCCCCAAGCAGCGGCGCACGTTTCCCCCGCATCTCCCACGCGAAACGCAGACGATTGCGCCGCAACACGCACGCTGCCCCGGCTGCGATGGCGAACTCAAACACCTAGGCGAAGACGTGACGGAGATCCTGAAGCTCGAACCGGTGCGCTTCAAGGTCATTCGTCAGGTGCGGACCAAACTCGCCTGCGCGCATTGCGATACGATCGTGCAGGCGCCCGCGCCGACGCGTCCGATCGAACGCGGCATGGCCGGCCCGGGGCTCTTGGCCCACGTGCTGGTCGGCAAATACGCCGATCATCTGCCGCTCTATCGGCAAGCGGAGATCTATGCGCGCGAAGGCGTTGAACTCGATCTCACGCTGCTCGCGCAGTGGGTCGGGAACATCAACGCGCTCCTGACGCCGTTAACCGATGCCTTGCGCGCGCACGTTTTTTCTGCCGAGGTCGTGCATGCCGACGATACGCCGATTCCGGTGCTTGCACCCGGACGCGGCAAGACCAAGACCGGCCGGCTGTGGACCTACGTTCGCGACGAGCGCCCTGCAGCGGGGGAAGTGGCCCCGGCGGTATGGTTTGCCTATACCCCCGATCGCAAAGGGGAGCAGCCGCAGCGCCATCTCACCGAGTTCACCGGCGTGCTGCAAGCCGATGGGTATGCGGGCTATTCAAAACTCTACGACGGTGGCCGGGTACGCGAAGCGGCGTGCTGGGCGCACGTCCGACGCAAGCTCGTCGATCTGCACGAGTTGCACAAATCCCCCGTAGCCGGGGAAATGCTCGACCGCATCGGTGCACTCTACGCCATCGAGCAAGCGATTCGCGGGCGGCCACCCGACGAACGGCGCGCGGTGCGGCGAGAACGCAGCCGCCCGGCGCTCGATGCCATGCACGGTTGGTTACAAGCGACGCTCGAAACGCTCTCGCAGAAGTCCGCGACGGCAAAGGCGATCCGCTATGCGCTCACTCGGTGGGACGCGCTGATCCGCTATTGCGACGACGGTCGCATCGAGATCGACAACAATGCTGCAGAACGCGCGTTGCGGTGCGTTGCCCTCGGGCGGAAGAACTTTCTCTTCGCCGGCAGCGATGCCGGTGGCGAAC
>JBMFXH010000310.1:0-1937 GCA_049964475.1 Vulcanimicrobiaceae bacterium
GTATGGCCGAGCAGGTCGCTCACAACCTTCAGAGGAGTTCCCGCCCGCAGTTGAATCGACGCAAAACTATGCCTAAGGCCGTGGAAGGTCACCCTCGGCAGCCTTGACCGGGCGACCATCTTCGCGAAGCCCGCGGCGAAGCTGTCCGTGCGCCAGGGCTCGCCCGTCGCTGGGTTCGGGAAGACGAGCGTCTCGTCGCCCCATGCCGCTCCGAGTGCGAGCCGGGCTCGCGCCTGCTCTACTCGTTGACGGCGAAGCACCTCGACCGCCATTCGTGAGAGTGGCACCTCACGCCGTGAGCGCTCCGTTTTTGGTTCCTTGAAACGCGCGATACGAACGTCGCCCTCGCGCACCATTTCTAGCGACTGCCGAACGCGAAGGATGCGTCGGTCGAGATCGATAGCACCCCAGCGTAAAGCCAAAAGCTCGCCCTGCCGTAGCCCTGTAAATGCTGCTAGGCGCGTTGGCGGCCCGTATGGTGTCGCATCGAGATAGTCGAGCAAGGTGATTAGCTGCGATTCGTCGAGCGCCGAAACCTCGGTGTGGCCTTTTTTCGGTGCCGTGCGTCGGCTAAAGGGCGGAACGGCGATGAGACCGTCTTCGTGGGCATCGTGCAAGGCCGTGCGAAGCGTCGAGAAAACATGGTGAATAGTGCGCTGCGAAAGCTGCCGCCCGGACGCATTTGGACGCGACCATTCATCGATGGCTCGGCGAATATGATCTTTTCGTAACGCCGAGATCGCGATCGTGCCGAGCGCAGGGATGATATGCAGGCGGACGTGCATTTCGTATGCCGCCCACGTCTTGTGGGCGAGGTGAAGGCGTTTATGTTCGAGCCAATCGGAGAGATATTCGCCAAGGGTGCGCTTGCGGTCGCGCACGACGACGCCTTTCTTGACTTCCTCGATGAAGTCGTGGAGCGCGCTCTCCGCGGCGCGGCGCGTGCCATAGAAGGATCGATAGACTTGGTTGCGCCGCTTTATTCCATCGATGACTTCGACGCCGTTATCGACGACGAGCTGCCACGTCTTTTTCGCTCCATCGCGATTTTTGGGGCTGCGCCGGTCGCGTTCGCGGAGATAACCCCTCACTTGATTCCTCCCTTGCTAAGTTTCCGGTCGGCACGATAAGTGCGTTCGGCTTTCGTAACGACAGAATCTAAACCCCTGGCGTAGTCTTCCCCTTTAGCGGCTAAGACCTCGAAAAATGGAATCATCACATCTGCTTTCCAGATCGCGCGTGCTCGCGCGTCCGCTTTCGTTTCCGCAAGCATATTGTCTAGCGCGAGCACAAAGTGATTTATCGCCAGAGATGAAGCGATCTCGTTCGCGGGGCGTAAAGAGCGTCGAAGGTCGATCCCGTGCTCGGAAAACGCACTAATGATTTGCTCTTCGAGCGTGCTCTTCTCTTTGCGGCCCTGTATGAAGCGAAGGGTGTGGCCGCGCTTCACTTGTGCGACCGCGCGGATGACCGCATTCTGCTTACTGATTGAAAGATGGTCAACCTTACGGGCGATCTTCGCGAGCGCTTCCGGCTTTAGGTAACCTTCTATGCAGTGAAGCGCCTTCTCATATTCTCTGTGTTCGATGGTCGTTAATTCGTCCGTTGCGAGAATGCTGTCGAGATACTCCCCTTCCTCTTCCATACTAAGGCGGGCGATAGCGGCGTTAATTTTTTTTGCGTCGTGCGTCGGAACGCTAACTACGCGCCCGGTGCGTCGCAGGTACCGCCCCAAAATAACGTTATGCAGCCCGACCTCGCGGGCGATCACCGCCTGCTTTATATTTGAGGCATCTAGAATAGCGTTTACTTCGGATGCCCAACGTGCGGCGATCTCGTCTTTGAGCGTGGTTATCATTGCATGTTTACTTAACCACACAGGGGGCCTATAGTCAATATCAAAGGGCCTACAAACGACCCGTATTTGCCCCACAAGT
>JBMFXH010000311.1:0-1936 GCA_049964475.1 Vulcanimicrobiaceae bacterium
ACCGGCTCTTTGGCAAAAACATCGTGCCAAGTCGCTCCACCATTCGCGCTCTTCCAAACGCCGCCGCCCGCAGTGCCGATATAATAGAGGTTCGGGTGCTCGGCACTCCCGGCGACCGCCGGCACGCGCCCCCCGGCAATCGCCGGCCCGATCGATCGAAAGCGCATCGCAGCATACGGAAGCGGCGCGGAGCGTGCAATTCCCGGAGAGCAGAGTGCGACGAGCGCACCGAGAAGCGGCATGAATCGTTTCACGGCAGATCCTCCAACCGGAGAGATTATGGAACGACGCGCTATTTCCCGGTTGACAGCCCGCTGAGGATCGCTTGGTTCTGTGCGGCGCTCGCATCATTGACCGTCCACACCATCATCCCGCCGTAACCGTTATTTTTGACCCACGCGGCGAGCGCCTCGAGCGTGGGGTTCGGAGCGAGCGGGACATCACCGTCGATATCGCTACCCAACATCAGTTGCGTTGCCGGGAAGAGCAGCGCGTAGGTGGTAAGATCGCTCTGCGCTGCCGTGTAATCGTAACTCATCACGTTTACCCATGAGAGCGCTCCCGCAACGCCGGGGGCTGCGAGGACGCTGCCGTCGCCGAAGTTCGTCGGCGCGTCGAACGCGGCAAGGGTGATGAGCCCATTCGTCAGGCCGGCGGCGTCGAACGCTGCGCGCGTCGCGGGAAGCAGTGTCGTCAAGGCGGCGACCCGCTGCGACGTCGTTCCCGACTCATCGTCGAAATCGACGCCGTCAAAACCGTATTGCCGAACGACCGCAACGAGACTCGCTTCGAAGTCTTTCGTGTCGCCGTCGAAATTGAATGCCGTAGCCGGACTCCCACCACCCAACGAGAGCAGCACTTTTATTCCGCGTTGATGGAGCTCCGCGACCGCCGCTGCGGTGAGATATCCCGGCGAGCTGCCGTCTGGAACGACGCTATGCCCGGAAACAAAATCAAAGGCATAAATAAGCGTCGTCACTCCTTGCGGAACCGAGCTCCACGGAGTCTGCTCCCAATCGTCCCAATAGCCGACGTACTGCGGCGCCGAGGCGGGCGATGCAATCGGGGAGGGCACGGCGCTCGGAAGCGCATTCGTAGCGCTCCCACCGCCGCCGCAACCGGCGAGCAACATCGCCGCAACGAGCGCAACGACGATCCGACGTACCGGGTCGTTCGCAGTCATCGCTAGCTAAAGAGTCGCTCGATGTCGGCGGCGTCAAGCGGCAACGGAGCGCTCGACGCATCGGCGAATTGGCTCGCCGCGAGCTCGCCCTTGCGCGCTTGCAACTCGAGAATCCGCTCCTCCACGGTTCCCTCGGCGATAAGTTTGTACACGAACACATGTTGCTCTTGACCGATACGGTGGGCGCGATCGGTCGCCTGACGCTCGACGGCCGGGTTCCACCAGGGATCGTAGTGAATGACGGTATCGGCAGCGGTCAAGTTCAACCCCGTGCCGCCGGCTTTGAGGCTGATAAGGAAGAGCGGCACTTCGCGATTCTGGAAGCGCTTCACCGGGGTTTCGCGATCGCGCGTTGCCCCGCGAATCTCCACGAACGGAACGCCCCGTTTCGCCAGTTCCGGCTTGATTAAATCGAGCATCGAGGTGAATTGCGAAAACAGCAATATCCGTCGCCCGTCAGCGATCAAGCTTTCGAGCATTTCGAAGAGTGCATCGAGTTTTTGCGATTCCTTGACGTTGCGGGCCGCTTCCAAATCGAGCAACCGCGGATCGCAGCAGACCTGCCGTAGCTTGAGCAACGCGTCGAGCACCACGATTCGGCTGCGCGCGAGGCCGCGTTTGGCGACTTCGTCGCGCACGCGCTTATGCATGGCTAAGCGAATGGTCTCGTACAGGTCGCGCTGCGCTCCACCGAGCTCGACGCGATGCACGATCTCGGTTTTCTCGGGGAGATCGCGCGCGACATCTTCCTTC
>JBMFXH010000312.1:0-1935 GCA_049964475.1 Vulcanimicrobiaceae bacterium
GCCGCTTCGTCGCGTCCGAGACGCTAGCTCCTGTCCCGACGCGATCGCCCGCGATGCAAAAGCCGCCAACGCGCCTTGCGAGGCAAGTTCGGCTTTCTGCTCTCGCAAGAATAAATACGACGTGGGATTCTTCGTCGCAAAGCGATCGACGCGAGCCGAGAGACGGTGAGAACGGTGGGCCTGCGCCGACTAGGCAACGCGATCTCGGTAATGAAACCAACGCGTGGTTGCGTGAGCTGCGAGGTCACGAGAGCAAGCGTTGAGCCTTGCCGTCGATACCAACGTCATTATCGATTTCGTCGTGTGTGCTTACGCCGCAACATCGTGATTGCGGCGACCGGCGTCCTCGGCCGGGATTAGGGCAACTCATGAGCATCGACTGTGCTCGTCCCCGAATCGCCAGCGCGGCGTTGACATCGGCATGGTGACGAGCAGCGCACGCGACGTGTCCGCAGTGCGAACACTCCTACGACGAGAATCTTGGGTTCACGCGAACGACTCTGCGCCCAGCCTCTTCCGCCGCTGATGCATTTCAGTCGCCCCGAGGGCGGTCGGAGGAGAATATCGCGATCGGCATCGAGCGGCTCGCCGGCGCGGTGCGAACCTACCTGCAGCGCTAAGCGGCTTTCCGGGGGCCACCCGGCGGCCGCTACGGCAGCGTTAGGCATAGCCCCGGGCGGGCCACCTTCGGCGAGCGCATTCTGCCGTTCGACATTCATGATGCGGCGCGCTGGGGAAGGCTCGACGCGCAGAGCAGTGCGAACGGGCGAACGCTACCGATGACCGACGGCATGCTGGCAGCGGTGGCGCTGGAGCGTCGTCTCTCGATCCTCAACCCCTGGACTTGACGATTGCCGCCCGGATCAACGCCGCGAAGAAATCGCCGGCGCGCGGCGCGCCACTTTTAAATGCGTGGGAGCCTTCCCTATAACCGATTGCGCCCCGTTAGTCGACTCGGCTTAGGGTGCTCACATAGTCGGCGTCATGCTTCGCTCGATCTGCAAGATAGCGCTGCCAAAATATCGCGAGTTTCGGAGCGTATTCTTGAACCGCTCGGCGCTGCATGAATAAGAAGATGGCAGTTGCGAGCGTGAGTACGACCGCGCTAATGGTTGGCCAGAATTCGGAGCCGGCGGGACTAGGCGCCGACGAGCGCAGCAGCAGGACAACACACGCAGCAATCGCGGCGAAACACAGCAGCCACAACTGCTGGTCGATAAACCGCTCGAGATCACCGCCCATGTGGATGTGCGGGCCTTTTTCACCGGCTGATGTTTTTCTGCGGTAGGCACTCTCGCTACGGCTTGCCAGAATCCAAAAGTCTTGCAGATTCCTTTCAGGGTTTTCGCGAAATGCCGGGAGCTCGTATGCAAAGAAGAGATACGAGCTCTGCCGCAATGCCTGTAAAAACCAATGCTGCCCGAGCGTCGTCGTAAAAACTAACAGGCCGCACGCGGTGAAGAGCAGTGCAGCGATTCCGAGCGGTGATTTCACATCGAGCATTGCCGAAACGATGATCAGCATTGCCCCGACCTCGCCGATGGCAATAGTTCGGACGGCCCCGAAAAGCTGCAACGTCTCTTCGCGCAGCGAGCTGTAGACGCAATCCTTCATTAAGCACATCCTCTTCGGGCGCGAGCGCTACCGACGAGGGCACCGCTTAGACCCTCGAGCATGCTACGGGAAGGGCGGCAGCGTTTCCTCGCTTGGAAAGCCCCCCAGCGGTTCCGGCCGCGGCCTGCCCGCGCCACGCCCGGCAAGAAGATGGCACCCGGCGGCGAAGCACCCGTAGACGCCGTTCGCGCGGCGTTTCTCAAGTTTACAGTTCGCAAGGAGAACGCTGGTGGGACAACGTCTAATCGTGGGGATCTACCCCGAATCGGACCCGAAAAAGATCGAGGCGGCGCTCACGGGGCAGACCGGCATCGATATGGG
>JBMFXH010000313.1:0-1886 GCA_049964475.1 Vulcanimicrobiaceae bacterium
TTTGCACGCCTCGATACGCGCTGCGCGCTACTCGGCGTGACACGTATCGCTACTCGGCGTGACAAGTATCGCTACTCGGCGTGACAAGTATCGCTACTCGGCGTGACAAGTATCGCTACTCGGCGTGACAGCGCAACCCCCTCGATACGCCCACTTCGTGGGCTACTCGGGGTGACAGCGCAACCGTACTCGGAGAGCGCGCTTACGGGTGCGGCGTCGGCACTCCGGGCGGTAGATTCGGGAACGGCGCCGGATTGAATTGCGTCGGAATCGCGTACGGCTGCGCGGTGATGCCGTTGCTGGAATCGTCGGCCCAGCGATAGACGATATCGCCGACCGCGCGCGCGTCGGCATCGCTAATCAGCAGCGTGCGTGGCTTGCGTGCCATACCGTTTTCGGCGCGTTCGACGGTCTGCAGCGAACCGCGCGTGTAGAGGTAGCGGAAATCGGTCCCCGACGCGAGTTTCCGCGTGACGCGGAAATGGAGCGCGTCGATGCGATGCATCAGAATCGCCTGCGGGTTCCAGTTACTCGCATCGGTGGTGATGTAGACCTGCGCGTTCATCGGCGTGTTCGGCGGCACCTGAACCGTGAACGTTACCGCGACGATCTTTCCGGGCGTGAAATGCGGGTGGAAGCGGTCGGGCTTCGCATTCGGGTTCGGCGTCGGGGTCGGCAACGAATACGGCGTCGAGAGTGCGACGACAAACTTCTCGAGTGTCGGCGGCGGCGTCTCGATCGGCAATGGCGCACCGGAGAGTTCGATCGCGCTCACCTTGCCGAAATCGTCGAAGAAGATGCGGGCGAAATCGCGCGGCTCGGGCGTGCGTGCGGTTGCTTTGAGGGTTTTTGCGTTGAGAATCCGCACCCGGTCGGCGAGTTTGAAGGCGTCGCCGGTGGTGAGGAAGATATAGCCGCGCTCGAAATCGAGCACTTGCCCGGTCATCTGCAGCCCCGATGGGGCCGCCGTTGCGAGCAACAGCGCGGAGAGGGCGAGGAGCGGAAAGATACGTTTCATGGTGTGAATTGCACGAAGAAGGTCGGGCTCCAATTAATCGTACCATAGTGGAAGAAATACGAGCGCTGGATCTCGAGGTTGAGGTGGCGCGCAACGCGGAAGCGCAGGTCGGCGGTGATATCGTAGGGCGGTTCCCCCAGTTGTCCCGGCGGGGTGATGTTGCCGAGCACGTTATAGGGGGTAAACGTGAAGAGCCCGACCTCCGGTTTGGGAAAATCGCGGTGAACGCGCGCCAGGATCGTCCAATTAAAGGCCGGGTTCGGCGAGCCGTTGATACCGAGCGCGAGCGTGCGGAAGGTCGCGACACCGCGAAACGAAGCAAAACTCGGGTACGAGACGCCGTTGATCACCGGCGTGTAGGCCGTATATCCGCCGACTTTATAGATATCGCCGACGTTCTGCACCTGATAGTTGAGATACGCGCCGAGCGACGGGGAAAACTGTCGGCTAATCGAGGCCGACGTCGTTTGAACGTCGGTGAAATGCGGCACCGAGAAGTACTGTCGCGTATGTGTAAACGCGGCGTTGAAATAGTACATCTTCGAAGCCGGCACGTGGTGCGTGAGCCGCAACGACGGGGTGTAAAGCGTGAAGCCGAGCGTGTGATTCCAAATCGTCGTGTAATTGTAGCCGCCGAATTTCTGCAGGCCGCCGTTGCCGTACGCGCCGTAGGAATCGTGATTGAAGCCGAACCCCCAATTCATCGATTCGAAGAGCGGTAATTTTCCCACTTGGTGCGGGAAGGTGGTCGCCGTAAACTGCAGGTACGTCGGATGGTTCTGCGATTCGGTCGGATTGCTGACGAGCCGATAGTTTGTTTGATAGCCGGTGAGCTGGACGAACGATTTCGGTAGCGCATAGGTGAGCG
>JBMFXH010000314.1:0-1879 GCA_049964475.1 Vulcanimicrobiaceae bacterium
CCGCAGTGTGGGCGACGGGGTTCGTCAAGTTGCTCTACGCCGTCGAAGATCGCTTCGAGGCCATGCGCTTCCCGGCTTGGGCGAAGGGGGCACTCGGGTTCGCGTGCGTCGGGGCGATCGGCATCTGGTTCCCGCAGGTCTTCGGCGTCGGATACGATTCGATCCAACAGGTGCTCTACGAGCATGTCGCGGCACCGCACGCCTTTCTCTTCGCGGCGCTAAAACCGCTGGCAACCGCATTAACGCTCGGCAGCGGCGGTTCGGGCGGCGTCTTTGCACCATCGCTCTTTATCGGCGCCTTTCTTGGTGATGGATACGGGCGCATCGTTCACGGGCTCTTCCCGCTCTGGACCGGGCCGCCGGCGGCCTACGGGCTCGTTGCGATGGCCG
The DNA here is from genome assembly GCA_049964475.1 of Vulcanimicrobiaceae bacterium. GTDB lineage: Bacteria > Vulcanimicrobiota > Vulcanimicrobiia > Vulcanimicrobiales > Vulcanimicrobiaceae > JABEUX01. Next base: position 391 of record JBMFXH010000314.1, read on the forward strand.
CGCTCTTCGCCGCCGCTGCCGAGGCGCCGATTACCGCAATCATGATCGTGTTCGAGATGTCGAGCGACTATACGATCATTTTGCCGCTGATGGTGACCGTCGTCATCGCATCGCTGCTCGGCCGCCGCTTACTCGGTGCCACCGTGTACGAACAGAAGCTCCTCCGCCGCGGCATCGATTGGAAGAAGGCACGCAACCCCGGCTTCTTCACCCGACTCACGGTCGCGGCATACACCCGCAAGGCGCCGGTTATCGCGCAGGCCGACGCATCGATCGCCGATGCGATCGATGCGGATCGCAACGAAAACGAACTCGCGATCCCCGTCTGCGACGGCGAACGCTTCATCGGCGTCGTGACCGCGCTCGATCTCGCACGCGCGGCGGCCGAACGGCGTGGCGCCGAGCCGCTGCGCTCGATCGTCCATTTGCACCCCGGCGCGCTCGCACCGACCGACACGCTCGATCGCGCCGCGGCACTGATGGCCGAGAGCGACACCCCGCTGCTTCCCGTCTTAGGCGACGACGGGGCGCTGCTTGGAATATTAACGCGGCGCGATCTGCTCCTGGCCTATCGCAGTGCCGGAAGCGGCTAAAACTGTGCGATATCGGTGCGAAAGGTGAGGTCCACGTCACCGAAGCGTTCGCGCAGCATGCGCACTCCGTCATAGGCGCGCGCGCGCGCTTCTTGGAGCGTCGCCCCGACGGCACTCACCGTGAGCACACGCCCACCCGAACTCTTGACCGACCCATCGACGAGTTGCGACGCACCCCAAAAGAGCTGCACTCCCTCGGGCAACGGCACCTGCGCCGGAAGGTTCTCCAGCGGCGTACTTTCCATCGGGTAGCGCGAGCTCGCCAACACGACCCCGACACACGGGTCGGAATTCACGCGAGCGACGGAGAGATCGAGCGCGCCGTCGGCACAGGATTTCAGCAACGCGGCGAAATCACCACCGATGCGCGGGAGGATCGCCTGAGTCTCGGGATCGCCGAAGCGCACGTTGAATTCGATGACCTTCGGACCGTCCGCACACCACATCAGACCTGCATAGAGGACGCCGACGTAGCGTTCGTTTTCGGCTGCCAATCCGCGCAACATCGGCGCAAAGATCTGCTCGCGCACGATATCCATGAATCCGTCGGGAAATCCGTGCGGCGGCGAGTAGGCGCCCATCCCGCCGGTATTGGGACCGGTATCGCCATCGCCTGCGCGTTTATAATCGCACGCGGCGATAAACGGCACCATTGCGCGCCCGTCGCAGAGCGCGAACACCGAGAGCTCGCGCCCAACTAAACGCTCTTCGAGAACGACGTCGGTGCCGCCGCCAGGAATCGCTCGTTCGCCGTACCAGCGCGCCAACAACGCTTCGGCTTCCGCCGGGCCGGAGGTGACGACCACCCCTTTGCCGGCGGCCAACCCATCGGCTTTGACGACGACGCCGCGTTCGCCCCACGATGAAAGCACTTTGCGCGCCGTATCGAGCGTATG
>JBMFXH010000315.1:0-1869 GCA_049964475.1 Vulcanimicrobiaceae bacterium
CACTTCAATCCGTCCCGCGTCGTTTCGGCCTCTCAATCCGTGCTTCAATGGGGCCGCGACTTTTCAGCCGCGGAAATCACGGAAAGGGCAAACTTAAGGTGACGTTCCATATGCTTCAATGGGGCCGCGACTTTTCAGCCGCGGAAATCAAATAACCGAAAATCATAGCACCGAAAAAATCAGCTTCAATGGGGCCGCGACTTTTCAGCCGCGGAAATGCATCATTCACCATTTTCCCATCATTTCCCCAATAGCTTCAATGGGGCCGCGACTTTTCAGCCGCGGAAATAATATGGTGACGGTAATACATTATCCCTGAAATAATGCTTCAATGGGGCCGCGACTTTTCAGCCGCGGAAATCCCGACTTCGCGTCAGGATGATCCTGCTTTACAAACGCTTCAATGGGGCCGCGACTTTTCAGCCGCGGAAATCAGGGGAAGTCCATCACTTTCGAGCGTGATCAATACGCTTCAATGGGGCCGCGACTTTTCAGCCGCGGAAATTACGCGGGCCGCGGGGCCCAACCGCTCACGCTTCAGCTTCAATGGGGCCGCGACTTTTCAGCCGCGGAAATAGATATCGGCGTCCAGCAAACTCAACTAACTGCCGCGCTTCAATGGGGCCGCGACTTTTCAGCCGCGGAAATGCAGATGCCGCCACCGACGAATCCGGATAAAGAAGCGCTTCAATGGGGCCGCGACTTTTCAGCCGCGGAAATGACTGCGGGGATGACGCCGTCGTGCTCAATGACGTCGCTTCAATGGGGCCGCGACTTTTCAGCCGCGGAAATTTTAAGGAGTACGCATTATGCGAACGTTTACTTAGCTTCAATGGGGCCGCGACTTTTCAGCCGCGGAAATTGCCCCGCTGCAGCTTGCTGCTGTCAAACCAAGCCTGCTTCAATGGGGCCGCGACTTTTCAGCCGCGGAAATCCGCACGAGCCGATCGCAGGTGATCGGGTCGTTGACGCTTCAATGGGGCCGCGACTTTTCAGCCGCGGAAATCGGCGGCGGCGGCGGCGTCCTTTATCGGCTTGGCGCTTCAATGGGGCCGCGACTTTTCAGCCGCGGAAATCAACTTGGGCCAATTTGACCTCGGGAATCTGGTGATGCTTCAATGGGGCCGCGACTTTTCAGCCGCGGAAATACCGTCCTCTGGAAAACGTTTCGAAAAAGTCTGTCCTTCAATGGGGCCGCGACTTTTCAGCCGCGGAAATCGTGGTTCAGCGATCTGGCACGGCGGCTGGCACGCGCCTTCAATGGGGCCGCGACTTTTCAGCCGCGGAAATCGTTCAGGGTTGTTTCGGCTGCGTTCCAGTTTATTTCCTTCAATGGGGCCGCGACTTTTCAGCCGCGGAAATCGAGTCGCTGCAGGACCCCAGCATCATCTACTCGGTCCTTCAATGGGGCCGCGACTTTTCAGCCGCGGAAATTGTAGTTTTCCTTTTAAAATAGTGACAAAATAATACCTTCAATGGGGCCGCGACTTTTCAGCCGCGGAAATTGAGCTGAATTCGTAGTATTGGAGAAATATCATGGGCCTTCAATGGGGCCGCGACTTTTCAGCCGCGGAAATTTTTGAGCCCGGCCGGACTTTCCTCGAGCATCGAAACCTTCAATGGGGCCGCGACTTTTCAGCCGCGGAAATGTTACTTATTCACAGCTTACCGGTGAACCGCCCAACCTTCAATGGGGCCGCGACTTTTCAGCCGCGGAAATTTGCGTAAAGCCATAACCGTCGAAGAACTGGCCAGCCTTCAATGGGGCCGCGACTTTTCAGCCGCGGAAATCTCATCCTCGGACTTGTTGATCAAGTCGGGAAGTTTCCTTCAATGGGGCCGCGACTTTTCAGCCGCGGAAATCGTGTT
>JBMFXH010000316.1:0-1830 GCA_049964475.1 Vulcanimicrobiaceae bacterium
GGCGGGTTGTAGCCGCCGCCGATGCCTCCGGTGCCGGTGCCGGTGCCGATCCCGCCATTGCCGAGGCCGCCGGGGACCGGGCTGAGCGAATCGAAGAATTTCTCCTTCGGGCGATAGGACGCGGTGAAGACGACGCGCTTCCCATCGGCCTTCGTCAGCATCCCGACCATATCGGTCGTGCCGTTTAATTGCGACTCGAAGCGGAGCACTTTTCCGTCGGCAAGCGTAACGACGACAACCATGTTCTCACCGGAGACGCTCCCGGCGAGGCGCGATTTCTTCCCGTGCGGACTCAGGTAGGTTCCCTCGAGCGCATCTCCCTGTTGGTGCATGCTGAAGTGCGCGTAGATCGTCTTATTGGGATACTGGATTTGAATCTCCCAGACGCCGCTGATGCCGATGCGTTGCGGCGGCGGCGGCTTCGGCGTGGGCTTCACCACCGGCTTCGCCGCGGGTTTCGCCGGCATGGGACTCGCTGCGGGAGTCGGCGATGCCGTCGGGAGCGCCTGCTGTGCCTGCACGGCGGCGGGCACGGCGAGGAGGGCTGCTAACGCGCAGCCGAGAGCGATACGTTGTGGCTTCACGAGGGCGTGCTTCGCGGTTGCGGCGTCGCTGACCCTGCGGGCGACGGTTCGCTTGGCTGGCGCCGCGGCTCGTTACCGGGAAGGCCGATACGCCGCCCGACCGTCGGTGCCGGCATGCCCGATGCGGCGATCGTTGCATGGATACTCGCGGCGATCGTACGTGCTTGGGCAGTATCGAGCGGACAGGTGATGTCGGGCGAGCGCCAACCGTGCCAGATCGCAAAAATGCTATGGCCGAACGATGCCGATTTCATGCACGGCACGCCGCGAACGTTCTGCGCGCGCCCTCGTTCCATCGCTGTGAGAAATCGGCGGGCGATGCCTTGGGCGATCGTGAACGTGTGTTTCGCTGCTTCGGGTTGCCCCATGCGCGTCGAAGGACGCCACCACCCGGTTCCGTCGGAGCGAACCGCGATGGTAAAGCCCGGCACGTTGGTCGAGCCGGTGTCGATGATCCGAGCGCCGTCGAGCCGACAGGGGGCCGCCGCGAGCGCGAGCGGTGCGAGCGAGAGCAGCGCGAGCGACGCGACGACCGATCGGAGACGAAATCGATACTTCATGTTCGAAAAACGCGCCCTAGGCGCGTTTTGTCGCAGGAATCGCGTGTTCACACTCGATAATACGCGGCGCACGTAGTTCATTTTGCTGCTCCTGTGGAGAGGTCTGTGATTCTGTGAAAATACCTGCGATGCTCTTTGGGGCGGTCGCTGCCGCGGCGCTCCTAGCGGCCTGCGGCGGTGGTGGCGCCCCGGCGCTGCCGACGAATCCACCGCCGATCGGCGGCCCCGGTAACCCGGCGGTTTCGAGTTCATCTCGTCCGGCCGGCGTCGGCGACACGTTTGCGTTCTCCGGCAGTTCGTTGGAGAGCGACGTTTACACCTATCCCGTCGGAAGTCCGTTTCCCAACACCTCGGCTGCCGCGAAGATCTCCGAGAACGTCGTCGTTACGGCGAGCGCGGATCCGCTCGGCGTCGGCGGAACCGATTTCCATACCACGACGACGACCGTCGGCACGACGGCGACCCGCGTGACGACCGGAGATTCCTTCTATTCCACCGTCACCGCCGGCAGCGGCACGAATTTCGTGCTGAACGCCCAACAGAGCGTCGACGACAGCAAGAATAGCTACGCGTGGACGTACACCACGCCGCAGATTCTCGACGAACTTCCCGAGAGCGCTGGGGCGAGCTGGACGAATTCCCCTGCAGGGAACTATAGCGAGACCGACGCCGACGGAGCGACGATC
>JBMFXH010000317.1:0-1826 GCA_049964475.1 Vulcanimicrobiaceae bacterium
CGCGAGCTCGTGCGCGCTGCGATCGCCTGCGGAGCGCGCCAGGCGGAGCCGGGAGAGTTTACGCGGCGTGCGTTTCTCGCCGGAAAACTCGATCTCGATGGGGTTGGTGCAATCGGCGATCTCATCGCCGCCGAGACCGCATCGGCGGCGCGTGCCGCGCTCGCCAATCTCGGCGGTGCGCTGCGGGCGCAGGTGGCGAGGATGCGCGCAACGTTACGCGAGCCGCTCGAGCGCCTCGCTGCGTCGATCGATTTTCCCGACGAAGTCGACGAACCGGCGCGCGAGCCGCTCGCCGCGATGCTCGGCGAACTCGAAAGCGAACTCGTGCGGTTGCAACGCGACGGTGAGGTGGGCCGCGTGCTGCGCGAGGGCGTCAACCTCGCCATCGTCGGTCCGCCCAATGCCGGGAAATCCTCGCTGCTCAACGCCTTCCTCGGCGAAGAGCGCGCGATCGTCTCCGAGCTTCCCGGAACCACGCGCGACAGCATCGAGGAACGATTTATCGTCGAGGGCGTTGCGGTACGCGCCGTCGATACCGCCGGTATTCGCGCGCACGCCGATCGCATCGAGGCGTTGGGGATCGAACGCTCGCAGCGCGCGTTCGAGAGCGCGCGCATATTGTTGTTGGTACTCGACGCATCCACGCCGCTCTCCGAGCAGGCCGAAACGCTGCTCGCGCGCAGCGAGGGGCGCGCGCGGATCGTGTTTTTCAACAAGGCCGATCTCGGGACGTCCGCGGTGCGCGCGGTTTCGGGAATAGCGGTGATCGGCAGCACGTGTTGGCCGCAGAGCCTGCACGAACTGCGGGCGGCGATCGCACGCGTCGGATGGGGAAGCGCGCATCCCGATCTCGAGCGCGCGCACCTCGCATTCGGCGGCCAGTTCGACGCGGTCGCGCGCGGGCTCGAGGCGTTGCGCTCCGCACGCAGCTCGCTCGCGGCCGGCGCGCCGCTCGATTTGGTCGGCAACGATCTGCGACTCGTCGACGCGGCGCTCGCCCAACTCTCGCCTGCCGAGGCGAGCGAAGAGTTGCTCGAGAGCATCTTCGCCCGCTTCTGTATCGGCAAGTAGCGATGGAAGCGATGCGGAGCGACGACGCGGGCGTCATCGTCGTCGGTGGCGGTCACGCCGGCGTCGAGGCGGCGCATGCCGCTGCGAAAATGGGCGTGCCAACGCTGCTGCTAACGGGAGATCCGGCGCGCATCTGCACGCTGCCGTGCAATCCCTCGATCGGCGGAAGTGCGAAGGGGCAGTTGGTGCGCGAGATCGATGCGCTCGGCGGTGCGATGGGGCTGCTCGCCGATTCGTGCAGCCTGCACTCGCGATTTCTCAACGAGAGCAAAGGGCCGGCGGTGCGCGCCTTGCGGCAGCTGATGGACAAGCCGTCGTACAATCGCGCGGCGTTGCGATTGTTGCAAGGTTTACCCGCACTGCAGATCGAGGCGGCGATGGTCGAGGCGTTAATCGTCGCGGCGGGGGAGGTTCGCGGCGTCCGCTGCGCCGACGGACGCGCGTTCTACGCGCGCCGCGTCGTGTTGGCAACGGGGACGTTTTTAGGCGGAAAACTTTTCCGCGGCGAGGACGTGCAGCCCGGTGGACGCTTCGCCGAAGCACCATCGATCGGGCTCGCACATGCGCTGCGCGAACTCGGCTTTTCGATGCAGCGTCTGAAAACCGGCACGCCTCCGCGCGTCGATCGCAAGAGCGTCGATTACGGCGCGATGCGCGTGCAAGAACCGAGTGCGACGCCGTTGTTGTTCTCGCGCCGGAGCGAAGCGCGTTTCGTCGGCGAACAGTTGCCGTGTTATTTAATCGACACCAACGAG
>JBMFXH010000318.1:0-1811 GCA_049964475.1 Vulcanimicrobiaceae bacterium
GACGACGAAGCGCGCCATCGCTAGCGCAAGCTCGTCGCGCTCATCGTCGAAGATCCACGAAAAAACGGCCGAGGCATCGACCACCGTTCTCACCGTTTGCGGCCCGCTTCGATCGCTTTGCGAATGGGAACACCAAGCCGTATTTTCTGCGAGAGCAGAAAGCTGATCGCGCTCTCGGCATCGGCCTGCGACTCGGCGACCGGCCCGATTTGTGCCACCGGCACCCCGCGCCGCGTTACGACGATGCTTTCGCCGCGCGCCGCGTCGTCGATGAGCGCCGAAAAATGTGCCTTCGCTTCGAACGCAGGAATATACCGCATTAGGGCTGCACTAGAGCAAACAGGTCAACTAGTCAAGTAACGTGGCTCCCGGCGAGCCGCTCGATGCCGATCGCAGTCTTTTCCTCTTTCTGCTCGGCGCTAGGGTAATCGGTGAAGCGGCCGCCTCCCAGCGGAGCGGCTCCCGTCTGGATCGCCAAATCGACTTTGCGTAGTATTTGTAGCGATTTTAAGCACGATATGCGTAGTATCGCTGGTGCCGACGCGTCGAATCTGATATGATTCTACGCGAGAAATGCGTAGAAAATACCTGTGGGAGCAACCCGAATGGCCCGCCCTAACCTATGACCGCGGAGCCCTCATCGCACCGCTGGTGGCCGCTGCCGAACGCTTCGGCCAGCTTGCCGGGATCATCGACGGCGCCACCAAGCGAGACCGGGAGGAATCCGAAGTCCGCGCCCTGGTCGCCGACGCAGTCGACACCTCGGCAATCGAGGGCGAAAAACTTGACCGAAATACGGTCCGTGATTCGATCGTTCGGCGTCTCTCGCTTCCGGGTACCGGTCTGCGCCGTGCAGACGATCGAACCGAAGGCGTCATCGACATTACTCTCGACGCACTACACGACGCGGAGCCTGTCACTGAAGGGCGCCTTCTGAATTGGCACGAGAGGTTGTTTCCGATCGTGCGGAACAATCGCCCTCTCCGCGTTATCGGCGCCTATCGTGACGACGCCGAAGGCCCGATGACCGTGCAATCAAGGCGCGCCGGGGGTCGCGATCCCATCGTTCACTATGAGGCGGTGCCGGCCAATCGCGTTGCCGAGGAAATGCAGCGCCTCAATGCTTATATTGAAACGCCATCGACCGAAGACGGCATGATTCGCGCGGCGATTGTCCACCTGTGGTTTTTGCTCATCCACCCGTTTGAGGATGGAAACGGGCGGATTGCGCGCGCGCTCGCCGGCCTCATGCTGTCACGCGCGCGCGGCACGACCAACCGTTATTGCAGCCTCTCAAGGCAGATTCTCATCGAGCAGGCGACGTACTACGAGGAACTCGAGCGTGCCGGATTCGGGAGCCTCGACGCGACCCTGTGGATCGCGTGGTTCCTTGGATGCTATGAACGCGCCGCCGCGGCGTCAATGGCAATCGTGCAAGACGTGATTCGCGCTACCAATCTGTTCGCGTTCCATGGTGACGCGATATACAACACGCGCCAATGCAAAGTCGTGCGTAAACTGCTCGATGGTTTTCAAGGCAACCTCACCGCGAAGAAATACGCTGCGCTCACGAAGGTATCGCACGACACGGCGAACCGCGACCTGGCAAATCTCGTCGCGAATGGTATATTACGCCGCGAAGGTCAGTCGAAAAATATACACTACCTACTCGCAGATGCTTGACCGGGAGTTCGGGTACACTGGCGAGCCGCCTAGCCTCGTAGGGCGCGTTCGATGGCTTTTGCATCGCGAGCGATTGCGTACAAAAGCACTCGCGCCGACTCCGATGGTGAACGCTGCTTTTGCTCCCA
>JBMFXH010000319.1:0-1806 GCA_049964475.1 Vulcanimicrobiaceae bacterium
CCAGCGCCTGCTGGATGCGTTGACCGCTCACCGAGTAGGTGTCTTCGGTCTGCGTTGGGTGGAAAGTCGAGCTAGCTGCAATCGATTGCACGGTCGCAATCGTCTTGAGCCCCGTCTTCATCGTAAGCTTGCCAAGCGCGACGGTGCCGTCACCAACGATGGTCACGCCCTGAATCGAGCGTGGTTGGAAGCCCTTTTTGCTGAGGAAGAGGGCGTACGTATCGGTCGGTATACCGATGAAGCGAAACTGACCGTGTGCATCGGTTACAGTTTTGTAGATACCGCTGGGCGAAACCATCTCGACGGTGACGCCGACGACCGGCGCGCCCTTTACGGTGACGACGCTGCCGTTTAAGTTACCGCGGACACCGCCGGCGGCGTAACTCGTCATGGTCAGCGAGAAAATCATGGCGACGAACAGCAAAGCAGCCAACCCATAACGGGCTAGCGTGTCTATCGCTCGCGGCCGGGAACGTGGATCATGCATGTAATTGCATTCCTCCCGAAAAGATCGCCGATCGAGCGATCGCAGATGCATGCGCGTCGGAGACGTTGCAAACGCAAACGCGACGAAACCGCAGGCCGCTCTCTTCAGTACCCATGTTTCCTGACGAGATGCGACGACCATGTTTCGATGCGAATGTTTGTGAGAACGTGATCCGAATCAGCGTGTGTACTGCGTGTACCCCCAACCAGCGTAGTGAGCAGGCGGCTCGTAAAGAACCGCCTACCCACCTTGGCCCCGGCTTTTGTCGCTTCCTTCAGATTCCCTTAAGAATTCAAAGTTCCGATGGTCTTCTTGAGAAGCGCCGGGATATCGGAGGGGCGATCGGCAACCGGAACGCCCGCTTGCTTGAACGCCGCGATTTTGCTCTCCGGCGTCCCGAAGTTGCCGGAGATGATCGCGCCGGCATGGCCGAGTGATTTTCCGGGCGGGGCGTTGCGCCCGCCGATGAATGCGACGATCGGGGTGCCGCGCAGATGCTCGGCGATGAACGCTGCGGCATCTTCTTCGTCGGAGCCGCCGATCTCGCCGCAGACGACGATCGCCTTGGTCTCCTCGTCGTTTGCAAACGCGCGCAGGCAATCGACGAACGTCGTGCCGATGATCGGGTCGCCGCCGATGCCGACGCAGGTCGACTGCCCGAGGCCCGCGCGCGTGAGCCCGTCGACCACTTCGTAGGTCAGCGTTCCCGAGCGCGAAATCAAGCCGACGTTTCCTTGCTTGAAGATGTGGCCGGGCATGATACCGATGCTCGCCTTACCCGGCGAGATGAGTCCGGGGCAATTCGGGCCGATGATCTGCATCCCCGGCGTTGCCCCGACGACGCGCAGGACGTCGTGCACCGGAACGCCTTCGGTAATGCAGACCGCGAACGTGATCCCCGCTTCGTACGCCTCGAAGAGCGCGTCCCCCGCGAACGGCGGCGGCACGAAGATGCAGGTGTGCGTCGCGCCGGTCGCTTCGACCGCTTCGCGCACGGTGTTGAAGACCGGCAGCCCATGCTCGCTCTTTTGCCCGCCTTTGCCCGGCGTCACACCGCCGACGATCTGCGTTCCATACGCAAGCATGCGCGCGGTGTGGTACGAGCCTTCGCCCCCGGTGATGCCTTGCACGATCACCTTGCTGTTTTTATCGAGATAGATACTCATCGTCGCTCCTTTACGCCCCCGCCGCAATGCGCACGGCCTGCGCCGCACCTTCGTCCATGGTCTCTACCGGCGTCATCCCGGCCTCGGCAAGAATCTTGCGCCCTTGCTCTTCGTTGGTGCCGGTCAAGCGAATCACCAGCGGCACTTTGCGCG
>JBMFXH010000320.1:0-1763 GCA_049964475.1 Vulcanimicrobiaceae bacterium
GAAATGGAAAGGTATATCGAAGATGTTCGTGGCGTATTATGCTTCAATGGGGCCGCGACTTTTCAGCCGCGGAAATGCCGACATTGCCGGTGACGCTCCCTACGGAGCCGAGCTTCAATGGGGCCGCGACTTTTCAGCCGCGGAAATCGAACTTTGCCGGCGGCAGAAAATCCAGAGAAAAGCTTCAATGGGGCCGCGACTTTTCAGCCGCGGAAATAGTGGAAACAGACGCAGCGGGGAACGTAAAGCCATCGCTTCAATGGGGCCGCGACTTTTCAGCCGCGGAAATGGTAAAAATGGGTAGGCGCGGGCCAGCCCCGAAACGCTTCAATGGGGCCGCGACTTTTCAGCCGCGGAAATATCACCGACGCGAGCATACAGGCCAACGCCGGGGTGGCTTCAATGGGGCCGCGACTTTTCAGCCGCGGAAATGCCACCGGCCGCGGCACCTGCAACGCCCGGCGTAAAGCTTCAATGGGGCCGCGACTTTTCAGCCGCGGAAATGGCGGCGAAGCGATTTTGGGCGGCTTGGAAAAACTGCTTCAATGGGGCCGCGACTTTTCAGCCGCGGAAATGGAAGCGTGGGACGCGCTGGCTGCGGCCCTAGATGGCTTCAATGGGGCCGCGACTTTTCAGCCGCGGAAATGATACCCGCGGCTGATCCGCCGTCGCCTGCATGCGGGCTTCAATGGGGCCGCGACTTTTCAGCCGCGGAAATCGTGCAGGGGCTGCTCGCTTCTGCGGCCGGTTCATGGGCTTCAATGGGGCCGCGACTTTTCAGCCGCGGAAATGGTGGTGGATCATACTGTTCTCCTCGTGCGAAAAGCTTCAATGGGGCCGCGACTTTTCAGCCGCGGAAATCGTATTATCAGCCGACCATCCGGGCACTGCGATGAAGCTTCAATGGGGCCGCGACTTTTCAGCCGCGGAAATCCCGCTGGCACGGCTGTTATCGTGAGCGCCCCGTCGCTTCAATGGGGCCGCGACTTTTCAGCCGCGGAAATGCGTGCGGCGCGGCAGGGGCGGCACAAAAACGCAAGCTTCAATGGGGCCGCGACTTTTCAGCCGCGGAAATGCCGGGGGTCGATTTTTTGAACTCCATTGTCGATCTGCTTCAATGGGGCCGCGACTTTTCAGCCGCGGAAATGGCCCGGCCGCCACCATGGCGTTCCAACAGGCGATGCTTCAATGGGGCCGCGACTTTTCAGCCGCGGAAATATGGGTTTCATAGTGTGTCTCCTGAAAAAAGGTCTAAGCTTCAATGGGGCCGCGACTTTTCAGCCGCGGAAATCCATCACGCACGAATACGGGCGTGGCCAAGATAAGCTTCAATGGGGCCGCGACTTTTCAGCCGCGGAAATCTTACCCTCTTCATGTATTACACCTTCAACCAATAGCTTCAATGGGGCCGCGACTTTTCAGCCGCGGAAATGAAATTCTCGAGTAGGGTGGTAAAACAGGTCACCCAGCTTCAATGGGGCCGCGACTTTTCAGCCGCGGAAATTTACGGCACGGCCGGGGAGGCTCGAGACATGGTCTAGCTTCAATGGGGCCGCGACTTTTCAGCCGCGGAAATTGGGCTGTGGGAGCGGGAAATGGGGGGTTGTATTGAGGCTTCAATGGGGCCGCGACTTTTCAGCCGCGGAAATCCTTCTGCCGTAAGCCCGCCTTTTACCGCACTTTCCAGCGCGGTTTGCGAGCACCCCGGTCGGATGCCGCTGCACCGCTCAGGATCGCCAGACTCGTGGCGACCTAACCGCGTG
>JBMFXH010000321.1:0-1762 GCA_049964475.1 Vulcanimicrobiaceae bacterium
CGGTTTCGACGCGGTGCGGGCAGGGACCGATCTGCTCTGCCTCGGTGAAATGGGCATCGGCAACACCACGGTGGCGGCGGCGCTGGCGGCGGGATTGTTCGGCGGCGCGGGGGCGGATTGGGCCGGGCGCGGCACCGGCATCGACGATGCAACCTACGCGCGTAAACGGAGCGTCGTGCAGGCCGGTGTGGCCCGTTGCGGTCGCTACGATTGGCGGAGTTGCGCGCGCGAGGTCGGCGGGTTCGAGATTCTCGGTTTAGCGGGCGCGATGCTTGCGGCGGCAGCGGCGCGGATACCGGTGGTGCTCGATGGGTTTATCGTTGCGTCGGCGGCGTTGCTCGCATCGCGCATCGAGCCGAACGTGAGCGGATATTTCATCGCCGCACATCGTTCGCAGGAGCGCGGGCATGCATTCGCACTCGGCGCGCTCGGCTTGCGGCCACTGCTCGATTTAGAGTTGCGGTTGGGCGAAGGAAGCGGCGCGGCGTTAGCGCTACCGTTGATCGAGGCGGCGGCGCGCATGCTGCGCGAGATGAAGACCTTCGCCGAAGCGGGCGTTGCAACGGCGCACGAAGAGGCCGCGCTATCCTGAAGCGTAGCGTGCGGGCAACGGCGAGCGCGATCCGCTATTTCAGCGTGATTCCGTTCGGCCGCACCGATGCATCGCCGCCGGATCGGTTCGCGATCGTCATGTTGCCGCTCGTCGGCGCCGGGATCGGAGCGGCGAGCGGTGCGGCCGGGATGCTCGTTGCGCGTTGGGCGGCAGAGCCGTGGCCCGCGCTCGTCGCTTTCGCGGCAGCGGTGCTGTTGAGCGGGGCGATCCACATCGACGGCTTTCTCGATTGCTGCGACGGCGTGTTGGCGAGCGTTCCGCCGCAACGGCGCCTCGAGATCCTCAAAGACCCGCGGCACGGAACCTATGCCGTCGTCGGCATGGTGTTGCTCGCGCTCTTCTGGATCGCCGCACTGCAGCGCATTACTCCGGCGCATCTCGTGCTCGCACTGACGTTGAGCGGCGCGCTCGCGCGGCTCACTGCGGTGCCGCTGCTGCGGCTCTTTCGTTACGCGTACGCCGAATCGGTTGCGCGCAGCAGCGAAATGCCGGGCGAAGTTGCAGCGTTCGCCGTGCTGACGCTCGGCATTGCGCTGCTCGCGGCGGCGATCTCGCCGTGGGCGCTGCTGCTGGTGCCGGCGGCGTTTGTCCTCGCGGCGGCGATTGCATGGGGCTGTTCGCGCCGGCTCGGTGGCGTCGTCACCGGCGATGTGTACGGCGCGGCGATCGTGTTGGTGGAGGACGCACTCTTGGTCGCGCTGGGGTTCTTCCCGTGGCGCTGACGTTTATTACCGGCCCGGTGCGCTCGGGAAAATCGCGCTTTGCACTGCATCTCGCTGAAGGGTCGGGGAAACGCGTGACGTTTGTTGCGACGGCAGCGCTCTATCCCGACGACGCGGAGTGGTGCGAGCGCATCGCGCGGCATCGCCGCGAACGCCCCGCAGCGTGGCCGACCGTCGAATCCGAGGGGGAAACGCGCCGCGCGCTAGCGGAGCTGCCCGCAGCGTACGGTGAGGGCGATCTGCTGCTCGTCGATTCACTCGGCACCTGGCTTGCCGAGGAGATGCAGCGTTCGAGTGGTGATGTGCTCGCGGAGCGCTGCCGCGCGCTCGTCGCGGCGTTCGCCGCCGCGCGCTGTTCGGCGATCGTCGTGAGCGAAGAGACCGGCTGGGGCATCGTGCCGAAATATGCATCGGCGCGCACGTTTCG
>JBMFXH010000322.1:0-1750 GCA_049964475.1 Vulcanimicrobiaceae bacterium
GATTCGACGCATAGCTGTTCTCATTGAGATTGAGCGAGAAACTCAAGTTCCGGCGAATCGGCATCGTGTCGAAGAACTGCACGTTCGATGCATGCCCGTGATAATACGGCCCCCCTCCATAAGCGAGTCCCTTGCCGTAGTTCGAGTTCAGATTGTAGCCGACGAATGCTCCGTTTCCAACGCTAAATGGGAGATACTCTCCGTCGGAGGCCAGAACGAACGAACTCTGTTGATATACATGGACCGTCCAGAGATTTTTAAAATCGATATTGATCTGATCCCCGGCATTACTCTGAGCCGGCTGCGATAGGTGATTCCAAAAACGTCCATCGTTGAGCATGACCGAGAGATCGAGGAGCTTCGACTTTGGCGAGAAATGAAATGTCTGCCGGAAAAATGATAGGTATCCGCCGATATCATTCTGCTGCTCGTACCCATCGACGGGATTGAACTGCGAACCGATAAATTGATGCGCCAATACAAACACGGTATTCGCTTCTTTAAGGCCGGCTCCGATTTCTCCGTAATGGGCTGCACTGGGGTCGCTGACGAGCGTGCCGGCTTCACCAGCGTAATTAGCGTACGCAAACCAGTGCCCCCGACTACTTAAATACCCCCCATTAAGCGAGCTGGTGTTGTCGATGAGGCTAGGTGTATTCACCGTGACGCGCTGCAGATCGATCTGCTCGATTCCGCTCGTGGATGAGTGTGCATAGTTGACGGCATCAGCGAGGTCGCTCCGCTGGGTGCCGACGGCGTCGAAACCGGCGAAGGTGAGCGGGCCCTGGGTACCTTCGACGCCGTATCCTTGACGAAACGTGGGAATCGCCGGCGTGTAGAGCGTCTGCGGACAGTTCTGGCAGCCGAGGGTATAATTGAATGCATTCCCTACCTGCGTAAAAAACGGCCGTACCTCTTGATATTGCCGCGGGAACGCTGTCGGCGATATCGATTGCTGGTCGGTTTCGACGTTGGAGTAGTCGGGGTGAAACGAACCGACAAAAGAGGCCGTCGGCGTAATCGGCACCGCCATATCGAGCCCGATTTGCGAGGTCGAGCCGCCGGCGGCAGCGGAGCGCCCAACGCCGAGCAAATAGGGTTGAAAGCGCGCCGCCGGGCGGCTCGAACCCGCGCCGTGGGCGCCCGCCGGGTTCACGCCGTCAAGCATACCGGCGTAGAGCGTATCGAATGGACTGGTTGCATTAGGATCGTAACTCCAAAGATCGCTCGCGTTATTATGAACTGAAAACCGTTGAAATTGCGCTTTCCAATCGTGAGAGCCACCCGTGCGGAGGACCGCAAACGGAATGTGCATGGTAACCACGTAGCCGGTCTTTGTAATCCGGCCCGCGGCCTTCCACTGCGGCGAATAGGCGCTGTTCTCCGAAGAGTTCTGGAAGCGCGCCCCGCGTGCATTGGCAATAAATTGATAGGAGAACCCTTGCAGGCCTTGGGGGTTGAGCGAGACCTGAACGTTGTCATCACCGAAAACTCCAGGGCCGTTACTGAGCGTCGATGCGACGACCGGTGAATGCTGAGTAACGACAAACGCTATATCGAGCCCGAGAGGATCTTGCCCCACATATACCGTCGACGGGTGGTGTGCTTGCCGTCGATTCGTGAAATCGTAGCGAAGCCGAATGCGCGCCGCTCCTTTCCAGGATACGTCGACCCGCCCGGCGATCGCCGGCTCGTGCGCGAGCATCGGTACGTGAAGCACCGGCAGTGCGTCGGCGCGCGCCGCGGGCGT
>JBMFXH010000323.1:0-1741 GCA_049964475.1 Vulcanimicrobiaceae bacterium
ATGATCGGGTTGGTCGCGGTCACGGTGAAGGTCGCGATCGTCGAGGCGGGCAGCGAGCAGCCGACGGGCAGGGTGAAGTAGAGCGTATTCGACGTGAAGGACGCGCTCGCGGTCGTGCAGCCGACGAAGCCGGTCGTGAAGGTGACCGTCGTCGGGTTCGCGATCACGAAACTCGCTTCGCGAATGCGCGCGAAGCCGCTGCGCAGCAACGCGCGATGCAACGAGCGCCGACGGCCGCGCACCTGCGGATCGCCGTCGCTCTCCTTCACTTCGCGCTTCATTTCAAAAGCGCTCATCCGCAACTTCTTGAGCCACCCGCGATGCGCGGTCGCGTAATCGAGCAGTGCGAAGAGCGAGGCGACCGCGAGTGCCGCGCCGACCGCAGCGACGACGGCATGCCAGGCTTGCGCGGCGACCTGCGCGGGCGCCGCTGCCCGTAACGCCGAACCGACGAGCGCAAGGAAGGACGGCGAGACGACCATCGCTGCGACGATCCCCGCAAGCGGGACGCGCAATAGGGTTATCGCCGTCTCGCGCGAGAGAATCCGTTTGAGGTTCTCGTGCGGAGCGAGGCGATTCCAAGCGAGCTTGAGCGCTACGAGGCGAAGCCCGCCACCCTGGGCGATGCCGATCGCCGCAGCGCCGATCGCCGCCGCCGCCATCGGTACGAGCGCGAGGCCGGCAATGGGTGCGAACGCTGCGACGCTTTCGCTCCCGGCGAGCGCCGCGCGCAGCGCCGCAGCGAGCGCGCCGCTTAGCGGTGCGATGACGGCGAGCAGCGCGAGAAATGCAGCGCCGAAGGCCGCGAGTGCGGAGAGATCGTTAGAACGCGGGCCCTCGCCGCGCTCGCGCGATTTGCGCAGCCGGGTCGGCGTCGCCTCGAAGGAGCGCTCGCCCGCGCTCTCGCTCATCGCCCGAGCCCCGGCGGCAGCAGCGGCATTCCCGCACGCATCGCCGTCAGTTCGAGCGCAAGCGCCGTTGCAATCGTCACCGCACCGAAGGCGAGCGGAAACGCCAACGCGTAATTCACGAACCGTGGAATCGTTCGCGCAACCGCAGCGAGCGCGATCTGCACCGCGAATGCCAGCGCGATCGCCGGTGCGGCGATCTGCACGGCGACGACGACGATGCTCCGCACGTACCACAGAAGCAGCGGCAGCGCGCTTGCGACCGGGAAACTCGCACCGGGCGGCAGGCGATGCAGCGATGCGGCGAATCCGGCGAGCACGGGGCGATACGCCCCGAGCAAAAAGAACCCGCCGGTAAATGCAAGCGACCATAAACGCCCGAAACCGCTCGGCGCAACCATCGCGACGCTCGGCGCAACGGCATGGACGCCGACGTAATCGTCGAGCAGCCGCCCGGCGATATACGCCGCATCGTAGAGTAACGAGCAGCCGATGCCGATCGCACTCCCGATTCCAAACTCGAGCGCGAGCGCAACGCTCAAGCCGAGCATCGGAAGCGGAGCGTTCGTCAGGCCGGCGCGCGGCGCACCGAGCGCGAAGGCGAGCGCGCCGGCGATGCCCACGCGCACGAGCGCCGGAACGCTTGGATGGACGAGCCCCGGAGCCCGCGCGCAGAAGCCGAGCGCACGTGCAAAGATCAGCAGCATCAGCATCATCGCGTGAGTTCGGGGATCGCTGCGAGCGCTCGCAAAAACAGCTGAGCGCAGAGATGCAAATCGAGCCCGCCAAGCACGAGCAACGCCGCACCGACGGCGAGCGTCTTGGGCAGCAGC
>JBMFXH010000324.1:0-1728 GCA_049964475.1 Vulcanimicrobiaceae bacterium
TCGTCCTGTCTGCGCCAGGCGTTATTCAAACCTACGACTCGGCGAACGGCACAGGGCTCTCGATCCGAGGCTCTCTCGCAGTCGAACTTGGTTACCAATACGATGGGGTTCCGTTCTCAGCACCGTTCTTCAATGCAAACGGTAGCCAAGGTTTCGTCAACGGTATCAATGGTGGTTCGGGGGGCGGCATTCAGATCGTGTCCGGGACCGGCGACGCCACGCAAGGTAACGTTGGCGGCGGTATTATCAATACCATCGTTCCGCGCGGCACCTTCCCTGCAGCAGGCGAAGCCGATGCTGAGTTAAATGGCCCGTACTTCAACCACACGCTTAATCTCAACTATGCTGCGGCAACCGATAATGGCCATTTCTCTAACTACATTTCGTTCTCTGCTTCGCGCTTCGTTCCCGATAATGGCCCGATAGGCGTTCCGTCAGCAGAATTAGGGACGTACTTTAATTTCTCACGCGAAGCGCACAACGATCTCGTCGATAATATGGTTTTTCGCTTCGGAAAGAACAACCATGAGTCGTTCCAGATCCTCGGGCGCACAGCGTTCATTCAGACCTACTCGGGATACGGCGGCCTTGCGGGTCTCTCGTATTTCCAATCCACCTCCGGGCTCTTCAATCAAACCTACTCGCCGATGTTTTCAAATTCGGTGCCCGGCGATCAATCACAATATTTTTCGTCGCTCATTCCGACGCTTCCTTACGCGCCGCAGAACGTAAACGCACCGGTGCTTCAGCCCGAACAGCAAGGCAATCCGCTGCACTTTATGAAGTTCGGCTATACGAACACACTGAATTCGTCGACCTTCCTTTCCCTTGATTACTATAATTGGGGCTTGCTCCAGGGCGGTTCGAACTACACGAACTACAATAACGCGGGCGCGTTCGGGACCGGTTGGTCCGTCGACGGTGGCACCCGTACCGGCTACCAGGCGTCGCTCACCCACGCCTTTGGCGAAAAAAACACAGTGACGCTCGCTGCTCAGTACGAGGATGCGAAGCCCTACTGGAACAACCAGGTTCCCGGCCTCGGCCTCGTCGCGCTCTCGTTCGGTAATCCAGGCGAACCCGTCGCAGCCGATTGGGATCTTCCTGCGAACACCACGCAGCCGGTCACCCCGGCGGGCGGATCGAATCCATGCCCGGTTTCCGGAGGATGTTACATTTATTCGCAGCTCCTCGCCGCCGGAAAATGGAATGGAACGATGCCGCAGATTCCCAATTGGGGGATCGGTTATCACAATACGATCCAGCAGATTTGGGGTGTTGGCATCGAGGACCAATATCAGCCGAGTTCGCGCCTGAACGTCAACATCGGCGCACGCATCGATGGCGAACAGAATAAGTTCGGCCCAACGCCGTACGCGGGAATCTCGACAACCCCGTCTGACGTTGCCCCTTCGAAGGTTGATAACGCCTTTATACGGCCGCGCGCGTTTGAGCCGCGGCTCGCTCTCTCGTATCGTCTGAACCCCACGAACTCACTCCGGTTCTCCTACGGGCGCTCGGTCGAGTTCTTCTTCGGGCAGACACTCGGAACGCCGTTCAATATGTACGGAGTGAACCCGTTGCTCAGCCAGATTCCGGCGAAAGATAGCGCTGCCTCTCCGGCTTGCGGAAGCGGTACGCACGGCCCGGGTTCTGGTTACGTGCAAAATCCCAACCTTCCGCCGAACGGCTCGTTGCCGCTCGGTTCGGCGGGTTATTACTTCCAAT
>JBMFXH010000325.1:0-1726 GCA_049964475.1 Vulcanimicrobiaceae bacterium
GGCTCTCCTCAGCGGGCGGGGCAGGCGCTCGCCGAAGCGCGTCTTCGCGCATCGTGCGGGCGAGCTCGATCGCACGCTCTACCGAGCGATCCTCAACGAAAAGCAATTCGGGGGTATAGCGAAGGTCGATACGGTGACCGAGCTCGCCCCGCAAGAAGCCCTTCGCACTTTCGAGAGCATCGAGCGTTTGGCGCGCCGCGTGACGGTCGCCGATTACCGAGACGTAGACCTTACAGAAGCGGAGATCGTCGGTCACCTCCACGCGTGTAACGGTCGTAAAACCCAAGCGCGGATCCTTCAGCTCTTGCGCGATCAAGGTGCCGAGAATGCGCTGGATTTCGTGGTCGATCCGAGCGAGGCGTTGGGCCTTCACGCAGCAGCCTTACGAGGCCCCGACAAGTTCGGCTGCGACTTGTTCGGTCGTGAAGGATTCGATGATATCGCCGTCTTTGAGGTCGCTGAAACGTGCAACCTGGATGCCGCATTCGAAGCCTTCGGCGACTTCGCGAACGTCGTCCTTGACGCGCCGGAGGCTTTCGATCTCGCCGGTAAAGACGACCGTACCGTCGCGCAGAACGCGAATCTTCGAGTTCCGAAGAATCTTGCCGTCGCGCACGTAACAGCCGGCGATGGTTCCGACTTTGCTGACCTTGAAGATCTGCCGAACTTCCGCGTGGCCGAGCGTCACTTCACGCACCACCGGCGCGAGCATTCCGCGCATCGCCTTCTTGAGATCGTCTTCGATATCGTAGATGACCTGATAGAAGCGAAGATCGACGCTTTCGTTGTCGGCGAGGCGCTTCGCCGTTTCGTCGGGGCGAACGTTGAAGCCGATGAGTACGGCGTTCGAGGCGCTCGCGAGATTGACGTCGTTCGGCGTAATCGCACCGACGCCGCCGTGAATGACACGAATCTCGACATCGTCGTTGGAGAGCGATTCCATGCGCGCGCGCAGGGCCTCCACCGATCCTTGGCCGTCGGCCTTCACGATGATGTTGAGCGTCTTCTTGCCCTCGGTCGGCATCGACATGAAGGTCTCGAGCGAGACTTTCTGCGTCGTCGTCGCCGCGATGCGAACGTCGCGGCGCCGCGACTTGCGCTTATCGGCGGCTTCGCGAGCGACGCGCTCGTCGCTGACGACCACCAACGTATCGCCCGCCGAGGGGATATCTTGGAGACCCATCACCTCGACCGGGATCGAGGGACCCGCCTTCTTCACCTGGCGTCCCTTATCGTCGATGAGCGCGCGCACTTTACCGAAGGTTCCGCCGACGACGACGATATCGCCGACGCGCAACGTCCCGGTCTGCACGAGAACGGTTGCCACCGCACCGCGGCCGCGATCGAGCGACGACTCGATGACGACACCGCCGGCGCGACGGTTTTTATTTGCTTTGAGATCGCGGATATCGGCCTCGAGCAATACCGTTTCGAGAAGATGATCGATTCCTTCGCCGGTTCGCGCGGAGACCGGTACCATCTCGATCTTGCCGCCCCAATCGACGGGCTGTAATCCGAGTTCGGAGAGTTGTTGCTTCACGCGGTCGGGTTGCGCGTCGCCTTTATCGATCTTATTGATCGCCACCACGATGGGAACGCCCGCCGCTTGCGCGTGGTTGATCGCCTCGCGCGTCTGCGGCATAACGCCGTCATCGGCAGCGACGACGAGAATTGCGACATCGGTGACGCGCGCTCCGCGCGCGCGCATCGCGGTGAACGCTTCGTG
>JBMFXH010000326.1:0-1725 GCA_049964475.1 Vulcanimicrobiaceae bacterium
CCCGAGCGGCGACGGCTCCCGCGTCTACTTCTTTGAGGTGACGCCGGCGGGGGTGCGCTACCAGCAAGCCTCGGAGAACGCACGCTATCGCCCGCACTGGCAGGCGAGTGCGAAGATCGGGCAGGGCTCTTGGAGCGCGCGAATGCGGATTCCGCTCTCCGCGCTCGGGCTCTCGGCGAACAAGCAGCAGAGTTGGCGCATCGATATCGTGCGTTCGATCGCGGCGACGAGCCGCCGCTTTACGTGGGCGTACAACGGGCTGATGAACGACGGGCAATTCGGCCCCTGGCCCGATTTCAGCGACGCGCGCTTCTGGCCGACGTGGGGGCCGCTGCATTTCGCTCACCGTCGCGCGGCGCGCTTGCCGGAACCGCGCATCAGCCTCTATGCGCTCGAGAGCGCGGGGAGCGACCGGAACCAGTTCGAGCAGACCGATGGATCGTTCGCACCGCAGGGCGTGCGCACGGCGGGGATCGACGTCAGTATTCCCATCGCGCCAACGATGCATTTCGTCGGCACCTTGGCCCCGGACTTCTCGAACGTCGAGGTCGACCAGCAGACGATCGCACCGCAAGAGTTTCGCCGGAATCTCAACGAGTATCGCCCCTTCTTCGCCCAGGGTGCCTCGTTTATCAATAACGATGCGGGCGGCAGCAACATCGAGACGTTCTATTCGCCGGGTATCGGTGCGTTCGACCGTGGCGCGAAAGTGGAGGGAACCTACGGGCTGCAGCAACTCGGCGTGCTCTCCTTTCGCGGGTATAACCAACTCACCGGCGATACCATCGACGATACGGCCTTCGGCATCAAGCACGCGCTCCCCGATCGTAGCTTTCTCTGGTGGGCGAACGGCGTGCTCGCGCATCACAGCATCGCCGGGAGCGATGCAACGGTGCAGATGGGGACCGGGGGGCGCAATCCGCGCACTGGGTTCGTGTGGGCGGTCGACCACTCGTTCGAGCGAGGAACCTGGCTCCCGAACGGCATCGCGCATGCAAGCAACGCCTTCGTCGACGTGCATAAGCCGAATTACGAAGTCAATCTGGGGTATCAAGATATCTCGCCGACCTACGATCCCATCGATGGCTTCCTCAACGATGCCGACGTTCGCGGGCTCAATGCGTTCACGTTTCTCAGCGGGCCGACGAAGGGATTACGGCACCTCGGAGTCTTTCTCAACGCCGACCGTTATCTCGATGCCTCGGGTGCGGTGCATCAAGCCGATTTCGGCCTCGGCCTCAACGTCACGACGAAGTTCGGACTCTCGGTGAACGGGCTCGGCCCGAATATCAGCGAGCTCCGCTCCTACGACGTCTTCGCCGGCCCAGGATGCAGCGGTCCGATTATCGGCACCACGGGATTCGGGGGCTTTCCGTGCTATGCCGGCGGCGATACCCAGCAATATAACGCGATGGTGCTGCCGGTGGGATACCTCGACGGGTCGAGCACGCCGACCGATGGGACGCTTTCGTGGGGGACTTTCGGGAGCGCGTATCTCCACCAATATTCGCTCGTCACCTCGCGACCGCTCGGGCGTCTCTTCACGCTCTCGCTCGAATACGATGGCACCTTCGAGCGCGACCTTCTGCTGGGAACGCCGAACTCGCAATGGTTGCGACGCGTGACGATCGGCGCGAACCTCACGCGCCGGTCGAACCTTACCGCGTCGCTGCGATCGATCAATGGATACGGGGGCTTTGCAACGCAGGTTGGCACGAACATCGC
>JBMFXH010000327.1:0-1713 GCA_049964475.1 Vulcanimicrobiaceae bacterium
AGCGCCCGATGAAGATCGCGATGACGCCCGCTTCACCGTTAGGATCCTGTCGCGGCCCGTAGACGTTGCCGTAGCGTAATGCGGTAAAATCGAGCCCTTTTTCGGCGCGGTAGAAGCGCAGGTAATGCTCGGTGACCATCTTCGTGATGCCGTAGGGGGAGACGGGGCGTTGCGGCGAGCTTTCGACGACCGGGACGCGTTCGGGGTTCCCGTAGGTCGCAGCACTCGAGGCGAAGATCACCTTCTTTACGCCAACCGCTACCGCAGCATCGAGCACGTTCAACATCCCCATCACGTTGACGTCGGCATCGTAGCGTGGCTCGCGCGCCGAGATCGCGACGGAATGCTGTGCCGCATGGTGGCTCACCACCTCTGGCTTGAACTCGGCGAAGATGCGCGCGACATTCTCGTCGCGGATATCCATTTGCACGAACTCGGCCTTCGCGGGGAGGTTCGCGCGCCGCCCGCCGCCGTGCTCCCAGAGCGAATCGAGCGCGAGCACTTCGTGCCCCGCCGCGATGTACGCATCGGCGATATGCGAGCCGATGAATCCGGCGCCGCCGGTGATAAGTACGCGCATGCTATCCTCTTTTCGTATCGTACGCTCTTGCCATGCGTCGCCTTCGACGCAGAGGAGCCTGAGGATGCAACGCCTCAGCCTTCCAGCGATCGCCGGTGCCTTTGCGTGCGGAGCGGCTCTCTTCGAACCGATCCCCGCCGATGCGCGAGCGACCGCCATCGCAACCGCGAGCATCGCCCTCTTGTGGTTATGGCGGAATGGTACGCGGCCGGGGCTCTTTCTCAGCCTTGCGGCGATCGCCCTGGTCGGCGCCTTCGATGCCCGCCTACAAAGCGAGTTCGCACGCCCTCTCGCGAACGCGCGCACGGCACGCTACGAAGCGGTCGCCGGAGCCGCCCTCGCACTGCCTTCAGGCGGTTGTCGCAGCACCCTACGTTTGGCGCACGGGCCGCGCATCGAGGCGGTGCTTCGGCGCTGCGTTCCCGCCGGGAGCAGGCTTCTGCTGCGCGGACGTTTGCAGCCCTTCGATGCACCCCGCAACCGGGGCGACCCCGATCTCCGCGAGATCGAAGCAGAACGTGGTTTTGCGGGCGAACTCGCGCATGCTGAAATCCTTGCGGTTCGCCGCACGCCGCTGCGTTCGTCGCTTTTCTCGCGCGCGCATGCATGGGCGCTCGCGCATCTGCGCGCGTATCTCTCGCCCCTCGATGTCGCACTGCTCTCCGGTGAGCTATGGGGCGCGCGCGACGCACTCCCCGCAAATATCCACGCGGAATTTACCCGCACGGGAACGGTGCACGTGCTCGTGACGGCGGGCTTGCATCTCGGCGTCGTTCTCGCTATCGCACTTGCCCTGTTGCGTGCGTTGCCGTTGCCGCGCGTCGTTGTCGCCGCGCTCGCGCTCGTGGTGCTCTGGAGTTTTGCGCTCTTTGCCGGTGCCCATCTGCCGACCGAGCGCGCGGCGACGATGGCGAGCTTTGCGTTGCTCGCGTACGCGTTCGGGCGCAGCGCACTCTCGCTCGACGCCTACGCAGCGGCGATGCTGACGATTCTCGCCATCGAACCTGCGAGCATCGTCGGCGCTTCGTTTGCGCTCTCGTTCTCGTGCGTCGGCGCGATTATCGCCTGCGCGCCGGCGATCGAACCGCTGCTCGAGCGCCTTCCACTGCCGCGGATCGTTCGCGAAGCACTCT
>JBMFXH010000328.1:0-1706 GCA_049964475.1 Vulcanimicrobiaceae bacterium
CCGGCCGCGCGAGCGCGTCGCTCGACCTCGATATGGGTCGCCGGCGCGACGGTCGCGCAGTTGACAAACGTGCAACCGCGCGCGGCATGCAGCAACGAACGGTCGTCATCGGCGAAAATACGGAGCATCGCTGCGTCATCGCTGACCAGCGTGAGAACGCTTTCGCAGAGGGGAGGGAGATCGGCGAGCGATGCGGCGACCGCCGAGCCGGTCTGCGCGGCGAGCCGCTGCGCGGCAGCGCGATCGACATCGTAAATCGAGGGGATCGGGTATCCGAGATCGTGGAGGCGGAGCGCGATATTCGCGCCCATCCGCCCCGCTCCGACGATGCCGACGCGTTGCTTCGACACGCCGTTACGCGGCGACGTTAGACGGCGCGGGTGACGCGCTTGGCGCGCAGGCAGCCGGTGCAGACGCGAGCGGTGCGGTGGGTGCCCCGGACATCGATCTTGACGGCCTGGAGATTGGGCAACCAACGACGCTTGGTTTTATTCATGGCGTGGCTAACGTTGTTGCCGGACATCGGCCCTTTGCCACAGACTTCACAGCGCTTCGCCATTTGAGTCGGTTCCTTACAACGGTGGTGCGACGAAAGTCGCGGGAGGTAGCGGGCCGCAGTACGGCTCGCAAAAGCCTGAGCAGTTTACCACGAGGTGCTGCGAACTTCAAGCGCCGCGAGGCCATCGACCATCGGCACCATTCCATCTTCGAATGCGTTTCATCGACGTTATCTTTCCCACCTCGACTCTCGAAGGGAGTTCTCGTGCAAAAAGCCCCCCTCATGCTCCTCGCCGCCTGCCTCAGCCTCACGCTCGCCGGATGCGCCGCATCGCGCGCGGCGACCGCCGGGGCCGCCGGCGGAGCGCCGGTCTACGTCCACATGAACGGCGGGAATGAGTTTCTCGAACCGACCGTCGCGGTCGCCCCGGGTGAACCGGTGGTCTTCGTCAACGAGGATACCGAGCCGCATACCGTTCTCGGCTACCATCCCACGACCGGAAAACTCAACCCGATCATCAACGGCGACCCAGCGGGAACCCCCGGGGCCGGCCACCCAGTTGCGACCTATACCGTAAAAATCACCAAGCCGGGGATCTATGCGTACTACTGCTCGGTCCATGCGGTGCTTGCCAAGACCTATGGCACGGCGGTCCAGCCCGCTCACCGCCCCGGCGTCCATGGCTACCCCGGCGCGATGGCTGGCGAGATCATCGTCACGTCCGACCGGCATCTCATCGCGCAGAACCCGGCGACGAGCGCGAAAAAGGTCCTGCCCGGCTATTTCGGCGGCTAAGCTCCGCTTGCAGAAGCCCGGTTGAAGCCCGGGGACAGGATTCGACCGGGAGAGCCCAAAGGAGCGCGGCCATGGATGTGACCGCGCTCGATGGGCGCGCCTTTGCGAAGTTCATCGCCGCGGGCAGCTATTTTCTGAAGAAATATCGGGGCGTCCTCAACGACCTCAACGTCTTTCCCGTTCCCGACGGCGACACCGGGACCAATATGTTCCTGACGGTTCGCTCCGCCGGAATCGCGGCGGCAAAGTGTGCGCATGCTCCGCTCTCGGCGGTGGCGGCGGCGGCGGCCCGTCGTCGCTCTCGTTCGGCGGCACGCCCACCGGTGGGTCGGGCGGATTCGGCGGCGGCGACGGCAGCGGCGGCGACGGTGGCGGCGGGCTAGGCGCGGGCGGGGCGATCTTCCTGGGCCAG
>JBMFXH010000329.1:0-1699 GCA_049964475.1 Vulcanimicrobiaceae bacterium
GTACTGCCGCGAAGCATACCCGGCTTGGTAGCCGTATCCGGCTCCGGAGCGAAGATCGATATCCCCTTGGACGCTCGACGCCGGTAAAATATTGTGCTGCGGACTAAACGAACCGATGATGTCGACGATTGCATGCGGCCTCACCGCGAGATACGCGCCACCCTCGTAATCGTTATCGTTCTGCCCGAAGCGTACGTCGTCGGCGGCGCGAACGTAGGCGGAGTGCTTATTGCCGTCGCGCTCTTCGAGCACCAACGAACTACTGCTCCAGTTTCCCCGGTTTTTCGTTAGGGTCGCGCTCGACGTACCCTCTTCCAGCGTCACGCGTTGCGCCGGGGGCGGCGGAATGGTACAGAGCGCCGATGCCGCACTCGGCATTCCGAGGACGAGCAGCATCGTCGCGAGAGCCGGCCATTGCCTCATCGGTGTGCCGGCGAGCGCAGCCCCGCGATGACGTCGTCGAGAATGCTTTCAAGCGGAATCTTCGGCTCGAACGCTATCATTTTTTGCGCCTTGGAGATGTCGGGAACGCGCCGCATGATCTCCTCGAATCCGGCAGGATAGGCGCGTGAAAACGGAACGAACTCGATCGTCGATCGCGATTCCGTACGCTCGACGATCTGCTTCGCCAAATCGATGATGCTCATTTCGACTGGATTCCCGATATTCAAGACCTCCCCGGCCAATGCATCGACGCGCAGCACGATCGTCAGCAACGCAGCCGTGACGTCGCGCACCGAGCAGAAACATCTCGTCTGCGTTCCGTCGCCGTAGACCGTTAACGGCGCGCCGGAGAGCGCTTGCGCCGTAAGGCGCGGTACGACCATTCCATAACGGCCGCTCTGCCGCGCTCCGACGGTGTTGAAGAGTCGCACGACGACGACCGGAAGCCCCCGCTCTTGCTGGAGCGCGAGCGAATAGAATTCGTCGTATGCTTTGGCACACGCATAGCTCCATCGTCCGATCGTCGGCGACCCAAAGCAGATCGGGTCGCTCTCGGCCGATGGTATTTTTGTGGAGTGCCCGTAGACCTCCGATGTCGAGGCAATGAGGATCGGCGTTTTTCGCTTGAGGGCCGCTTGCACGACGCTCTCGGTACCGCGAGCATTCACGTCGAGGGTATCGAAGGGGCTCTCGACGATAATTCGTAGACCGATTCGTGCGGCGAGATGGACGACCGCATCGCAATTTTCCATCGCGCGCTCGACGAGCAGCGTGTCGCGGATATCCCCCTGGATAAATCGCGAT
This sequence comes from Vulcanimicrobiaceae bacterium, assembly GCA_049964475.1. Taxonomy (GTDB): domain Bacteria; phylum Vulcanimicrobiota; class Vulcanimicrobiia; order Vulcanimicrobiales; family Vulcanimicrobiaceae; genus JABEUX01. The sequence continues at coordinate 1,249 of JBMFXH010000329.1, forward strand.
CCGGGACGCGCGAGCGCACCGGCAAGATTGATGAGACTCCCGGTAGAGAGATCGTCGAGCGCGGTCACCGTGTGCCCGGCATCGAGGAGGAGATCGCAGAGATGCGAGCCGATAAAGCCGGCCCCTCCGGTGACGAGGACTCTCACAATGCGTACACTTTGGCCGAGGATGCGGCGGCTTTTGCATTCGTGATGACTTGGCGCGTATCGACGATGAGCGAGGCGTGGTCGAGAACCGCTTGGTAATCGACGACCTCGTGATCGGTTAAAATGACCACGCAGTCGGCACGCGCGAGATGAACGGGATCGAGCGGAACGCTGGCGAGCGTATCGACACGGCGGCGCCGAAGCGGGGGCGCCTCACCAGGGCGGTCTCCGGCACGCCGCTCGTAGGGAACGATCACGCGCGGCCGCCATTCCGGCCAATCGTTATGTCGGCCATGGAGTTCGGC
>JBMFXH010000330.1:0-1660 GCA_049964475.1 Vulcanimicrobiaceae bacterium
CGCTCGGCATCCTCCGGCCGGTCGGCGAGCTCGGCGATGCGCAGAAGCGACCGCGCGAGCGAGGCGTTCTCGGTAAGCGGCCGATCGCGCAGCGTAAGCCGCCCGAGGTCCTCCGCGCTCGCGATTCTATCCGCTGCGGCGCCTCCGCCGGGAGCGAACGCCGCGAGCGTTGCGTGCGCGAGCCGATCGGCGCGCTGAAAGAAACGTTCGTCGCCGAGCGCCTCGTAGGCGTCGAGCGAGGCGGCGATGGTCGCGCACTGGTCGGCGAGAATGCCGTGGACGCGCGGTTCTTCATCGCGACGCCAGACGCGGAGCATCAGCCCGTCGCTCCCGCACATGCGATCCTCGAGCGTGTCGAGCGCGCGCCGGGCGATCGCGGCGAGTTCGTCGTCGCCGGTAACGACGGCGATCTGTGCGAACGCTCCGGCGAGCGCGGCGCTCCACGCAGTATACGATGTCGGATCGACGTACGGTTTCTCGCAGCCCGCGCGTTCGAGCGCGCCGAGCGCAAAGTAGCGTTCGTCGGCATCTTGGCTACCGAGAAAAACCCCGCGCTCTTCGTCGTAGAGCGTCGCGCGCACGTATGCCGTGCTCTGGTGCAGTGCGCGCTGAAGCGCGGGGTCGTTTTCATAGGCGAGCAGACGCGCGAGAATGCGCAGGAGCGCACCGTGATCTTCGGCCATCTTTTCAAAATGCGGCACCGACCAATCGGCAGTCGTCGAGTAGCGAAAGAAGCCTCCTTCGATACGATCGTAGGTTCCGCCGCCGGCCATCGCGCGCAACGTGCGTATTAACATCGCTAGCGACTCGTGGCGTCCGGCGAGGCCGTCATCGAGCAAAAATTCGAGCAAATCGCACTGCGGAAACTTCGGCGCATCTCCAAAGCCGCCGTTTCGCCCGTCGTAGCTCGTGCGCGCCTGTTCGAAGGCGAAGTCCGGGGCGCTCGCATCGATCTCGGCCGCTCCTTCCGGATCCTCGCTTCGGTGGCTCGCATCGCGCATGAGCTCTTCGATTTTGTCGCGATGCTCGGCGTAATAGTGCGCGATCCGGGCCAGCGTCTGGCGCATTGCCGGCGGCGGAAGGTAGGTTGCCCCGGTAAGAATCGATCCGTCGGGAGCGAGAAAGGCGGTTGTCGGCCAGCCGCCCATGTTGTAACGGGCATTGATATCGGGGCGCTCGTCGTTGTCGACGCGAATCGGTACGAAATCGCGTGCGATCGTGGCGATGACCTCGGGATCGGAGTAACTCGTCTCGTCCATCACGTGACACCAATGGCACCAGACCGCCGAGAGCGAGAGCAAGATCGGTCGATCGCTCGATCGGGCGAGCGCGAACGCCTCCGCACCCCAGGCGTGCCAGGGGATTTCGGCGGCACGATTCGGTCGCGGCGAAAAGCGAAAGCCGTCAGACATCGGAGAACCCTCGCAGAAATGAGGTCGCGTAAAAGACGATAACGAGCGTCAACACGGCATTGAGCGGTAGCGTCGGAAGGTGCAACGCTTCGGCGACTGCAATCGCGAGCGCGAAAAGAAGACCGAGCGCCGCATAACGCCGATGTTTATGCGGCGTCATTGCATAGACCTCGTCGGCGTAGGGGTGACCTGCGTTCCGTCGCGATGCAAAGAAGGCGGCGATGGCGAGCGCGAGTGCTGCAAGGATC
>JBMFXH010000331.1:0-1651 GCA_049964475.1 Vulcanimicrobiaceae bacterium
CTCGAAGATGAGCGTCCAGACTACGCGCTCGCGTACCTCGGTCTCGATCTTTGCGTCGTCTCCGATGGTCGCGGCGTGCGCGAGCAAAACATCGCATGGAAGTACGAGCCGATCCTCGCGCGACGCTAGATAGCTTTGCGGTGCGGGGAGATACGGCACCGCAAACCCGACGAAGCCGCGGCGATCTTTAGCGAGCCATTCAGTATCGGCGCCCATCTCGCGTGCAAGCGATGCGCTCGCGAATAACGGGGCGTGCGTTCCGACGACGGCCGCAAGATCGCGAAACGTGAGTTCGGTTGCTACGGGGATTCGTTGAGACTCTACGCGCGCTCCGAGGGCTCTAAGGTCAAGCTCGACTGGCTTGGGAGCGCCCGGTATTTGCGCGAGATCGGCGAGTCGCTGCGCAAAATCGCCAAAATATCCCGCAACCCACAAGGCGCCGAAGCCCGTGCTCCAACCGACTCCGCGAGCGCGCAACGCCTCGCCAACTTCGAATGCGTTCTCGCTGCGTGGCGTCTGTTTTCCATCTCTCCAGGCGTACAATTGCGCGCGATTGTCTCCCTCGCGGCCCTTCGTTGTATCCATAGCCGCCGCAAGCTCGCCGACTGAAACGGGACAACCCTGCCCGACTAGAGGGGTGAGAAATTCTTTCCAGTTCTGCCGGGTTTCTCTATCGCGTATCGTGACTCGTCCCATGTTGTTAGATGATATCAGATATTATAGGTACTGACAAGGGCATTATGATGATATTAAGCCGTTTTACTGCGATAGTAATGATGTTAGGAGATACTATTGAATCGTCAACAAATGCCCCCACTGCAACGTGCGACCGTCACCGTTTCAGAAGCCGCGAAAATTCTCGGCCTGTCGCGGGCGTGCTGCTACGAGGCGGTTCGAAGCGGCAGAATCCCAAGTCTACGCCTCAGCGAACGGCGCATCGTCGTCCCGCGTGCCGCGCTGGAGCGGCTTCTAGACGGGGAGCCGCGCCCATGAAGGCACAACGAAAAAACCCACCGCTGCAAACGACGGGCCGAGATCAGCAATTCTTAGCTGATTCTACCACGCAGCCAAGGCGATCGGCCAGCGAAGCAATCAATCGTGCGATGCTGAACCGCATGATCGCGGATCAGGAGGCCGAAGAAAAGCAACGCCCTGATCGTGCAGAGATCGGTGACGCCATCAAACGCGCGTGGCAGGGCGAAACGAGGCCGGACTATTGCTTCGACGAAGGCGATCCGGCGCATGTGCGCCTTCTGGAGCAAGCGGACGCCGACGTGCGATCTGAATTAGTCCGCTGGGTACACGAGGCGGCGAAGATACTCGCTCTTCGATGGATGCAGCGCGGGTGTATTCGGTGAATGGCGATATTTTCGACCGCCTTGCGCTCGTAGCGCGGCCGGCAATAGTCGAGGACGGCAATTCCGCGCGAATCGTTCATCTCGTCCCCGCTTCGAGCATCGCGCCGGTCGAAACGCGATTCATCCTCGCACCGTATATTCCGCGAGGCGAAGCGACCTGGATCGAAGGCGTTACGAAGTCCGGCAAAACGATGGCGCTCTGCGACATTATCGCTCGAATCACGCGCGGCGACTCATTCCCGACTGGAACGGCTATCGCCCTCGGTCGCTGCGCCATTTTGACCTGCGAGGAT
>JBMFXH010000332.1:0-1639 GCA_049964475.1 Vulcanimicrobiaceae bacterium
CTCGGGATGACAGAGTTTTTCGTCGGCGGCTACTCGGGATGACAGAGTTTTTCGTCGGCGGCTACTCGGGATGACCGTTAGTTGAGGTGCATCGCGTGCGCGATGCCGAGGCTCGTCAGCGATATCCCCACCCAGAGGATCGCGCCGAGGATGAGCGGCCGAACGCCCGCCGAGCGGATGCGTGCGTAATCGGCGCTCAAGCCGACCGCCGCGAGCGCGACCGTAATCGCAAAGAGCGCGAGTTGATCGAGCGGTGCGTGCCATGCTGCCGGGATATAGCCGAAGCTGTTGATTCCCGCAGCGACGACGAACCAGAGAACGAACCACGGAATAATCGAGCGCCACGGCACCGCATCGCCGCCGCGCATCGCAAACGCACGTTTCCCTGCGTAAAACGCAACCAACGGAATAATCAGCGTCGTGCGCGTGAGTTTGACGATGACCGCGTGTTCCCCGGCTGCATGGCCGAACACAAAAGCCGCAGCGACGACCGACGATGTATCGTTGATCGCCGTTCCCGCCCACAGCCCAAAAGCGTGCTGCGAGAGATGCATGAGGTGACCGATCGTCGGGAACGTCAGCACCGCCGCGACGTTAAAGAAAAAGATCGTCGAGAGCGCGTAGGCGACATCGGCGCGATCCGATTCGACGGCACTTGCCAGTGCCGCGATCGCCGAGCCCCCGCAGATCGCCGTGCCGACGCCGAGAAGGCGACGCAGATCGCGATCGATTCCAAGTAATTTCCCGAAGATGTACGCCAGCGCCAACACCACCACCAGCGTTCCCAACATTACCGGGAGCGATTTCAGACCGCCGGCAACGATGTCGGTAAAGCGGAGTTGCGTGCCGAGCAATACGATCGACCACGCGAGCACTTGTTTGGTGCTAAAAAGAATTCCGGGGTGCAGGCGCGTGCCGGGTGCGCGCACCGCCGTTACGAGCAGGCCGAGCGCGATTGCAACCACCGGCGAACCCACGACCGGCAGTAGATGCCCGACGAGGGTTGCGACGGCCGCAATCGCGATCGCCAGAAGGAGCCCGGGAAGTATTTTCACGATGCGTTAGAAGAAACTCGCCGGTTCCGGGGGAAACGCGATGGTCGCTTTTTTATCGAACGCCGGGCGCTTGTGGCTCTCCACAAATGCGGCGACATCGTACGCCTGCTGGTCGCTCAACGTGCCCGCTTTTCCAAGCGGCATGTTATAGCGAACGAAGCCCGCCATCATGGCGACCTTCGCCATGCCCGCGCCTTTATTAAACGACGTCGCTCCCCAGAGCGCCGGGAACTGCCCCGGAATGCCTGCACCGGTTGCCTGGTGACACATCGAACATTGCGCTGCATAAAGTTTTGCACCGCGTGTAACGCTCGGCGAAGCCGGCGGTTTGATGCGCGCTATGCGCACCGCCGGGTTGATGGGCGAGAACGTCTTCTGGCCCCTCGATATCCAGCTGATGTACGCAACAACCGCGAGCATCGTGCGGCTATCGTAGGCCGGCGGCCTGCCGTTCATGCTGTAAAGAAAACATTCCGCGATGCGATCTTGCAGCGCGATCGCGCGGTGCGAGCGTTTGTTCCACTGCGGAAAGTGACCCGCGATCCGCAGATAGCCGCCGCGCGCCACCGTTCCGCCCGCGATAT
>JBMFXH010000333.1:0-1626 GCA_049964475.1 Vulcanimicrobiaceae bacterium
GCGCACGAAGAGCCGTTGTAGTGCACCCTGCCAGAGCGATCGATACTCGGCGAGCGCTTCGCGATCGAGGCTCGTCTCGCGGTCGTTCGACGAAGCGGTAACGATCGCGTCGGCCATCAGTGCGAGCTCGAGCCGGCGAGCGCGGTGAAAATCCCATGGGCGATCGCCGGCGATTGCGGCGGCAACCCGTTGGCGCACTTCGTCGGTAACCTCCAGCATCAGCACTACCTCGTCTTTGGCCGGCGATGGCGGCGGCAGATCGACAGCGATCGTCGGCTCGAAGGACTCTCCGGCATAGGCGGTGAGTTTCTCGGCCCGGCCAAGTTTTGCGTGAAGTGTGATCCGATGGAGCAGTGCAGCTTGGCGCTCGAGGTGCGCGAGCAACGGCGAATCGTCACCGTCGACGCAGGCGAGTGCGGAGGCGAAGAGCGCGTGCGTAACGAGCGTTGCGCCGCGACCTGAAGCGAAGGAGCGCTCGAAGAAGGCAACCGAGGGGCGGTCGAGGCGGCGATGCAGCGACGGGGTCGTCTGCGGCTGTGGGGCCACCGACGCGGGAACCGGCGCGGGTTCGGGCGCCCGAGCCGGTGCAGGTTCGGGCGGTTGAGGGAGTTGCTCGAGCGCTGCAGAGGGTGCGGGTTCGGCGGGCTTGGCGACCGGTGGAGCCGCACTTGAGAGCGCCGCGGCGGTCGCCTCGTATTCGAGCTGTTCTTCCTCGTCGAGTTCGTAGATCGGCAGTTCTTCCGGCGGAGCGTTGGAAGGTGCGGGCGTGTCGGCGAGTTCCTGGCCGACGGCAGCTGCGAACGCCGTGGCGCCGCTGCCACGCGCGAGCCGGAGCGGTCGGGCGCCGATGACGGCGGCGTTGCGCGCGCGTGCGTGCGGGAGGAGCAGTAGCGGGGTTATCCCGGCCCCGACCTCGATGCGATAGGAGATCGTGCAGCGCTCCCCGGGGGCGAGCGCGCCGATGCTCAATCCTTCGCCGAAGAGTTCCTCGGCGCGTTCGTCGTCGAGCGGTCGGCCATCGCGCTGCAGCGTTCCCGCCCGGTAGCGCGAGGAGGCCGGGAGCGGAATCGAGAGCTGAATATCCTCGGCGCCGATCCCTCCGTCGTTCGCGAGCGCCAGAGTGACGCTGACGAGCGCGCCGGGGATCAGCCCGCGCTCGGGGCCGGCGGCGAGCGCGAGATGGAGAATTGCCCCGGTCGATGGGGCGATCGGCGCTTCGTCGACGCGCGGGGCATCCTCGAGTTCGTCGAGATCGGCGGAGCGCGGCTCCCAGCGGGTCTCGCGAATCGGGGCTCCTGCGGCCTGACGCTGGAGTTCGAGCAGCCGCATGTCGGCGCTCACTTCGAAGTCGGGGCGCTTCGCCATCCTCGGCTACTTCGTGGCGAATCGCCGAAAGAGCCGCGCGAAAAACGATTCGTGCGGCGCAGAGCGGTGCGCGTCGGTAGGCGTGGGCGGCGTTACCGGAAGCTCGATTCCGCGAGCGAAGAGCGCACTGCGAACGTGGTCCTCGAGAACGAGCGGCGCGCTGCGATCCGCCGCTTCCTCCATCGCGAGGTGGGCGAGCATCGTCAGGCGACGGGGCAGCCCGGCAGCGGCGCGGATGAGCACCTCGCGAGCCTCAGGCGA
>JBMFXH010000334.1:0-1605 GCA_049964475.1 Vulcanimicrobiaceae bacterium
GCCGCCGACGAGGCGATGGAGCATCCACCAGATCGCCGAGCCGAGAATCCCGCCGGAGCGGTCGCTCCGGGCCCCGAGGGCCGCGTCGGCGAGTAAAAAGTACGCGAGCGCCGCTCCGCCATAGGTCGCAATCAAGCGCGGAACGTCGATTTCGAGAAAGACGATCGCGCCGATCAGGGCGACGAGCACCGGGAAAAGCGGGGCTCCATCACCAAAGATGCGATGCAACGTCGTGGCGCCCCAACGCCCGATCTCGCCGGAATGCTGCGGTAGCGCCAACGCGATTCCGAAGAGCAGCGCGCATCCGAGCGCAAGAAGCCCGACGATCTCCGAGTTTAGGCGATCTCTCGAACTTGCCTTACGACGCACGCGTGCCATTGGGCGATTTCATTCGTCATCGTACGAGGAGTTCTTTTGAGCAAGCCAACCGTCGTCGTCCTCGAGGGCGATCAAACCGGACAGGAATTACTGGAGGAATCGTTGCGCGTGATCGCGCGCGAGACGATCGACCTCGAACTCGATCTTCTTCGCTTCGACCTCTCACTCGAAAACCGTCGCAAGGGCAATAATGCGGTGGTCCACGAGGCGGCCGCTGCGATGAGGAAACATCGCTTCGGCATCAAGGCCGCAACGATCACTCCCGAGCAGCGCGACGATGTCGGATCGCCCAACGCGATCCTGCGCAAAGAGATCGACGGAAAGGTCATCGTCCGTACCGGTCGTCGCCTGCCGCGCGTACGCCCGGTCGGCGGCATCCATGCACCGATCGCGGTCGTGCGCATGGCCGTCGGCGATGCGTACGGCGCAAAAGAATGGCGCGAGAGCACCGACGGCGACGAGATCGCTTATCGGACCGAATCGATCTCGCGCACGATCTGTCGGTATGTTTCGGAGTATTCATTCGCGCATGCGCGCAAGGTCGGCGGACGGGTCTTCGGCGGCCCGAAGTACACGGTCAGCCCGGTCTACGAAGGCATGCTCAAAGAAGAGATGGACGCGGCGGCTGCACGGAATAAAGATATCCCATACGAACCGCAGCTCATCGACGCGACCTACGCGCTGCTTTTGAGCTCGGTTGGGGACGACCCGCTCGTCATTCCCTCGCTCAACCGCGACGGCGATTGTCTCTCCGATTTCGTCATGCAGCTCTTCGGTTCGATCGCCGGAGCCGAATCGGTACTGCTCTCTTTCGAGGGCTCCCCGGAGGCGGGCGAAGCCTTCAAGCCGAGCATCGTCATGGCGGAGGCCCCGCACGGCACGGCACCGCGCCTTTTCGGGAAGAACGTCGCGAACCCACTGGCGATGATCTTAGCGGCGGGAGCGATGCTCGGGTACATCGACGACCGACGCGCCAGTAACGCCTCGCGTGCGATCTACGAGGCCTCCCTCGAAGCGATCCACAGCGGCATCGCGACCGCGGATCTCGGCGGCCACGCCACGACTACGGAGTTCACCGACGCGGTCATCGACGGCGTCAAGCGCAAGCTCGAGGTGTGGTCCTCGCTCTAGTGCACTGAGCTGCAAGTCGCGCAACATGATCCGACGAGGGATTTTGCGGCGGGGCGAGGCGCGAAGAGGGAGCAATGCCGTAGCATTGTGACCGAT
>JBMFXH010000335.1:0-1582 GCA_049964475.1 Vulcanimicrobiaceae bacterium
CGCGGATACCGGCCTTATAGAGCCGCTCCACGGTGCGCGCCAGAAAGGGCACGCCGAGGATCGGGACCATCGGTTTTGGGGTTCCGTAGGTAAGTGGGCGCAGGCGGGTGCCTTCACCGCCGACGAGAATGATTGCTTGCATTGGTTTTTCTGTTTGGCGGTTCGAGTGCATGGTTCATCCCCTGCACCATGTGTTCAGCCCGCCCGAGAAGCGTGGAGAGCCTCCCGCAATCGAACGTCTGTTCGGATACAGCTGCTCCTATGGCGAATAATCGATACGACTGGAATGCCGTCCAACGGCATTACGACGCCGGGAATTCCTACCGGGAATGTCGAGCTCGTTTTGAGTTCTCTGCCGGGGCGTGGACTAAGGCGGTCGATCGCGGTGCGCTTCGGGCGCGCTCGCGGGGGCTACCGATCCGAGCATTGCTAGCGTCGAGCATCTCGCGCACGAATGTAAAGCGTCGTCTCCTATTAGAAGACCTTCTTCGCGATGAATGCTCTGAATGCGGATTAAGCGAGTGGCGAGAGAGAAAATTGTCCGCGCAAATCGACCACATCAATGGGAATAGTAGCGATAATCGACTTGAGAATCTGCGCATGCTTTGCCCGAACTGCCATAGCCAGACATCGACTTTTGCCGGTCGTAACGCAAAAGCACGAAAATCCTTGCCAGGTTCTCCAGGGGTCGTGTAGTATATCGGTCGCTGCCGTTCCCGGTTGGTGAAATGGTATCACGCCTGGCTCTGAACCAGGTATTCGTGGTTCGAGTCCATGACCGGGAGCCATGGCCCTATCGTCTAGAGGCCTAGGACGCCGCCCTCTCACGGCGGTAACGCGGGTTCGAATCCCGCTGGGGCTACCACGTAAAGACCCGTGCAAGCGGGTCTTTTTTTTATTCCGCCCGTCGACGGCGAGCGAGTCGGCGCGGCGGTCTCGCAGAAGAGAAGTTGGCGCAGGCCGAGGAATGTACGCCACGTCGCGAACGCGAGCGCAGCAAGGATGGAAACACGCATTCCATGCCTCAGCCGCGCCCGCGAACCGTTGTGCATTCGTGCGACCCCGTTGGCGAATCAACGCAAATCAGTGGCAATAGACCGCCGCGTACTGATCGGTGGCGGCGGTAAAATCCACCGAGTTCGGCGGCGGGAGCGTCGTTGCCGCTACGCTGAAAGATCCGCCCGATGGTGTCACCTCGGCGATGCCCATCGTCGTCATACTCTGCCAGGTGTAGCCGGTTCCGTCGTTATTCTCGTACGTCGTAAAGCCGCACGACGTTCCCGGGAAGCTCCCGCTCGTGCTGACGGTGAGCGCCGGCGTCTGCGCGAACGTCACCGTCAACGCGCTGTTGAGATCGAAATACAGCAATGCGATACCGATCGACGACGGCAGAGCACTCGAAATCGATCCACCACTGATCTGTGCGTAGGTTGCCCAAGACAAGGTGAAATTGAACGGGTTCGTCGCGTTATTTGCGCCCAGCGTCAGGGTGCCGCTGTAGGTGGCGTCCGCGGGGATGATAGTAAACGTCCCGCCGCTCGACGTCATGCTCACGGTCTGCGTGCCGCCGGCGAAGGTTGCG
>JBMFXH010000336.1:0-1568 GCA_049964475.1 Vulcanimicrobiaceae bacterium
GTAGGTCTGCGCGTAGGTCGCCCCTTGCGCTGCGACCAACGGAAGCGCAACCAACCCGAGCATGCGGTAGAGCACCCCGAGATCGGGATGCTTCGCTTCGAGGACGCGCGAGATGATCTGCCCGAACGCCCAGGGCGGAATCGCCGTGAGCGCGCCGGCGACGCTCCCCAATACCACAGCGACTGCGAGGCGCCCGAGATAGGGGCGGGCCTCGCGCGATAAGCGTGCCAACGTTTCGCGCCGTGTCATGATACGGGCGCGAAGTTGCCGCCTCGCGCCGATGAAACCTCTCGCGGCTCGCCGCGGTACGTGCAAGCAAAGGGGAATCGAGAATGGACTGTTTCTTTCACGCTCGCGTACCGGCGGTCGCCGCCTGCCCGACCTGCTCGAAGGGAATCTGCGCGACCTGCCGCGATAGTAGCGGGCTCTGCCCGAGCTGCCGACTCGCCGCACGCATCGAGGGCGCGAGTTCGCAGACGACGTTAACCGGCGCTCGGGCGCCGTATCGCGGCGCGGGGACAGGGTACGCCGGGGGCACCGTCGTGCCGCCGCGGGCGGCGACTGTCAGCGTCGGCGATCCGCTCGATCCGGTCGAATCGCGCGCGCTGGTCGCGCTGGGCTATCCGCTTCTCCCGCTCGCGTTGCTCTCGCTGCTCGAGCGTCGCCGCTCGCGGTTCCTCAAGCGCGCGGCGATGCAGGCGATCGGCTTTAATCTCGCGTTCGCCGCCTTCTGGGGCGTCCTGCAGCTCATGAGTTCGCTAGCGATTCCCTGGATTGGGGTCGAATCGGCGATCCTCATACCCTTCCTGATCCCGCTCTTTTTGGTCGCCTCGGTGTACTACGGAGTAAAGACCTGGAACGGCGACGAGGTGCGCGTCCCGATCGTCACCGACTGGATCGAGGACCATCTACCGGCGGCGTAGCCGCCCTCCACGCCGTATAGCGCGCGAGGAACGCGCTCGCGCGCTCGCGGTGATCGAGCATCGGGCGTGGATAGCGATCGATCTCGAAGAGGTCGAGCGCGAGTTGCCGGTCGTGCCAAGCGTGAATTTGGCGCGCGTCGGAGAGCAGCCCGAGTTCGGGAATCCAGCGGCGAACGTACCGCCCCTGCGGGTCGCCACGGAGAAACTGCCGCTCGGGATCGATGATGCGCGGGAAGTGCATGTCGATGCGAAGGCCCGCGCTCCAGCGCCAGTTCCCGATCGCTAGAGCCGGCTCGTCCTCGGCGAGCAACCCTTCCCAACTCTCCATTCCGGTCCGCCAGTCGAGCCCCAGATCGAAGCAGCAGAACGAGGCGACGACGGCGCGCACCGCCGGGTGCATGCCTCCGGTCGCGTGGAGCTCGCGCATGCCGGCGTCGACGAGCGGGAACCCGGTTCGCGCCTCCATCAGCGCTGGAAGCTCGGCGCTGGAACGAACGAACAACCGCTCCTCGGGCTGCGGTACGTTTTCCGTTCCAGCGAAGAGCAAAAAATCGCGCCGCGCCATGCCACGGAGAAAGCGATCGAGCCCCGCTCGCTCCTCGGCGAGAAGAAACGGATCCTCCAAGCGCTTGCAGACGCTCCAGA
>JBMFXH010000337.1:0-1565 GCA_049964475.1 Vulcanimicrobiaceae bacterium
TAGCGCGCCGATCGCGGCGCTCTGCGAGGAGTTTGCGCTGCGCTTGCAACCGCTGCTTCCGTGCGAGGTACAAGAAGTGCGCGCCGCCGACGGACGCGCGCCCGAGAACGCGATCGCCGAGGAGGGCGAACGCATCCTCCGCTTGCTGCCCGCCGGCGAACCGCTCTGGTTGCTCGAACGCACCGGGGAATCGCTCTCCAGCGTGCAGCTCTCGACGAAACTCGCGGAGCTCGGCACGACGGGAATCTCGCGCTTGACGCTCGTCGTCGCGGGAACCTACGGCGCTTCGCCGGCGCTGCTCGAACGTGCGACTTTTCGCTGGTCGCTCTCACCGTTGACCTTTCTGCACGAGTGGGCGCGCGCGCTCGTGCTGGAACAACTCTATCGTGCGGCGAAGATTGCGCGGAATGAACCCTATCACCACTAACCGCATGCCGACGCCCGAGGAAGCACTCGTCAGCATCGATCGCGTGCTTCGCGATGCGGCACGCGCGCGTTACGACGTCGCCGATCTCACCGTGACGTTCGAAGCGCCGCGGCGACCGGAGTTCGGCGATTACGCCACCAACGTTGCATTCGGGCTCGCAAAAGCCGCGCGCAGCGCACCGCAACAGATCGCCGAGCGGCTCATCGAGGATGCAATTTCATCGCGCCCCGAGATCGCCGCGCTCGTCGTCGAAGCGCAGGCAACCGCAGGGTTCATCAATCTCCGTCTCGCTCCGGGTTGCTGGCAACGGGTGGTCGAGCGCGCGTTAGCGGAGGGCCCGCGTTACGGCGAGAGCCCGCGCAACGGGCAACGCATCTCGTTGGAGTTCGGCAGCGCAAATCCGACCGGGCCGCTCGTCGTGGTTCAGGGGCGCGCGCTCTCCATCGGCGCAACGCTCGCCGCTGCGTTTCATGCCTGCGGCTACGATGTCTTCACCGAATGGATCGTCAACGATGCCGGCGGCCAGGTCGAAACGCTCGCGCGCTCGCTCTACGCCCGCTACCGCCAAATCGCCGATCCGAGCTATCCGTTCCCCGAAACAGGCTATCCCGGCGAGTATCTGCTGCCGATCGCGGCTTCGTTGCGCGAAGAGTTCGGCGCTGCGTACGATGCCGCCGACGAAGCGATCTGGCTTCCGCTCTTCGGCACGCGCGGCCGCGATCGGCTCGTCGCCGAGCAACAGCGCACCGTGGAACGCTTCGGCATTCACTACGATCTCTGGCAGAGCGAACGCGAACTGCACGAGAGCGGCAAAGTTCGCGCCGGGGTCGAGCGCTTGCGCGAACTCGGGTTTACCTACGAAAGCGAGGGCGCGCTCTATTTCCGCGCCACGCAATTCGGCGACGATAAAGACCGCGTGCTGGTCAAGAGCGACGGCAAACCGACCTATTACTGCGCCGACGTCGCATACCATTACGAAAAGCTCAAACGCGCCGACCGCGTCATCGATCTCCTCGGCCCCGACCACCACGGCTATATCGAACGCCTGCGCGGCATCGCCACGGCGTTCGGCTACGAAGGGCGGCTCGATGTCGCCATCGCCCAACAAGTCACGCTCTTACGCGGCGGCGAGCACGTC
>JBMFXH010000338.1:0-1554 GCA_049964475.1 Vulcanimicrobiaceae bacterium
TATCGCAATACGATATGCCGCTCACGCAAGGCGGCGTGGTGCGTTATTGGCTCGAGGATGGGACGCTGCGCGAATGCCGCCTCACCCGCATTCATCTCGAAGAAGATACCGGAAAATCGACCCATGCCGGCTCCGGCGACGGGCGAATCGCCGGGAGTTCGTACTCGTTGGTCGATTTCAATCGTGCCGGCGTGCCGCTCATGGAATGCGTCTCGGAGCCGGATTTGCGGAGCGCCGAGGAGGCCGTTGCCTTCTTGGAGATGCTCCGGCGTACGCTCATGGCCATCGGCGTCAGCGACGTCAAGATGGAGGAAGGCTCGCTTCGTTGCGATGCCAACGTCTCGATCCGCCCGGTCGGCAGCGAAGCGTACGGCACCAAGACGGAAATTAAAAACATGAACTCGTTCCGCTCGGTTCGTCGCGCGATCGAGAGCGAGATCGCGCGGCAGAGCGCAATGCTCGATGCAGGCGAACGCATCGTGCAAGAGACGCTGGGTTGGGACGAGGCAAACGGAACGACGATTTCGATGCGCAGTAAAGAGCTCGCGCACGATTATCGCTATTTTCCCGACCCCGATCTCGTTCCGATGGAGATCTCCGAAGCGCGCGTCGCAGAGGTGCGCGCAAAAATGCCGCCGCTCCCGATCGAGCGTTTCGAGCGCTATACCAAGGAGTACGGCTTCAATATCAAACAGACGACCCAGTTGATCGATGCGCCCGAGATCGCCGATTTCTTCGACCGCAGCGTTGCGATATCGAAGCATCCGCAACAGACGCAGAACTTCGTCCTCGGCGATCTCTCGCGGCTGGCAAACGAAAGCGGCATCGCCATCCATCAGTCGCCGGTAACGCCGGAGCATCTCGGCGAGCTCGTTGCGCTCGTGGAAGCGAAGACCGTCAACTCGAAGATCGCCAAGGAATTGCTCGCGCGGATGTGGGCCGGCGAGGGTTCTCCGAAAGCAATCGTCGAGCGGGAAGGGCTCGCGCAGACCAGCGACCCCGCCGCGCTTGCGCGATTCGTCGACGAGGTGCTCGCCGCGAACGCCGCCAGCGTCGCGGAATATCGAGCGGGAAAGAGCAACGTCTTCGGCTTTCTCGTCGGTGCGGTGATGAAGAGCTCGCGCGGAAAGGCAGACCCCGCAGCGGTGAATGCGCTGCTGCGCGAACGGCTTGGAGGATAAGCGCGCTCTCGCCGACGAGCAGACGTTAACGGCGCTCGACTTCGCCGCGATCGTCGGTCGCGTCGAGCGCGCGACGCAGACCGAGCGTGGGCGAGCCTACGCAAGCGAACTCCTACCGCGGACCGATCTTGCCGTGGTTCGCGAAGAGCAGGAGCGTACGGCAGCCCTTCGTCGAGCGCTGGTCGAACGCGATTTCTACGTTGCCGCCGCGATCGACCCGGAGCGGCTCGCCGATGCTGCGGCGGCCGGGCGTCGCCTGACCGGCGGCGAGCTACGCGCCGTCGCCGACGCACTCGCTGCTGCGGCGAGCGCGGCCCGCGTGTTGCGCGAGACCGCTGAACGCTCGTTGCAACCGCTCCTCGCGCTCCACGGC
>JBMFXH010000339.1:0-1535 GCA_049964475.1 Vulcanimicrobiaceae bacterium
TGGTGCCGGAGATCGCGCTGACGCCGCAGACGGCGCGCCGCTTCGAAGAACGCTTCGGGACACGCCTTGCCGTGCTGCACTCCGCGCTCTCCGAACGCGAACGGTACGATGCGTGGCAAGCCTGTGCGCGCGGCGATATCGACGTCGTCGTCGGGGCGCGCAGCGCGGTCTTCGCGCCGCTTCCCGAGGTGCGCGTCGTTATCGTCGACGAGTCGCACGATTCATCGTACCGCCAGGATTCCTCGCCGCGCTACTCCGCGCTCACCGTCGCACGCGAACGCATGCGCCTCAGCGACGGGTTGCTGATTTTAGGGAGCGCGACGCCCTCGTTCGAGAGTTTCGCTGCGGTACGCGCGGGGCAACTCGAAGAGATCCGCCTGACGACGCGTGCGACCGAGCAGCCATTGCCGAAGGTGCAGATCGTCGATCTCGCGGCGGCATTTCGTAGCGGGGAGCGGCGGTTGTTTAGCGCGCCGTTGGTCGAAGCGCTGGCACAACGTTTGGAGCGCGGCGAGAAGAGCCTGCTCTTCGTGAATCGGCGCGGCAGCGCGCGGGCCTGGCTCTGCCGCAGTTGCGGGAAGGCACCGGAGTGCCCGCATTGCAGCGTTACGCTCACCGTCCATCGTCACGAGGGGCTGCTGCGCTGCCATTACTGCGATTACCGTACCGCGATCCCCGATAACTGCCCGCAGTGCGGGGCCGATGCGTTAGCGGAATTCGGCGTCGGAACGCAACGCGTCGTCGAGGAGGTCGAGCGGCTCTTTCCGCAGGCGCGCGTCCTGCGAATGGATAGCGACACCACCACGCGGATCGGCGAGCACGCGCGCATCATCGATCGCTTTATCGCCGAGGGCGACGTGCTCGTCGGCACGCAGATGATCGCGAAGGGGCACGATTTCGAACGCGTCACGCTCGTCGGCGTCGTCGCCGCCGACCTCGGCCTGCACGCACCGGATTTTCGCGCCGCCGAGCGCACCTATCAGATGCTCGTGCAGGTCTGCGGGCGCAGCGGGCGCGCGCAGGCAGGCGAAGCGATCGTGCAGACCTACTTGCCGGAGCACCCCGCGATCGTGGCACTCGCCGACGGCGATGCGCAACGCTTCATCGACGAAGGGCTGCGCGAACGCGAAGAGCTCGGCTTCCCGCCGACGCGGCGCATGCTCTATTTGGGGGTCATCGGGCCCGATAAGGACCGCACGCATGCGTTGGCAACGCACTACGCGACGGTGTTGCGCGAACGCACCAGCATCGACGTGCGCGGGCCGGCACCCTACCCGATCGCGCGCCTAAACGACCGCTGGCGCTTCCGCATCGCGCTGCTTGCAGATTCCGGGCCGCTGCTGCGCAACGCCGTGCGCGACCTGATTCTGCCGATCGCGCGCGAGGAGCGTTCGACGCATCTCGTCACCGTCGTCGACGCGTAACGCTTAGCGTAGCCGGCCGAGGTTTTCGCTCGCGAGCAACGGCGATGACGGCACGAGCAGCTGGGAGAGCAGCAGGCCGGCGACGAGCAGGATGGCGGCGATCGCGGCGTT
>JBMFXH010000340.1:0-1526 GCA_049964475.1 Vulcanimicrobiaceae bacterium
ATTGGTCTGCCCGGCGCAGATACCGCGCGTGGTGCCGCCTTTCACGATGACGATGCCATTACTCTTGACGTGCCGCACGATATCCCAGGCAAAGGCGAGATCGTGCCATTCCCGGTCGTCGGGCGCGCGCTTACTGACGACCTTCCAGCGTTCGGGTTCTGCATTGGGATCGTTCTCTTCGGCAAGCACGCCGCCGAGCGCGGAGCGCACGCGCAACTCCGCGGCAAGTTCGTCGGGGAGTGCGGGCGCGAAGCGCATGATACGAAGGTTTTTCTTCTTGCGTAAGATCTCGAGCGCGTCGTCGTCGTACTCCGGCGCGGCGACGATTTCGAGAAAGACTTCGGCGAGCGCGCGCGCCGCGACTGCATCGAGGCGCGCATCGGTCGCAACGATGCCGCCGAATGCCGAGACCGAATCGGCTGCAATCGCATCGCGAACCGCCTTCCCTACCGTCGAACGCTGCGCTACGCCGCAGGGGACGGTATGCTTCACTACCGCCGCGCGTACGAAACGTTCGCGTTCGCTCCCGTATTCCGCACCAAGCGCAGCGCGCGAGAGCAACCGCAACGTGGCATCGAGATCGAGCAAATTATTGTATGAAAGCGCCTTTCCGTGCAGCTGTTCGGGCACGCGATCTTCGCGTCCGAGATAGAACGCCGCGCGCTCCTGCGGGTTCGTACCGTATCGCAAACGTTGTGCGAGCGGTAGCGCGAGCGTTAACGCACCGGGAAGATCGGAGGGCAGCAATTCACCCTTCGTCGCGAGATAGTGCGAAATGGCGATATCGTACGAGGCGGTCCGCTCGAACGCCGCTACCGCCAAGCGTCGCCGCAGCCCGACGGGAACCTCTCCGCTCTCAAGTGCTGCGAGGTAACTTGGGTACTGCGATGGATCGGTCAATACCGCGACGTGTGCCGCATTCTTCGCCGCAGCTCGCAAGAGCGCCACCCCGCCGATATCGATCTGTTCGATCGCTTCTTCCAGCGTCGTGCCTTCGCGCGCGACGGTCGCTTCAAACGGGTAGAGATTCACGACGACCGCCACGATCGCCGGCATCGCATACTGTTCGATCTGCGCGCGGTGCTCCTCGGCCGTGCGATCGTAGAGAATCGCCCCGAAGACCTTCGGGTGCAGCGTTTTGACGCGCCCGCCGAAGAGCGCGGGAAAACCGGTAAGCGATTCGACATCTTGTGCCGGAACGCCGCGATCGATCAGATAGGTTCGCGTTCCCCCCGTTGCGTAGATGGCGACGCCGCGTGCGTGTAGCGCACGTGCGACGTCCTCAACGCCATGTTTATCGGAGACCGAAAAGAGCGCGGCTTCGCGTGCGCGATCAGGCAAGGGCGAGCTCCGGATCGGGAGTGAGCTCTGCCGAGATAATCGAACTGACGCCGGGCTCGGCCATCGAGACGCCGTAGAGGCGGTCGGCAATCTCCATCGTCTTGCGATTGTGCGTGACGACAATCATCTGCGAGTCGCCTTGCAGATCGCGCACCATCTGCGAGAGCCGCTCGACGTTGGCATCG
>JBMFXH010000341.1:0-1511 GCA_049964475.1 Vulcanimicrobiaceae bacterium
CTCGCTTCGGCGACGCTCGAACAGGCAATGAATCATCCCACGTGGCGTATGGGCACGAAGAACACCATCGATTCGGCGACGCTGATGAATAAGGGGCTGGAAGTCATCGAAGCGGCACGACTGTTCTCGATGCCTGCGGAACGGGTGCTGGTCGTCGTGCATCCGCAGTCGCTGCTCCACGGTGCGGTACTCTTCACCGACGGGAGCGTCAAAGCACAGCTCTGTGCCCCCGACATGCGGGTTCCCATCGGCTATGCCCTCGCGTACCCCGATCGCCTCGGCGCAGCGTCCTCGGCAGCCCCTGCCGACCCACTTGAACTCCTTGGGGCACAACCGAATTCCAGCCTGCTGCGTTATGATTACGAACGTGTCGATACGCAGCGCTTCCCCAGCCTGGCCCTCGCCTACGACGCCTTACGGCGCGGCGGCTGTGCTCCGGCCGTGCTCTCCGCGGCAAATGAGATCGCCGTTGAGGCGTTCGTTTCCGGCCGCATTGGATTTGGGGATATCCCCCTGCTCGTCGGCGAAGCCCTGGCCGAGCTTCCGGCGTACGACCTTACGCTCTCGGGCCTCCGCATCGCCGATGCAGCGGCCCGAACCTTCGTGCGCGCTCGCCTCGCCGAGCGCTCCTCCCTCTCCACCGGAGTCTAAATGCATCTTTTGTCGCTAATTCCGATCGCGATGTTCGGAAAGATCCTAACGTTCCTCATCATGCTCTCGATTCTCGTCGTACTGCACGAGCTCGGGCATTTTGTGATTGCGCGCCGCAACGGCGTGCGCGTGAATGAATTCGCGTTGGGAATGGGGCCGAAAATTTTCGGATATACCAGCCCGCGAAGCGGCACGCTGTATTCGGTACGCGCGCTTCCGATCGGCGGCTACTGCGCGATGCTCGGTGAGGATGGAACGCGTACGCAGGCCGAACAGCAACGCGAATTTCGCGATGGGCAGCAGGCCGAAGACGGCGACTTTCAAAGTAAAGCACCGCTCGCGCGTCTGGCGATCGTGCTCGCCGGGCCGATCGTGAACTTTCTTCTGGCCTACGTGATTCTCTTTATCGGGATCGCGGCATTCGGGGTGGCCTCCTCCAAGCCGAACACCGTCGTCGCCCTGGTCGAGAGCGGCTCGCCGGCGCAGCGGGCCGGCATCCTCCCCGGCGATAAAATCGTTTCGGTCGATGGTGTTTCCTATTCGAGCGGAACGGCGCTCGTGAAGCGACTGCACGCTTCGCTTGGAAAGACGCTGCATATCGGCTTTCTGCATGACGGCACCATGCTGGTGCGCACCGCCGTGCCCGCGCCCTGCCCGACGAATCCACGCGACGGCTGCATCGGCATCGAGGCGAGCGTTCCCTACGAGCGCGTCGGCCTCAAAGACGCCTTCATCGACGCGGGATACACGTACGGTCTGATCGCAGCGCAAAGCGTCGGCAGTATCGAGAAACTCGTCACTCATTTCACGAAATATGCGGGGCAGGTCAGCGGGCCGATCGGCATCGGCCGAGCCGCAAT
>JBMFXH010000342.1:0-1496 GCA_049964475.1 Vulcanimicrobiaceae bacterium
GGACGCGTGCGTCGAGCACCGGGTGATCGGGCTGCGCGAATGGGATGCGGTCGATGACGACGCAACTCAAGCGCTCGCCGGGCATATCGATTCCCTCCCAGAACGTTCGGGTTCCCACGAGCACCGCACCGGGCGTGCTTGCAAACCAGCGGAGCAATCCGTCGCGGTCGAGCCCGCCGCGCGGCCGCTGAATCTCCACCGGGTGGAGGCCGCTTGCGCGCAGACGCTCGCCGAACTCGGCCGCGCGACGAAATGAGGTACAGAGTACGAACGCGCGGCCGCGTGAATACGAGAGCGCTTCTTCGAGCAAGGCATAGGCGCGAACGACGAAATCCGGGTCGTCGGGTTCGAGATCGGCCGGCGCGACGAAGAGCCGTGCTTGCTCGCGATAATCGAACGGGGAATCCGCCACCAACTCGTCGGCGAGATCGATACCGAGGCGGGTGCGTACGTAGCTAAAATCGCCGCCGAGCGCGAGCGTAGCGCTGGTCAGCAAGCACGGAGTACGCGCGAAGAGGAGCTCGCGCAAAATCGGTGCGGCGTCGAACGGCGTGCAGTGTAAATCGCTTCCGTGCGGCGACGCTTGCGTCCAACGAATCGACTCTTCGTCGACGGCGAGCAATCGATCGACGACCTCGGCTTGCGCCGCCAGCGATTTTACCGCTCCGGCGATCCGCATCTCGCGCTCGAGATCGCCGCGCACGGGACGCGTGAGCGCCGAGGCGCCGTTATCGGCGATCCAGTTCTCGAGATGGTAGAGCGCATCGCGAAGCCGATCGAGTTCGGCGGCAACCTCGGGGCGCTCGTCGAGCCGCAGCAATTCGCTTCCGTTCCCCGCGAGGCGGTCGCTTAGTTCGCGGTAGCGCTCCTCGACCTGCGTCGTCAACGAAGCGGGCAACGTGAAATAGCGCCGCAAGCGACGAAAGGTGCGTTCGATACTGCGCCGTGAAAGCGAGGCGGTAAGAACGTTCATCGCGATATCTTCACACGTATGCGCTTCGTCGAGGATCGCATAATCGTACGCCGGCAGCAACCCGCCGATAAAGGCATCGATAAAGAAGATCGCGTGGTTGACGACGATAATATCGGCCGCTTCGGCGTCGCGACGTCGGCGATAGTAGAAACAATCATCGAAATGCGCGCAGGCCTCCCCGATGCAATCGTCGCCATCGGCGTCGAAGCGCTCCCAGAGCAACGAGTCCAGCCGGAATGGCACGTCGGAGCGGTCGCCGGTCGTCGTTTCGTTCGCCCAGCGTCGCAGCTTCGCCATCTCGGGGCGTTCGAAGAGCGAAAGATCGCTGCGTGCTCGCTCCCACTTCTCGCGACAGAGATAATTCGAACGTCCTTTGAGCAGCACGACGCGCGGCTTCACGCCGAGCGCGCGCGCGACCGTGCCCGGGCAAGAGCGATCGCGACCTCGAGGGTCGTGAGCACGGCCCGGGCGTCGCCCTCCGCGAGATCGACGCACGCCGCCAGCGCGTCGTCCGCGATCGTCG
>JBMFXH010000343.1:0-1473 GCA_049964475.1 Vulcanimicrobiaceae bacterium
CACCGCCGATCGCCTCTTCATAACCGAGGTGCAGATCGGCGACGACGAGCGAAGCGGTCCTTTCGATCCACAGCATACCGCCGGCGAGCGCCATTGCCCCATCGCCGAGCGAGACCGAGAGCGCGCGCGGCCCGGCGCTCATGGAGCGATCGCCCCGGCAAGATACGCCAATACGCGTTCGTGGAGCGCATCGACCAGCTCGCTGCGGTCGGCGACGGCGACGTTATCGCCGAAGGAGGAGGTGAGGATGCCGAAACTCATCGGCGATGCGACCGGTGGGTGAAGAATGCGAGGCGGAGCCGAGAGCGATTCACAAAATGCGCGCGCTCGCGCGGCATCGAGTACGTCTTCGGTAACGCTCCGAAACGCTTCTCGTACCAGCGGAAAATGCTTATCCTCGCGCACGAGTCGTTCGAGAATGCGTCCACTATTCCAACGCAACGAGGAAGCGCGCAGCGAGCGCCCGTTTGCGCGCCGGAGGACGAGAAGCCCGGTGTTGGCAACGTAGCGAAATTGCGTCCGTAAAAGCGACGAGCCGAGCAACCCTTCACGGAGATCGTTCTCGAAGCCGGCTGCGTCGAGAAGCCGTTCCCACTGGACGTCGCGTAGTCGAGCTCGCGGAGGTAGTTGCAACATCATGCCGAGATCGTCGGTGAGGATCGTCACCGGGCCGCTGACGATGCGAGCGATGCGTGTCGCCGCGACGCGGGCGAGCGCCTCGTTCGCTCTTCGCCCGATTCCGGTCAGCACGACGGCGCTCTGCAGT
The DNA here is from genome assembly GCA_049964475.1 of Vulcanimicrobiaceae bacterium. Taxonomy (GTDB): domain Bacteria; phylum Vulcanimicrobiota; class Vulcanimicrobiia; order Vulcanimicrobiales; family Vulcanimicrobiaceae; genus JABEUX01. The sequence goes on from JBMFXH010000343.1 coordinate 767, forward strand.
CCGTCGAGGAGATAGATCTCGGCGATCGGCCGACCTCGCCGCGGTATCGCACTGACCGCAAGCTGCTGTTCGATGTACGCGACGATCCGTTCGCAAAGGTCGCTCCCGAGCTCGTAGCGCCGCGCGAGCCACGCCGACGCATCCGTGCGCTCTCCCGCCGCAACGCGATCTGCAACGCCCTCGCGCAATCGATCGATCTCTTCTGCAAGCGGGGTGTCGATGCCGCGAAGATGCGAGCTCCAACGCGGCACCGTCGGTCGTCCTCGGTGCGCGCGCGTGGTGATACCGGAGCGCTCGATCGACTCGACGCGAACCGTTCGCCCTTCGAGAACGAAGATATCGCCGACGCGCAGGCGATCGACGAAGTCTTCTTCGAGGCGCCCGAACGAGCGCTCGCCGGCGATGCGTACCGGAACGCTGCGCTCGTCGGGAATCGTGCCGACATTTTCAAAGTAGGCCGCGCTTTCGGCGCGCCCGAGTCCCCAAATCGCGGCACCGTCGAACCCGATGCGTCGCACGTGCGCGGGATCGTCGGCGACTCCGCCGCCGCCGAGATAGGCGGCGCAGGCGAGCAGATCCTCGCGCGTCAATGCGGCGAACGGCGCAGCGCGCCGGGCGATGCGCAGGAGCGCGTCGAGTTCGATCCGTCGCTCGGGAACGACGCAGGAGACGATCCATTGCGCGAGGACATCGAGCGGCCCGCGCGG
>JBMFXH010000344.1:0-1468 GCA_049964475.1 Vulcanimicrobiaceae bacterium
CTGCCGGCTCTCCTAGCCGCCGATCTCGCTAAAGGCGCGCATCTGCGAAGAAGCCTCGCCGACGCGAAGGTGGTGGCGCTCGGGTTTTACCAACATCGCTGCGGCGACCCGTTCGCGCAGCCGCGCGTCGCTCTCCCCGGCGCGCAACGCCGTCTTTAGGTCGAGGTGGTTCTCTCCGAAAAGACAGAGCCGTAGCCGCCCGTCCGCGGTCAAGCGCACGCGGTTGCAGCGCTCGCAATAATCGTGCGAGAGCGGGCTGATGACGCCGATGCTCCCGCGGCCGCCGGCGAAGCCGAAGTATCGAGCCGGGCCGTTACCCGGCGGACCGGTAATCGGTCGCAACTCCACGATCGCCGCAATGCGTTCGAGGATCTCCTCGGCTCCGATATACGCATCGGCAGAGAGGCCGAGATTCTCTTGCACCGGCATCAGTTCGATAAAGCGCACCGCGACGTCGCGCTCGCGCGCAAAAGCGGCGAACGCCTCGATCTCGTCATCGTTGCGCCCGCGCATCGCGACGCAGTTGATTTTCACCGGCGTCGCACCGGCGCGCACCGCCGCGTCGATACCGGAGAGCACGCGATCGAGCCCCGGACGCCGTGCCAGCGCTTCGAAGCGATCCTCGCGTAACGTATCGAGCGAGATATTCACCCGCGTTAGGCCGGCGGAGATCAGTGCCGGTAGCTGTTCTTCCAGCAAGATAGCATTCGTGGAGAGGGCGATCTCCTCGATGCCGTCGATCGCATGAATCATCGCCACCAGACGATCGAGATCGCGACGGACCAACGGCTCGCCGCCGGAGAGACGAATTTTCGTAACCCCGAGCCCAGCGAAGATGCGCACGAGTCGTTCGATCTCTTCGAAGCGAAGAATCTGCTCGCGCTCGATCCACGGAAGTCCCTGCGCGGGCATGCAATAGATGCACCGCAGATTGCACTTGTCGGTCACCGAAATGCGTAGATAGTCGATCCGGCGCGCGAAGGCATCGGTGAGCGGTAGTGCGCGAAGATCGATCGTTTCCACTAGCTGGCCCCTTCAACGTCGCAAGCCGCACCGTTGGATGCAGCGTCGATCTCCTCGACGACCGCCGCATCTCCTTCCGACGCTCGCGCGCGAGCGAGAGCCTGCCGCGCTGCGGGGCCACCGATGCGGCCGAGCGCCCAGGCGGCCGCCCCGCGCACGAGCGGATGCGGATCCTCCTCGAGCGCGCGGGCAAGCGCGGGAATCGCCGCGCGGTCGAGGGCATTTCCCAACCCGATCGCCGCGTTCCGGCGGAGTACCGCCGCACCGCGCCAACCCATCGCCGTCGGTCGGTAGCGCCGCTTATATTCGCCGCTGCGCAGCGCGAGCAAGCGCTGCAGATCGGGCCGTGCGAGCTCATCGTCGACCGGATCGAACGCCGCATCGCCGCATGCACCGGCGCGAGCGGTCGGCGGGCAGACTTCCTGGCAGAGGTCGCATCCCCAGA
>JBMFXH010000345.1:0-1425 GCA_049964475.1 Vulcanimicrobiaceae bacterium
CATCGCCTTCATCGAGATGCCCACGCGGGCGCGACCGACGTTCGGCGAGCGTCTCCAGCGTCGGAAAGGGCATCGCGTACCGACAGGAAGGGTCGATCGCGGCGGCAGCGTAGGTCGCCGCCGCGTGCGCGGCCGGCGAGATGGCGGTGCAGTTCTGCCGCAACCCTTCTTGAATTTTCTGTCCGAGCAGTGGATTGAACTGCCGGATCGTCACGCGCACGGTGTCGTTGATATCGCGCGCGGCAAGCGCAATGCGGAGATTGAGCCGATCGCTCGGCGAGACCGCGACCAACGCAAAGAACCGATGGCTGAGATCCGGATCGTCCTTCGCTTTGAGCCCGGCCTTTCGAAGTGCCTCGGCGTCGGTTGCATCGGCGTGCACGAGCCGGAAGTTCTCGCCGTACTGCTCTGCGAGTCGCTCGGCCATCTGCGTGAAGCGCTGGTCGGCGCGTTCGTCGTCGTGTTTCCAAACGAGCGCAACCTCATGCCCGCGCGTTTTGAGAATCTCCGCGCAGACTTCATATGCGAGGTCATCGCCGCCCACAACGATAATGAGCGCTTCAGCTGGCATGACCGACTCTTCCGCAAATCTCGCCGACATCTTGCGCGCCGCGCACCCGCTCGCACGTGCGTTGATCGCGCGCTTGCCGAGCGGTGCGCGGGTGCTCGAGATCGGGCACGGAAGCGGCCGGAACCACCGCGCGCTCGAGGCCGCCGGGCTTGAGGTCCTCCACTTCGGCGCGGCGACTGCAGCGGCGCGCGAGGCGGCGGGGGCGCTCTCCACGCATGCTCTGCTTCACGGCACCCCCGTGGAGATCGCCGCGCTCCTCGCCCAAATCGCTGGCGGGCTCGCCGACGCAGCACCCTTCTTCGCAACCTTCGGCTCGCGGCGCGATGCGCGTTTCGGCGCGGGCAGCCCGCTCGGCCCGACCACCTTCGCGCCCGCGACCGGCGACGAACGCGGCGTCGCCCATACCTACTACGATGAAGCGACCCTCCGCAGCGCAGTTCAGGAGCATTTCGCGATCGAGGATCTCCGCGAAGTCGAGGTCGATGCCATCGCCGGAGGTTGGGCGCACGTACGCGCGCCGCTACGCGGCGCGGTTCACTGGTTCCTCACCGCGCACCGCCGCTGATTTTCTCCATCACGCCGAGGAGGGCGAAATCTGTCACGCCGAGGAGGGCGAAATCTGTCACGCCGAGGAGGGCGAAATCTGTCACGCCGAGTAGCCGCGAAGCGGCGTATCGAGGCGCCGTATCAGGCGCGAGGAGCGCGGGCCCTCGATACGGCCCTGCGGGGCCTACTCGGGCTGACAGATTGGTGTTGCGCCCGAAGCCGTCACGCCCCAGGAGGGCGAAATCTGTCACGCCGAGTAGCCGCGAAGCGGCGTATCGAGGCGCCGTATCAGGCGCGAGGAGCGCGGG
>JBMFXH010000346.1:0-1422 GCA_049964475.1 Vulcanimicrobiaceae bacterium
CGGGCGCCTCGATACGGGCGCCGAGCCTGCCCTGCGCGAGCGAAGCGAGTCGAAGGGCGCCCTACTCGGCGTGACAACTGCCGCCATACTCGGCGCGACAACGATTGTCACCCCGAGTAGATGGCGTAGCCATCGTATCGAGGGGCGCGCAAAATAATGCGAGCCGCTCCGTATGGAGCAGCTCGCAGTTGGTGGATCACAAGACCGTCGAATCCATTCTACCACCGCCCATCCCGATCGGCAAATGCGAATCGGGTTCGGTTGGAGCGTGCGGGAATCGAACCCGCTGCCACATGGATTGACGGTCTTGTGGTCGACACCATCGAAACGCCCCGTCGCTCCTTCACGCGCATTCCGAGGTTGGAAATAGCGCGGGCGCCTCGATACGGGCGCCGAGCCTGCCCTGCGCGAGCGAAGCGAGTCGAAGGGCGCCCTACTCGGCGTGACAATTGCCGCCCGACTCGGCGTGACAATTGCCGCCCTACTCGGCGTGACAATTGCCGCCCTACTCGGCGTGACAATTGCCGCACTTGCGACAACGGTAGGAAGAAGAAGAATCGTGCTCCGGGTACGAATACGGGGCAAGTCGGCGCCCCTCGATGGCGCGCCCGGCCTTTCATCGCGTTAGAAACGGAGTACACGAAAGCATCTATGAATCTCATGGAGTACCAGGGGAAGGAGCTCTTTCGTCGCTCCGGCATCCCGATTCCACGGTCGCAACATTGCACCACCCCCGAAGCGGTCGGCGAGTTTCTCGCCGAGAATCCGGGCGAGTGGGTGCTGAAGGCACAAGTGCTGATGGGCGGGCGCGGGAAAGCGGGGAAGATTAAGTTCGCGAGCGGACGCGAAGCGGGAATCGCTACCGCACGCGAGATTATGGCGACCCCGATGCCGCCGAATCGACAGAATCCCAACGGCGAGGCGATTAAATCGTTACTCGTTGAAGAAAAGCTCTCGATCGCGAAGGAAGCCTATTGCGCGATCACCGTCGATAGAACGACGAAACGCCCCGTGGCCATGGTCAGCAAATTCGGCGGCATGGATATCGAAGATGTCGCGCACGAACACCCCGAATCGATCGCGAAATTTTTCATCGATACGGCGATCGGCTATTCGCCGTTTATCGGCCGCGAGTTGGCGTTCGGCTCCGATCTCGACCCCGGTTATCGTAAACAGCTGCCGGCGATTCTCGACTCTCTCTACCGGCTCTTTTTCGAATACGGCGCAAAACTCGTCGAGATCAATCCGCTCGCATTGACCACCGACGGCCGCGTCATCGCTTCGGACGCCAAGGTCGAGCTCGACGACGATGCGCTCTTCAAACATAAAGAGTTCGCGGAATGGCACGCGGTGTTGCCGCTCGATGAAGACGAACGGCTCGCTACGGAATCCGGGTTAGGAATTCGCAATTTTCGTCGCTTC
>JBMFXH010000347.1:0-1412 GCA_049964475.1 Vulcanimicrobiaceae bacterium
GACGCCGCTCGCCTGCACGTTGCGCCAGAAAATCTCCGCATAGCCGCCAAGCGATACGACGCCCTCTTGAATGCGCGCACCGCCGGAATCGTTGATGCCGATCATCGGCGCGCCGGTCCTCACCGCGAGATCCATCACCTTGCAGATTTTTTCGGCGAATGCTTCGCCGAGCGAGCCGCCGAGCACGCTGAAATCTTGCGAGAAGAGGAAGACCTGGCGCCCGGCAATCGTGGCGTGCCCGGTGATGACGCCATCGCCGAGAAATTCGCGTTCGTCGAGACCGAACGCAGAGGTGCGATGAGTGACGAACGCATCGAGTTCGTGAAAACTCTCCGGATCGACGAGCGCCTCGACGCGCTCGCGCGCGCTGCGCTTTCCGCGTGCGTGCTGTCGTTCGATTCCCTCATCGCCGGTGGGTTTACGGGCCAGGGCGCGTCGGCGCGCGAGCTCGGCATATTTTTCTTGCGTCGTCTTCATCACCGATGGGCTTTGCGCGCTCGGCGGGTGCCCCCTCTGCGCGAGGCCGAATAGCCCCACCTATGGATCGAGAACGCACGTACAGCTGGGGCGACCCAGCGGAGCTCATCGCGGCGATGGGGCGCGAGGAGAGCCACCTGGCGTGGATGCAGTGCATGCTCGAGGGGCGGCTTCCGGCGCCGGCCTTCGGCACGACGCTCGAATTGCGGCCGATCGAGGCGAGTCTCGAACGGATGATCTTTGCGATGCCGCTGCGCGAGTGGATGCTCAACCCCGCCGGGGGAATCCACGGCGGAGCGATAGCGGCGTTGCTGGACTCGGTCATGACGCTTGCAGTGATCGCGCGGCTCGATCGCTCGAAGGTCGCGACCACGACGACGCTGACAACGCATTTCGTACGCTCGCTCTCCGCCGACGGGAGCGACGTGCGCGCAGTCGCCGAGGTACTCCACTGTGGGCGCACGCACGCGACTGCCCGCGCACAGGTCGTCGACGTGAGAGAACGGCTCATCGCGCACGGCGAGGCCGCATTTGCGATCGTCCCCGCGCCCTTCGGCGAGGATCCGGCGCGATCTTAGGCGATGCCGGCGGGTTCGCGCGAACGTTGGTGAGCGAAGAGGCGATCGACGATAATATAGAGGGCGTCGCAGGTCTCGAGGAACATCGAAATCTGCGGCGTGACGCGGCGCCAGGATTCGACGAACGCGAAAGGCTGTCGAACGAGTACCTCGCGCTGCCAGCTCGGAAGCGCGCGTAAAATGGTGCGATGCAGGTCGTCGCTCTCGCCGAGGTGGGAGCGCCACATCGGTGTCAAACGAAGGCTCGCGCTAATGCGCTCCTCTTCCTCGCGCAGGCGGGCGAAGGTTTCGAAAAAATCGTTAACGAGCGTGAGGCAATCGTCGACGTGAATATCTTGCGAGCGTCGTGGTATCGTG
>JBMFXH010000348.1:0-1366 GCA_049964475.1 Vulcanimicrobiaceae bacterium
TAGCGCATGCCCGGTACGCCCGCAGAGCGCTCCCAGCGCTGCACGAGCGCTGCCGGGCGTGCGAACTCCCCGAAGGTCGCGTCGGCGCGCTCGAGGATGGCAGCGAGGAGCTCCGCTGCCTTGACCGGGCGCAGATCGTCGCAGAATGCCGGGGGCGGCTCGACGGCGCGCTCGGCCTCGGGGTAACGCACGAGGTTGATGCCGATGCCGCAGCCGACATAGGCGCGCTCGCCCGAGACGCGCGAGACGGCGAGCATGCCGGCGAGTTTGCGCCCGTCGAGCAAGAGATCGTTCGGCCACTGCGCGCGGGTGGGAATGCCGGCGTCGGCGAGCGCGCCCTGCACGAGACAGGCGCTCCAGAACGGTACCAGCCAGAGCGCGGCGGTCGGCAGCGGCTCGGGCAAAATGGTGGTGAAGAGGAGCGCGCTTCCCGCGGGGGCGAGCCAGGCGCGCCCTTTCCGCCCGGCCCCGGCGTGCTGGAAGCCCGCGACGATGGTGAGGCCGGCCGAACCGGGCTCGCCCAGGAGCGCGCTCGCATCGCGATTGGTGCTCTCGGTCTGTTCCCGATAGCGAACCTGCGCGAAACGCGTGCCCGCGAGCCGGGTGGCGAGGGTGGCGTAGGGATCCTGCTGCGGCCTCATCGTCGGAGAGAGGCTTCGACGTGCGGTGGGGCGTACCCAAGCGCCCGTTATGGCAATCGAAAGAACTCTGATTCTCTGTAAGCCCGACGCGGTTTCGCGTGGGCTCGCCGGCGAGATTATCGCTCGCATCGAACGGCGCGGCTATCTCATCGCGGCGATGAAACTGATGCAGCTCGATGGCGAGCGCGCGCGCAAACACTACGGCGAACACGCCGGTAAACCGTTCTTCCAAGGGCTGGTCGATTTCATCACCAGCGGGCCCATCGTGGCGATGGCGGTTGAAGGCGACGGCGCGATCGAAGGCTGCCGCCAGATGATGGGCGCGACCAATCCGCTCTCGGCGGCGCCGGGCACCATTCGCGCGGACTTCGCGCAGAATATCGGGCGCAATCTCGTGCATGGCAGCGATAGCGCGGGCAGTGCGGAGCGCGAGCTCGCAATCTTCTTCGAACCCAAAGAGTTCGTTTCACGCAAGCACGATCTCGAACGCTGGATTCGCGAGTAGCGACGTGTCGTTAGAGTCGTTGCGCGGCGGCGGACGGCCGCTGATCGAAGGCGTGAGCGCACGCGAGATTCTCGATTCGCGCGGAAACCCAACCGTGGCAGTGAGCGTCGCGACGAGTTTCGGCGCGGTCGAGGAAGCGATGGTGCCTTCGGGTGCATCGACGGGCGCGCACGAAGCGGTCGAGCTGCGCGACGGCGACCCAAAACGCTACGGTGGGAAG
>JBMFXH010000349.1:0-1357 GCA_049964475.1 Vulcanimicrobiaceae bacterium
CCGTCGTTGGAGGGCGAGCTGGAACTCACGATTCCTCCCGGAACGCAGACCGGAACGACGCTGCGCATGCGCGGGCATGGAATGCCGAGCGTTCGCGGCGGACAGCGCGGCGACCACCACGTGACCGTTCACATCGTGACCCCGGCACGCGTTTCGAAAAAACAGCGCGAGCTGCTCGAGGAATTTGCTCGGCTCGGCGGGGATGAGATCGAGGAGCGTTCGTTCTTCGAGCGGCTTAAAGAAGCGTTTCGCTCGGAGTAATCGGTGACGCGTTTTTTCGTCGAAGGGATCGTTCGCGTCGGCGAGCCGTGCCGGATCGTCGGCGAAGATGCACGGAAACTCAAAATTGTTCTGCGTGCGCGCGTCGGTGACGAGGTCGAAATTCTCGACTCGGCCGGGGCGCGCTTTCGTTGCACGATCGAACGTCTCGAACGCGATGCATCGCTGCTCCCGCGCGAACGTCTCCCCGAGCCCTTGCCGGAGCACGCGCTGCGCTTCACCTTGGCGCAGGGAATCCCGAAGGGAAGCAAGATGGACTACGTCGTGGAAAAGGCGAGCGAACTCGGCGTCGCGCGACTCGTGCCGCTGCTCACCGAGCGGTGTATCGCGCGCGATTGCTCGCCCGGGAAACTCGAGCGCTGGCGGCGTCTGGCGCGCTCTGCCGCGCTGCAGTGCGGGCGCAGTGAGCCGATGGAGATCGCCGCTCCGGTTGCATTCGACGCCCTGTTGGCCGACGCGGCGCAATACGATGCGCTCCTCATGCCCTGGGAGCTGGCGGCGCCGCAATCGCCGCTGCCGCTCTTGCACGGGGCCCTCGCCGGGGCGCGCAACGCGATCGGGCTCGTGGGCCCAGAAGGCGGTTTTAGCACCGATGAAGCCGAGCGGGCCGGCGCCGCCGGGGCATTGATGCTTCGGCTTGGGCCACGAATATTGCGTACCGAGACAGCCGGAGTCGTCCTATCGGCTGCCGTACTTCTTACACTGCTCTAAAAGCCGCGATGTGGCGGCCTGGGGGGGCTCGTGGGTATGCTCGGAGAGATGCTCGTCGCTGATGCTCCGGAACGGGAAGAAGGGCGGTTTTTCGCTTTTTCGGCCCGCGCTTTTGCTTTGGCGGCACTGGCCACGATGCTCTTCTCGCTCGCTGCAGGTTTCGTTGCGTGGCCGCTTCACCCGCTCGCGGCACTCGCGATCGTCATCGCCGGCGCGACGATTCTCGTGGTTCTCGGGGCGATCTGGCTCTGGATGATGCTGCCGACGGCGCGGCGATTCGCAACCTACGCGACGGCGATCGAGCGCGAACGCGCGCGTTTCGAGCGGCTCTTTTCGAATATGCCCGATATCGGCGTCCTCTACGATG
>JBMFXH010000350.1:0-1297 GCA_049964475.1 Vulcanimicrobiaceae bacterium
CGATCGACGCTGTGGCGGAGGCCTTCAGGCCATCGTTACCGCCGCCATGATGGTCGAAAGCGGGGCCTGTGACGTCGTCCTGGCCGACGGCATCGAGAGCATGAGCCGCATCGAAGCGGCACTCGCCTCCTATAGCGCACGCGAGCTCATCTTGCTCGGCGACGTACTGCACGGCGTCCGTCTGAGCGAAGGCGCCGGCGAGCGTGTAATCGCAACCATGCGGCGGCTGCGAAGCATCTGCAAGCTCGTCATCGTTGCCGGCAATCACGAAGGGCGCACGCGCGGGCACGCGCTGCTCGGCGATTCCGTCGAGGAGATCGAACGTGCGGGGTTGCTGCTCCATCATGGCGACCGGCCGCGGATCGGCGGGTTGCGCCACGTTATCGGGCATCTGCATCCCAGCGTCGCGCTCGGTGGCGATGCGAGCGTTCCTGCATTTCTCTCCGCGCGCGAGGTCATCGTCGTCCCTGCAGCGACTCCGTATTCTCGCGGGCTCAACATCCTCACGCGCGATTGTCGCGCCGCGATCGCCGCCTACGGCGCGCACCCTTCATCGACGCACGTCGTCGCTGCGACGGCGACGCACTGCTATCCCTTCGGCAGCATCGGCGAACTCGCGCGCGCCGCGCGCGCGCTGCGACGCCCCGATCCTACTGGTTGAATATACCGTGCGCCAAACCGATCGAGAATGCGGCGAGCGAAGGACCGGCGTGCATGCGTCGGTCGCGCACGGCGGCGAACAATTCATCGAGCGATAGCTCTGCTGCTTCGATCTGTTCGGTCGGTTCGAGCTGCGGATCGGCGACGCGACGGGCGCCGTCGGCGAAATACAGATAGGCAACCGAGGTCGAACGGACGGGATCGGGACGGAATTCTCCGAGCAGCTCCCACCGTGGGGCATCGTACCCCGTCTCTTCGCGCATTTCGCGTTGCGCGCAATGCAACGGTTCTTCGTTGCGCTCCAACGAGCCGGCGACGAACTCGAGCCCGACATCGTCGGATGCATAACGATACTGCTCGATTGCAAGGAAGCGATGTGCGGTCGTACGGGCGATGACGATCGCGAAACCTCGCGCTTCGCGAATGTAGTAATCGGGAAGCACGGTTCCATCGGGGAGCTCGATCTCGTCTCGACGGATTTTCAGGTACGTCGAGTCGATAAGGTAGGTGCTCCTCAGGCGTTTCCAATGCGGTCGATCCATGCTCCGTAGGTGCGACGGGGCTTTACGAAGCCCTTGCGCGAATGGGGCCGATATGGAGAGTACGTTTCTCGTCGTGGGTGCCGGTACGATGGGCC
>JBMFXH010000351.1:0-1294 GCA_049964475.1 Vulcanimicrobiaceae bacterium
CTCGTAGCGAGCGACGAGTTGCGCGAATTGCGCGACTGCGCCGATAATCGCGAGCGTCGCGCCGAGGTTTCGCAGAATCGGAACGCGCGATAGAAAGAATCCGAAGAGTGCGAGTGCGCCGATAATGTACGACGCGATCGCGATAACGAGCAATATCTCGTCGACGGGCATACCGTGGGTCATGTTAGCCTCCTGGTTGCAGCGAGATTCGTAGCCGCTCGACGAGCGCGCCGAACTCCTCCGCGAAGATATCGTAACCTTTTACCGTGGTCGCAGCCAAGCCCACCTTCGCGCCCTCGCCGTGCGGATCGACGCGAACGTAAAAGCGTGCCGGCAGGAAATAGAACGAGACGATCAGCCCGACGAGGAGAATGAAGGCGCCGATGCCGACGAAGGCGACGCCGGGATCGTAGCGATACTGAAGGCCGGTGAACATCAGATAGCGCTGCGGGCGAACGCTCCAGCCGTCGCCGACATCGACCGAGCGATGCATGAGGACGAGCGCGGCCCCTTCGCTTGCTCCGCTCTGTATCAGGGAGAGAGCGACCGCCGGGTTACCGATGCGCGGATCGGGCGAGGGCATTTTCGTCTGCGGATCCATCGTCGGGACGAAGCGCAGGAACTCGATGCTTCGCGAGGTGCCGGGAATCTTCAGCGTATCGCCGGCGTAGAGCGGCGCCGAGAGCGAGACGAAACGCCCGTTATGGAGCAACGCGAAACGGACGGCGAACCCGTAGCTCGACTGGTAGTAATTCGTGCCGTCGATCGTTATGGGGTGATTGACGCGGATCGTATAGGGGTGTGCGATGCCGTCTTTGCCGCTTGCGGTTACGTGCGAAACGTAGTCGATCGGTTGATACACGATACCGGTCTTCGTGGCGATCGGATCGATGCGATAACGAAAGCGATCGAGATGGATCGTCGCTCCGCTGCGTGGGATCGTTACCGTTTGCCCGGTGAGGATTGCGGTGACGCCGGAGAAACCAAACGCCCAATAGAGCGTCGTTCCGGCGGCGATGATGACGAATCCGAGATGCGCGATGAGTACTCCGCGGCGCGCCCAGTTTTGCTTGTCGGCAAAGCTCCATTCCACGCCGCCGAAGTCGCGATTGCGAACGAGAAAGCCGCGTTGTGCGAAGAAACGCTCCACGCTTTCGCGCACGCTCTGGACCGGCGAGGCGACCTCGATCGTCGCGTGCAATGGAATCGCTTCGATCTTTACCGGGCGTAACGCCGGCAGGCGCGCGGGAATAACGCGCTTGAACGTACAGACGGCCAACGAGGTGAGGATGAG
>JBMFXH010000352.1:0-1288 GCA_049964475.1 Vulcanimicrobiaceae bacterium
GTGCGAGCGTTGCTATTCGATGCCGCGGGTACGCTCGTTGCGAAGACGCGGGTTACGCTCGACGACTACGTCGTCGACGCCCCGGGACGGCACGAGCACGATGCCGAGGGCTTTTGGCAGAGCCTGGCCTCTGCCTGTCGAGCGCTCTGGGAGATCGACTCCGGATTCGCGCAACGCGTCGCCGGGGTCGCGTTGACGACCCAGCGCGGCACCGTCATCGCGCTCGATCGCACCGGGAACCCTTTGCGCCCGGCGATCACCTGGCTCGATCAACGCAAAAGCGCACGCCTCCCGCGTATTCCGCTCCGTTGGCGCGCGGCGTTTGCCGTCGCCGGCGTCGGCGAGACGATCGCGTATTTTCAGCGGGAGGCAGAAGCAAATTGGATCGCCGAAAACGAGCCCGATCTTTGGCAACGAACCGATAAATTTCTCTTGCTCTCGGGATATCTCTTGTACCGCATGACCGGCGAATGGATCGATTCGGTCGGCGCTCAGGTGGGATATCTTCCATTCGATTTCAAGCATTTACGATGGGCGAAAGCCGGCGATTGGAAATGGGACGCGATGCCGATCCGCCCGTCGATGCTTCCGCGATTGCTTCTCCCCGGAACGATCGGCGGCGAGATACACGATGCGGCAGCGCACGCAACCGGGATTCCCCGTGGCACGCCCGTCGTGATGGCGGCTGCCGATAAGGCCTGCGAGGTGCTCGGTGCAGGCTGTATCGCGCCGACGGTTGCTGCCTTAAGTTATGGAACGACCGCCACGGTGAATACGCTCTCGCAACGTTATCTCGAGGCGCTGCCGTTCGTGCCGCCCTACCCCGCAGCGATTCCGCACGCCTATAACACCGAGGTACAGATCTTTCGCGGATATTGGATGGTGAACTGGTTCAAAGAGCAGTTCGGTCATCTCGAACAGCAGGCCGCACGGACGAGTGGGAAGCCGGTCGAAAGCTATTTCGACGATCTGATCGAGTCGGTTCCACCGGGCTCGATGGGCCTGATGTTGCAGCCCTATTGGACGCCCGGCATTCGGATGCCCGAAGCGAAGGGCGCGATCGTTGGATTCGGCGATATCCATACGCGCGCGCACCTCTACCGTGCGATGCTCGAAGGGTTGGGCTTTGCGCTACGCGAGGGTTTGCAGCGGATCGAAAAGCGCGGCGGCGGTCGCGTGACGAGCCTGCGCGTGGCGGGCGGAGGCTCTCAGAGCGACGCCGCGCTCCAGTTAACCGCCGATCTCTTCGGCTTGCCGACGGCACGACCGCACCTCTACGAAACCTCCG
>JBMFXH010000353.1:0-1280 GCA_049964475.1 Vulcanimicrobiaceae bacterium
GTCGCGGCGGAGAGAAACTTGAGGCGGCGCTCGATGCCTTCGCACGCGACGCTGCGAATCTGCGCGCGCTCGATATCGGTGCCTCGACCGGCGGCTTCACCGATTGTCTGCTTCAACGTGGGGCCGCGCACGTGACCGCGCTCGACGTCGGATACGGGCAACTCGATTGGCGCCTGCGGAACGATCCCCGCGTCACGGTAATGGAGCGAACACATGCGCGTAACCTTCCCGCCGATGCCTTTGAGATACCATTCGATCTGATCGTGATCGATGTCTCGTTTATCTCGCTGCATACCATTCTCGCCTCGGCGATGCGCTTTCTCGCGGCCGACGGCGCCGTCGTCGCGTTGGTGAAGCCGCAGTTCGAGGCCGGCAAAGAGCGGCTCGGTCGGGGCGGCGTGGTGCGCGATCCGGCAGTGCATCGTGCCGTCCTTCACGAGGTCGTCGGCTCGGCGACCGCTTTGGGGCTGGTTCCTACCGCGCTGATAGCTTCACCGTTGAAGGGGCCGGCCGGGAACCGTGAGTTCCTATTGGAGTTGCAACGCACGGGAGAATCGCTTGCGGAGGGACGAATCGACGAGGTGGTCGGCGAAGGACTCCCGGTACCATGAAAACGCTTTCGTTCGCGCGGCGTTCGGTCGCCGTCCACCTCTCGTCGCGCGAGTCCGCGCATGCGTATGCCGAGCATTTTATCGGCCTCTTGGAGAAGCGCTCGATCTCGTGCGTCGTTCTCGAGGGGCACGCGAGTGATTCCGAGGCGCTCGCTCGCGCCGATCTGCTCGTGAGCATCGGCGGGGACGGTACGCTGCTCCGTGCCGCGCGGCGCGTCGTCGATCTCGGCATCCCGATTCTCGGCATCAATACCGGTCGCTTAGGGTTCCTCACCGAGTTCGATAGCGACGATCCGCGCATCGCGACGTTGCCCGACCTGCTCGAACGCGGCCTGCTCATCGAAGAACGCGCGGCGCTCCGCGTCGAGGCGCGCGGGGAAAAACATTTTGCGCTCAACGATGTCGTCGTCCGCAAGGGCGATATCGCACGCGTCGTTCCGTTTCGTCTGCATCTCGACGACGAGGAAGCGGTCGGCGTGCCCGCCGACGGTATCTGCGTCTGCACGCCTACCGGTTCGACGGCGTATTTTCTCTCCGCCGGGGGCTCGCTGATTTCGCCGCGCGTCGATGCGTTCGGGGTCGTCCCGCTGCTGCCGCATACGTTGTTTTCGCGACCGCTCATCGTCGCAGGAGATGCGCGCGTTACGATTTTCTGCGATGCCGACCTCG
>JBMFXH010000354.1:0-1267 GCA_049964475.1 Vulcanimicrobiaceae bacterium
GTTGGATGTGTTTCACCGTGCGCCCGGTACCACTGAAGGTCGACGACGACATGCTGGGCTTTTTCACCGCTTCCGACGTGCACGTTTCAACGGGTGTAGCATTAAAAGCAATCACGGAGTTTGAGTTCGGCTACGTTATTATGCGCAACGATACAGAGGCGCGCCGGGGTGGATACGCGCGCTTTTTTGCCGTCGACCATCGGGGAAATCGTTTATGGGAGATGACGGGTTGGCCAGAACGCTTTTCATCGGCGACTTGGCGATGGGCATTACCGTGGGAAGATGGGAATGTTTTTCTCTTTGCGCGCGGCACGATTCTCGATGCGAAGACGGGAGAAGTGCTGCGCCGAGATACTCCGATTCCCGGGTTGGAAAGGGAATGATGTAGCGTTCTTCCATGGGACGACGGCAATACGTTTCTCTATCCGCACGGGACAATTCTCGAGCGAGAAACCGGAAGATTTTTGCGACCGCATACCCACTGGGAGGGAAATTTTAAAGCATAGTAGGCTTCGCTGCCCCGAATAGTTGGGGAAGCGGAGGTGGCCTACAGGTTTTCGGCGGATCGACATCTAGTGTGGAAGGGGAATCGGTAGCGCTAGGTGAGGCGATCTCCGATCTTGAGGCTGCGTTAAACTGTATTCTCGGGGGGTGTGGCCCGTGGTCGGTGCCAATTCAACGACAGAAATGATACGTGTCGCGAACGACGGCAGGACAGTTGAGTTCCCCGACCGGAGGGAGCGGACGACGTTCCCCGTCGAAAAAGTCGAAGAGTACGGCGATGTCGCGCTGGTATGGACGAAGAAAAGTGAGCGATGGCGATGGCTCCTTGCTCTCCCAATTGAGGTATCCTCGTTCCGTCGGCGCCATCCGTGGTATGCAGAGTTCTACCGGGAAATCGGCGGCGGTCCGGTGATTATGCGGGCTGAGATCCTCCACGGAACGGATATTCAGCCCCAAAGTGATGACTTCACAGCGCTGAACATTGGTGTCCGCGGTCAAGCATATCACTTCAAGTCGGTGCCGTATTCGCTTATCGAAGATCCACTCCGACGGGGTTTTCTCGTAAAATATAGCCACGAAAAGGACGACCCCCGGAATCTCTACATGTATGGCTCGGATGGGGCACTTCGGTGGCAATTAGGGGTGAATCCATGGAATGAAAAATTTCGTCCGATGGAGGTCTTCTACGAGGATGAGACCGGCAAACTTTTTATTCAGTGGGACAGCCTGCACTTACTGGATGGGTATGAAGTCGACATTGCGA
>JBMFXH010000355.1:0-1263 GCA_049964475.1 Vulcanimicrobiaceae bacterium
GCAGAATCCGTGGACCGCTCGTCGCCGTATTATCGCCAGCGTCGATTATCTCAAACGTCACGAAGTCAAACGCATGCTGCGCGACGTTCCCTGGGATCTGGTGATCGCCGACGAGGCACATTACCTCGCCGAGTCGGCCGCAAACGGGCGCGCCTATCGCACGGAGCGATCGCGGTTTGCGCAATTCATCGCAAAACAAACCGAGAGCCTCGTGTTGCTGACGGCGACTCCGCACTCCGGCGATCCGCAGAGCCTCTATAGTTTGATCGAACTGCTCGATCCCTCGCTGGTTGCGGCGCCGGAGCAAATGACGCGCGAGCGTATAGCACCGATCCTGATTCGGCGCTACAAGAGCGACATTCTCGACGCTTCCGGGAATCCGCGCTTCAAGGGGATCGGCGTCCAGAGTATCCCGGTGCCATTCGCCGACGAACGCGAGCGCAAGCTCTACGATGCCGTCGTAAAATATTGCTGTCGTCGTTGGAAGCGCGAGCGCGATACCGCCGTCGGTTTTGCGATGACCGTTATTAAGAAGCGACTGATCTCATCCCGCTATGCGCTCGTACGCACGCTCGAGGCACGCCTAGAAACGCTCGCCGACGAACCTCTCGATCTCGACACAAAACGCGGGTTGCTCGGTGATTATCGGGCTGGTGCACCGTTGACCGAGGCGCAACAGGATGAAGCAGAGCGCCAGGTGATCGCAGCACCGCCGGCGGATCTCGAGGATAGCGCGAAAGAGCGTCGCGAAATCGAGCGGTTGCTCAAGCAGGCGCGCGAGATTCCTGAAAGCGTCGATTCCAAGTTTTCGAGCTTGCTCGATGCGCTACGAGCACTCCACGACGGCAGCGCGACCGGCCGCTCTGAAAAGGCTATCGTCTTCACCGAATTCCGCGACACGCATAGCTACTTACTCGACGCACTCGCGCGGGCCGGGTACTCACATGGCATCGCAACCCTAACCGGTACGATGTCACGTGAGGAGCGCAGCGACCAGATCGAACGCTTCGCCGTGCCCGAGACCATGCTGCTGCTGGCGACCGATGCAGCGAGCGAAGGGCTCAATCTGCAAGAGCATTGCAGGGTGGTGCTGCATTACGAATTGCCATGGAATCCCAATCGTTTAGAACAACGCAACGGGCGCGTCTATCGGTGGGGGCAGCCCCACGACGTTCTCGCGCGCAACCTCACCTATAGTGAGACCTACGACGCGCATATTCTCGACGTCCTCATAGCAAAGACCGAGCGCATTCGCAAGGATCT
>JBMFXH010000356.1:0-1191 GCA_049964475.1 Vulcanimicrobiaceae bacterium
ACTTGTACGATCCGGTGCTGCAGACGGGAGCGGGCAAAGGCATCGCGTTCGTCACCGCAGCGGGCGATTCGGGCAACGAGTGCTTCGACGGAACCGGCAACGTCGTCGGCGTCGGGTATCCGGCGAGCGATCCGAACGCGATCGGCGTCGGCGGCACCGAAACGAACCTCAACGTACCCGACCCAATTAACAACCCGGTTGCATGGAACGACAACTCCTGCGGCAGCCTGGGGAATGCCCAATGCGCGACCGGCGGCGGCGTCTCACCGCATGCGACGATTCCGCCCTTCCAGGTCGGACTCACCGGCGAAGCATCGACGACGCACCGGAACGTCCCCGATGTCGCCCTTCCTGCAGAAGACGTCGCGATCTACGATAACAGCACGTGGAGCGCCGCCGCGGGGACCTCGTGGAGTTCTCCGCAATATGCGGCGTTGATGGCGGAGGTCTATGAGTACTGCAATTTCGCAGTCTCATCGGCGACCGTCTCGTTCGACCCCGTCGCGTTGCCGTACGCTGCGTATAAGAGTTCGCCGGCGAACTTCATCGACGTCACCAGCGGAAATAACCAGTTCGCCGGCACGACGCCGTTCTTCAGCGCCGGAGTCGGCTACGACAACGTCAGTGGCCTCGGCATCCCGTTGGGTATGCCGATCGCGCAAGCGCTCTGCCCGAATCGCGTTCCGCTCTCGGTCGGCGGCGGATTCATGCAGCAATCGCAATCGTTCGCATCGCTCGCTCCGGCGGGTGCGCGCACGATCGATGCGACGCCGCATATCGTCGGCCTGGTCGACCAGGGTGCACGTTCTGCCAGCGCGATGACGCGCATCCAGATCGTGCTTCGCCCGACGACGTCGGTGGCAGGTGACGAAGCGACGGTGGTCGGCGCGCTCCAGCGCGCGGGCTTCACGATCGTGCAACGCTTCGCCGACCATTTGGTCGTCGACGCAGAAGCACCGGCCTCGACGGTCGATGCCTACTTTGCGACCTCGCTCCACGATGTCGTCGAAGGAAACTACGGGTCGCGTTACACGCCGGTCACCACGGCAACGCTCCCGGCCGAGATCGCTCCCTATGTCGCCGGCGTCAGCCTCGACAACCTGGTAACGATGCACGCCCGGTAAATCGATCCATCTCCAGGATGCAGAGGCGCCAGGGCGAATCCCAGGCGCCTCTCAGTTTTTCCGGAGG
>JBMFXH010000357.1:0-1178 GCA_049964475.1 Vulcanimicrobiaceae bacterium
GGAGTGACGAGCGCGCCCCCACGGGAGCGCGTTTCCCGGGCCGGTGCTCCGCCTCAGAGTCGAGGGCCTGCGGATGGAATTCGGAGGCAATCGCCAAGAAAAAGGCATCCGATGAACGCAGTTGACGTCATCCTCGTCACCTGGAACGATCGCGAGAATATCTCGCTCGCGCTCGAATCCATACTTGCCCTCGGTGAAGTGCTAGCGGACCCGGGCTTTGCGCGCATCATCGTTTCGGATAACGGCTCGGTCGACGGTACCGTGGAATATATACGCCGCGCTTACGGCGATCGCGTTGCGATAATCGAAAACGGTAAAAACCTGGGCTTCGGCGCCGGCGCAAACCGTGCCCTCGCGACCTCGAGTTCGCCCTACGTGTGCTTGCTGAATCCCGATGCGACGCTCTGCGACGGCGCGTTGGCCGAACTCGTACGCTTCATGGAGGAGCACCCCGACTGCGCGATCGCGGGCCCAAAAATACTGGATACCGAAGGGAAAACGGCGGAATCGTGCGGCGAGTTCGACACGTGGGCGGGTGCCTATTTGCGCTCGAGCGCGTGGGGAGATTGGCCGATATTTAAACGATTTGCGAACGGTGCAGAACTGCGGACGTGGAATTATCGTTCGGAACGGCGAGTCGATGTCGTTATCGGTGCCGCAATGATGCTACGCCGAAGCGTACTCGACGAGATTGGCTTCTTCGACGAACGCTACTTTCTGTATCACGAAGAAGTCGATCTCGCCAAACGGGTTGCCGACTCCGGTTACGAAACCTGGTTCGTGCCGAGTGCGTTTGCAACGCACGTAGGGCAAGGCAGTTCCGGCGGTAACGGCGTGGAGTCGTTCAAGCGGCGCTCCCGCCGCCTCTACTGGATCAAGCACCATGGGCGGCTTTGGTATTACGCACTCAGTGCTGCATTGGTTGGGCGCTACGTGCTCTATCTCGGATTACTCTGGGCGCTGCTCGCCCTCGTCTTCCATCGTTGGAATCCGTTGTAACAGCCGATCGATCGGCGACGACCGGAAGGTTAGCAGGAGTCCTCTTCCGGTTCCTCCTCGGCAGAGAGGTGCGGGAGAGCTTTAGCGTGAAGAGCACGCCGTAGCCGACGAAGCGAGTCGCATCTCTGCGATCCGCCGCCGAGCGAAAAGTATTTTACGCGCGTCGCGCGCATGGCCCG
>JBMFXH010000358.1:0-1176 GCA_049964475.1 Vulcanimicrobiaceae bacterium
ATACGCGGCTACCTTCGCCTGATTCGCAGGAGAAGCACCGTAGAGTTGCCCGATCTGTTGCGGAGTGAGAAAGTGCCGGTAATTCGGGTTTCCCGGCGTGCTCGCTTGCTGGGCGTAGGCAACCAAGCCGGCTTCGTTCTGCAGCTGCGGCTGCGCGAGCATTGCCAGCGCAACGGGTTTGGTCAGCGGCCCGATATAACTCGCCTGTTGGAGCATGCGCTGCCCCCAACGGAACGAGGAGGGCCCCGTCGAGCCGATCGGCGTGTTGCTGCCGCTATTGGCGACCGGAAGCGGCGAGCTTGCGCCGCCACCGCCGCCACAGGCCGCGAGGAGTGACGCCGCAACGGCCGTTGCAACGAGCGTTCGAATTCGCCGTATGCCGGCCATTAGCGATTACCTCCGAGCGAAAGCGTAGGGGCGATGATGCGTACGAGCATCTTTGCATAGGCGGTGCGCGCCTGCGCCCGTTCTCGAGCGATATGCATGCGGAAATTTGTCCGATCGGCGGCAAAGAGCGCCGTCGAGATCGGTGCAAGCGCCGTGCTCTTGGTAGAGCGCGCGTTGCTCTGAATCGAGGTTCCCGCCGTCTGTAACGTCAATGTCTGCGTGTAGGTCTTCGTCAGCTGCGGCGTCCCCGCGAAATAGGCAAAGCCTCCTGAGAGTGCGGTGTCGTTGAGGTAATCGTAATAGTACGTCTGGACATCGTTCATCGCCACGCAGACCGGGCCGAATCCTTGCGCCGTATACGTCGTCGTGGTCGTCACTTCATCGAGCCCGAGTATCGGGTCGATCTTCGAGATCGCCTGGACGATCGAATTCCCACTCGCACCGAAGGTGCTTGGAACGGCACAGGATGCCGGGAAATTCACGCCGGTACTCACGGTGTCGCTCTCCTGGTAGAGTTTCGGTGAGGGCGAGAACCAGGCGGGCGGCGTCGCAACCACGACCGGAAGGTTCGGCGCGGGCGTCCCTGTCGCACCGGGCGACGGTGCAGGCGTTGGGTTGAGCACCGCGACGGAGATCGCCCCCGCAGTCGGCGCGGTATAACTGACGATCGACGGCCCCGGTGCGCCGACGAAATAGATATCCCAGGCACCCGAACCGTCGGGATTGACGGTGAAGGACATCTTGGGAATCGCGCCGGTCGCGAAGGTATCGTTCTCGCTATAGCTGCCG
>JBMFXH010000359.1:0-1173 GCA_049964475.1 Vulcanimicrobiaceae bacterium
CGGGCGTTTCAATGACCCGGTTGCGGTCTTCGCCGATCTCCGCGCGCTGCGTACCCTGCCGTTTCGCGAAATTCGCGCCGGGCTCGCCGAAGCGGTGAAGCACGCCATCCTCGCCGGCGGCGAGAGCTTCGAATCGCTGGAGATCCTCGCACCGCACCGCTTCGAACGCTGGCCTTGGGCGGAGATCGTCGCGCGTTCTGTCGCTATTAAGGCGGCGGTGGTGCGCGCCGATCGCGAAGAGCGCGGCCTGCGCGCAACGCTCAATCTCGGGCATACCTTCGCGCATGCCTACGAAAGCGCGAGTGGCTATCGCATCGCGCACGGCGCCGCGGTCGCGTTGGGGCTGCGCGCCGCGGGGCTGCTCGCGCTGCGCAGCGGTCGTTTTTCGCGCGACGCGCATCTGCGCGTGCTCGCGTTGCTCGCGCTGCTGGGGATGCCGCTCTCGACGCGCGTTCCCGCCGAGGCCGCGCTCGCGGCGATGCGCGGCGATAAAAAACGGCGCGACGGCGCGCTGCGCTTCGTTTTACCCGACGCGATTGGGCTGGTACGCGCCGATGTCCGCGTGCCCGAGGTGCGGGTGCGTTCGGTGTTGCACGCGATGGAGACGCCGCCCGGCGACGCGGAGCGCTAAGGGTGCGGCTCGTCGATGTGCTGCCGATCGTGCGCAGCACGCGCTTCGAATTACCGCTCACCTACGCGGCCGGTGCCCATACCATCGTGCTCGGCGATATTCTCCGCGTGCCGCTAGGACGGCGCGAACTCTACGGGCTCGCGCTCGGCGACGCCTACGAGGGCGAACCGTTCGAAGGGCTGCGCGAGACGATCGAACGCTGCGATCTGCCACGCGCATTCGATGCAACCGGGCTCGCACTCGCGCGCTTCGTCGCGCGCCACGATCTCTCGACGCTGGGTGAAGCGCTGCGCTGCGTCGTGCTGGCAAGCGCACTGCCGCACATCGAAGAGCGGCTCGTGCTCGGCGAGCGCACGCGCGAGGTCGCACGCGAACGCGGCGCGACGTTGCTGCAGTTGATGCGCGAGGATTTTCCCGACGGCACCTCGCCCGAGAGCCTGCTGCGCCACCCGGCGGCGCTCACGGTGGCCGGGCGCACCGACGCCGGTGTGCACGCCAGCGCTCAGGTCGCCTCCCACGAGGGTGAGGCTGCCCCGCTGGGC
>JBMFXH010000360.1:0-1169 GCA_049964475.1 Vulcanimicrobiaceae bacterium
GGAAGGGCCCTGGGGCAGGTTGCCGACGAGGCCGCGGAACGGATCCCAGTTCAGCAGATCCAGTGCGCTCCGGAGGCCGGGGCGGATGGCAGGGCGTTCGATGGTGCTGAGCTCGCTCATAATGGTTTGTTCTCCTTGTTTAGCAGTCATGGCAGTTGAGTGCCAATCTATATAACTCATCTGATCGAAAAAAGTTTCGCCTCGGCCGCGGTGGCGTTCCAATCGGTGGTGCGAGGGGGGAAGGAAGTTTCTTTTGGCTAGCCTAACGGGGCGCGTACAGGGCTCGCGCATCGCTACCAGGGTATTTTCGCGGTCGAGCTTCTGCTGTTTTTACATCGCGAGGGGGTCGCTGAATGCGTTACAGGAGCCGTCCGAGTTTTCTTTTGACTGCGTTGCTTGCAACGGCGCTCGCCGGGTGCGGCGGCGGCGGCGGAGGGGCGGCGGGGCCCGCGGCGGTGCTGCCGGGAAGCCCTGGGCTTCCCTCGACGGGCGCCGCGGCGAACGCGCATGTCGTGATCTCGATCCCCAAAGGGACGGCGAGCACGGGGCGCGCCCCGGCCTACGTTTCACCGGCGACGCAGTCGATCTCCGTCGCCGTCGACGGCGGCACCCCGACCGTACAGAACCTCTCGCCGAGCTCGCCGAACTGCTCGAGTGCGGGCACGGCGTATCCGCTGAACTGCACCGTCCCGGTCAGCGCAGCAGCGGGCGTGCACAGCCTCACCTTCATCACCTACGATCAGCCCAATGCCGCTGGAAACCAACTCTCGGCGAATAGCATCTCCGTGACGTTCGTCGCCGGCCAGAACCCAGCGATCCCGGTGACGCTCGCCGGCGTTCCGGCCTCGTTCCAGCTCGCCTCAGCGACGACAATGTCGCCGAGCTCGATCTCCGGGAGTGCGACCGCCGGCTATTATTTCTTTATGGGGGCAACCTCAAAGATTCTCATCGTTACGCTCGATGCCGACGGCAATTACATCGTCGGCCCCGGCGCGCCGACCATCGCCGCGTCGCTGACCGGCGTTACCGCGGGCTCGGGCATCGCGATCGCCCCGGCGGGTGGCGGCAATCCGAATCTCTTCACGCTCGCCTCAACCGGCGCGGGCTCGGCAACGCTCGCCCTCTCCGCGACGCCGTCGGCAGCGCTCGCCGGAAGCGCGCTGAAGGCA
>JBMFXH010000361.1:0-1168 GCA_049964475.1 Vulcanimicrobiaceae bacterium
GTGCAATGATTCCCGGCGTCGCGTCCGGTATTTTAATTTCGAATAACATTCGATCGGGGATAACCAGAAATTCACTCCCGAGCACAAACCGGTAACGAGACCTGCCTGCGTTTACGACCCGCCACTCCTCGCCCTTAGGCGCCGTCGCGCGTATTGCATCCGGAAGTGATTTTCGAAACTTAAACGAGTAGACGAGGTCGCCGAGATTCTTTGCAACATCGAGATTCAGAGCGCGTGCAGCAGTTTCGATTTCCTCGCGTTCGAATTCTACGTAACGATCCCCAGGTCTATATTTCGACCGAAACAAATGCTCGATGACGGCTCCGTACATGCCACTCCGAGCTGGCCTCATCCGGCTAAACGGCCGCGACTCGGCGACGGGTTCGCGGTATATTTTTCTCGCCGACGTCGAAGTGAGCAGCGGCCTCAAGACGTTGGAGCGACAGCAGGCAGTCGTCTCCGAGGGCAACTATTTCGACTGGTTTGGGCGGCTCGACCCCGAGCGCACAAACGACGCACTGCGCTATCGCTCTGCCAAAAAGGGGTGGCACGGCATTACCAATACTTCGAAAACCGTTCCATTTCGTGCGGTGGAATCGGAACCAATCTGGAAAGGAATGCAACCGCGCGGCTTCGCGCACGGAAATCACGCGAGGAAGCACCGGGTGCAACGGCCGAGGCGATGTGTAAGCGCCACGTTCGCTTCCGGTCCCCGCGCGAAGCGTGTTGCAGAGACCGGCGCGGTCGAGGCGATAGAAGCGCGATATCGCCTCGGTCTCGCCTTCCTTCGTTTTTTTGAAGCGCCGGATCGATTCGGTGGTGTGAATCGTTCGCATCGACGACGTCAACAACGCCGGGTTCCATTTGCGAGGGTGCGAGAGGTCGTCCTCGTCGAGAATTTGGCCGCGCAGACGGCCGACGTAGGGCGATGCCGCGAGCATGAGCTCGAGCTGTCGCTGCGAAAGTTCTACTTCGTCCGTTTCGAGCAAGCGTTCAAAGGAATCGAGGTCGGGAAGGTCGCCGATCGCATCCCACACCGTTGGGCCTGGAGGAAGAAAATCGAACGGATGCGCGACGCCCTGCTTTCCGACGGAGGCGCGCTTGGGCGCACGACGCACGGTTGGGATTGGGTACTGCGGCAAGCGCTCTCCGGCGCGCGCTCCGAGCA
>JBMFXH010000362.1:0-1147 GCA_049964475.1 Vulcanimicrobiaceae bacterium
CTCGATGGCGCGCACGGTCCCACCATGCCGCGCTGCGATAGCACCAAGCGGCTCGTGGGTTGCAAACTCGGATCGGAGACGTTCGTCTTCCTGCACCGACCGCGCATGGTCGACGCCTTCGCGAAGGGCTGCGCGGCGCTTCGTGCGCCCGCCTATTGCATCGATCGTACCGAAGCCGAGCGGTAGTGCACGCAAGACCTCGGAGTGATGGACGATGCGCTCGGACGGAATGCATTCTCCGGAAACTGGGTTACGCCCCTCAATCAGGGACGGGAGAAGTTCTTTGGCTTCTGCGGGTTGCATGATGAGATCACCTCGCAATGACGAGCGCCATACACTACGGGCATCACCGGGTGTCGGTAGACGCCCGGTCGAGTGTCTCGCAGGCGTCGCGGAGTATCTTGGGGACGTAGCCAAGCGTGACGGCTTCATCGCCGGCAACGAGAAGTTCGTTTGCCGAGTGGGCGCCGTAGAGCACCGTGAGAAGCGAGAGTGCGTCAGAGAAACGGGCGAGGCCGTTTGACGAAGCGTCGGGCACCGCCTCGGGCAGCCGCAGCACCGCGCGCCCCCTTCCCGGTCTGCAATCGGGCAATTTCGCCGACTGCAGGCGCCGGCTCGCGCGGCTCGTCATGGGAGGGTACCCGCCAGGCACAAAAGAGCCTCCTACCGTCGAACGGGGTCGACGGCTCTACGATCGTGTGGTTCTCGGCACCGGCGCTTACCGTCGGGTCGCGCCGATCCTTCGATCGGCTTGCTGAAATCCTATCACTGCCCGCATTATGAGGGCAAGAGAATAAATGGTTTATCACATGGCGCTCGATTGTGAGCCGTGAGCGCCATGGCAACGAAGACACTCCGAAAAACCCTGCGCAGCCGTGAGAATGACGCCTTGATCGCGCTCCTGGTGAACGCCCGGCAGGACGCTGGACTCACGCAACGGGATCTGGCGCATCTGCTCAAACGCCCACGCTCGTTTGTCAGCCGGATCGAATCGGGCGAAAGACGGCTCGACGTCGTGGAGTTCGTGGCACTCGCCACGGCGCTCAAGATCGACCCGGTCGAACTATTCAGCCGCTTTGTTCGCTCCTGAGCAATTCCGGCCGCACTCGTTCCCGTAAGTCGGTGTCCTGAATCTCCAGCGGAGCGG
>JBMFXH010000363.1:0-1144 GCA_049964475.1 Vulcanimicrobiaceae bacterium
GGCATGATATTCGCCGGAACGAAAAAGTGCAGCCCGAGGAAGCGATCCGGACGTTTGGTGACACTTGCCATCTCGTCGATATCGAGGGTGGAGGTATTCGATGCAAGGATGCATGAGGGTTTTGCGATCGCATCGACCTTTGCAAAAACTTCCTTCTTCACATCCATGCTTTCGAAGACCGCTTCGACGACGACGTCGGCGTCGGCGAGTTCGCTATAATCTTCGGTGAATTGAATCGACTGTCCGAGTTTCCAGGCCTCTTCTTGCGTCATGCGGCCTTTTTGGACCTGATACATGAACATGCCGAAGACGGTTTGCTTTGCCTTTTCGACGGCGGCGTCGTTGGAATCGATAACGACGACCGGGATACCCGCCTGTGCGAAGGTGATCGCAATTCCGGTCCCCATCGTGCCGGCTCCGATGACCGCCGCTTTCGCAATCGGTAACGGTTCGGCCGCGGGGAGGCCGGGAATCTTATTGAGTTCGCGTTCGGCGAAAAAGACATGCCGCAACGCAAAGGACGGCGCCGACCGCGCGAGCTCTTCGAAAAGACGCGCTTCGCGCGCGAGGCCGTAGGCGAACGGTAGCTCCACCGCAGCTTCGACCGCATCGATGAGCTTATGCGCGGCGAGACCGCCTGCATCTTCGGCCGGGACCATTTTATGGGCCTGCGAGACGACGAACGCCGCGGCTTGTGCGCTGATCCCTTTTCCGAGCTCGACGCGTCGTTGCGAGATACGACGCTTCCCTAACGGAGCCGCCAGCGCGATTTTCATCGCTGCATCGAGGAGGTGATCGGGCGAATCGACGACTTCGTCGAGCAAGCCCTTCGTCGTCGCCTCATCGCTTTTGACGTTGCGACCTTTGAGCATCATGTCGAGTGCGTCTTGCGCGCCGATCGCGCGCGGAAGGCGCTGGGTACCGCCCGCACCGGGAAGCAGGCCGAGTTTTATTTCCGGCAAGCCGAGTTTCGTGTCGGAAGTTGCGACGCGATAGTCGCAGGCGAGCGCGAGTTCGAGCCCGCCGCCGAGCGCGTTCTTTTCGATCGCGGCTACGAAGATTTTATCACTGCGTTCGATCGCCGCGATAACGTCGCGAACGTCTTCGTCTCGGGGGTCGGCTCGGTTGCGAAATCGTTGATATC
>JBMFXH010000364.1:0-1138 GCA_049964475.1 Vulcanimicrobiaceae bacterium
GCAACGTTGTTTTCACGCGATCTCGATGACGGAGAGGTTCAACGCGAACCATTGCTTGCGCTCGGAGAATTCGCTCCGGGCGCACTCGTCTACGTTGACGGTAAAAAGATTCGGTGCACGGGCCTTAATCTCGTTCGCACGCTCGGAGGATCCGCGGAGGAGTTTGTTGCCGGAGCGGATTCGAAGTATGCTCGGTGTACCTCGTGCGGCTACCATACCCCGGAGGCCTGGATCGGCGATTGTCCCGAATGTAAGTGCGCGGACACACAGACAGAAGAACCTCGTCTTGAAGTAACGGCATTTCGCGGCTCAGTCGATGCACAAATTACCTCGAGTGAGGAACAACGGCGACGAACGCAGTTCGAGCTGGGAGTCGCACTTTTTGGCAAGACCGAATCTGAGACGACCTATCATTTCGATGCCGCGACGGCGCGATATTGCCGTAGTCAACCTCTACTCGCTGTGAATCACGGCCTTCGCGAGGAAGGCGGAACGCGCCCGTTTATTTTCTGCCTTGAGTGCGGCGATGCTAAGCCTGACGCGAAGACGGACTGGAAGCAAGCGCATATAAAGGCGCGCAAACATGCACCGAAAGAATTTCGCGCAGATTTGACCCACGCTTTCGAGAGCGACGTTCTATTAATCGAGGTTCCATCGTATGGACCGGACGAAGCGACGACCCTTCGCCACGCACTGTTGGCGGCTATTCGAATAGAATTTCAGGCCGACGAAGGCGAACTCGGTGGTTTCGACCTGCCTGCTAACGAGCATCGCCCAACGACGGTAGCACTCTTTGAGACGGTAAACGGAGGAGCTGGCTATCTGCGACGTGCGGCGAACGACTTGCCGCGAATCGCACAACGAGCGCTCAAGTTGGTTCGGCACGAACCTCCGTGCGTTCGTGCCTGTTATGTATGCTTGCTGAGTTACTATAATCAGCGCGATCACGATCGGATCGATAAGCGTCTAGTTGAGACACTGCTTCAAGAGATCGCTGCCGAGAGGCCCGAGCCTGGTCGGCTCAAGCAAGTTGGCGGCTCGTCGGACGTGCCGCGTCGCAGGGCCGAGTCGCCGATCGAGGTACTCCTTGAGGCGGCGATGCGTCGCCATTTGCCAGCGTTCGAATTACAATTCGAGG
>JBMFXH010000365.1:0-1125 GCA_049964475.1 Vulcanimicrobiaceae bacterium
TCCGAGAGAGGGCTCGTCGCGCCGCTGCAGGTGGAGCGAGAGAATCGCGATATCGGCGGGCGCGACCCCGGGTATTCGTGCGGCCGCCCCGAGCGTCCGTGGTCGCTGCCGCAGCAGTTTCTCCCGCGCCTCGGTCGAGAGCGCCCCTATTCGATCGTAGGCAAAATTCGCCGGAATGACGAGTCGCTCGCGGCGCGCCGCCTGCGCGACGGCCTGCTCCTCCCGCTTCACGTATCCCTCCAGCTTGATCTCGATCTCGAGACGCTCCGCAAGCTCGGCACCGAGCCCCTCCGGCAGCCACGGGCGCAGATCGCCGATATGGACCTGCGGGCGGCGTAAGGCTTCGGCGACCGTGGGCGCACCCTGAAAACGCTCCTCCCCGATCTCGCGCACCGGAAGGCGTTGACGCTCGGCGTTGACGATCTCGCGATCCAAAGCGAAAATCTCTTGTTGAAAAACAGTCCATTGTTCATCGTCAACCAGTCCAATCTCGCGCCCGTGCGGCGTCAGCCGCCGGTCGGCGTTGTCGTGGCGAAGCAATACGCGGTGCTCCGCGCGCGAGGTCA
Organism: Vulcanimicrobiaceae bacterium; assembly: GCA_049964475.1. Lineage (GTDB taxonomy): Bacteria > Vulcanimicrobiota > Vulcanimicrobiia > Vulcanimicrobiales > Vulcanimicrobiaceae > JABEUX01. Next base: position 567 of record JBMFXH010000365.1, read on the forward strand.
TCATCCGGTAGGGTTCGTCGACGCCCTTCCCCACCAGGTCGTCGACGAGCACGCCGATATAGCCCTCGGAGCGCGCGATCCGCAGCGCCCCGCGCCCGCGCGCGGCGAGCGCGGCGTTCGCCCCGGCGAGCAGCCCTTGCGCGGCGGCCTCTTCGTAGCCGGAGGTTCCATTTAATTGCCCGCAGTGATAGAGCCCGGTGATGCGGCGCGTTTGCAACGTGTCGTCCAACTCCGTCGGCGCGACCATATCGTACTCAACGGCGTACCCCGCGCGCAGCATCTCGCAGCGTTCCATGCCGGGTAACGTTTGCAGCATCGCGATCTGCACCTCGGCGGGAAGCGAGGTCGAGAAACCGCCGACGTAGAGCGTCGGCTCTTCCCAACCTTCGGGCTCGATAAAGAGTTGATGCGTCGGATTATGCGCGAACTTCACGACTTTATCTTCGATCGACGGGCAATAGCGCGGCCCGCGCGATTGAATCACGCCGGAGTACATCGGCGAGCGATCCAGACCGCCGCGGATAATTTCATGCGTGCGAGCGTTGGTCCACGTCAGATA
>JBMFXH010000366.1:0-1111 GCA_049964475.1 Vulcanimicrobiaceae bacterium
ATGCGGGCTCTGAAATCTTAGATTTCAAATTTCAAATTTCCAATCTATTCCCTGAGTTTTGAAATCTGAAATTTCAAATTCGTTCACTTCAATCCGTCCCGCGTCGTTTCGGCCTCTCAATCCGTGCTTCAATGGGGCCGCGACTTTTCAGCCGCGGAAATGGAGCGACTGCTGGCCGACCCGGATGCATTCGACGCGCTTCAATGGGGCCGCGACTTTTCAGCCGCGGAAATCCCCGGAACAGGTTAAAACGTTGAGCAACAGCTCCGCTTCAATGGGGCCGCGACTTTTCAGCCGCGGAAATCTAGTGTGATTTTAATACGCTTCATGTGTGTCTCCAGCTTCAATGGGGCCGCGACTTTTCAGCCGCGGAAATCTCGAAAATCTCCGAGATTTCCTCTTGACAATCGTTGCTTCAATGGGGCCGCGACTTTTCAGCCGCGGAAATTCTTTGGTCATGCCGACCGTCGCGGCTTCTTTTTGCTTCAATGGGGCCGCGACTTTTCAGCCGCGGAAATGGTCATTTTTCACTCCTGTATGATTCCCGCAGTCGTGCTTCAATGGGGCCGCGACTTTTCAGCCGCGGAAATCTCTTGCCGATGCCGTTCAGGCTGTTGGCCGCATGCTTCAATGGGGCCGCGACTTTTCAGCCGCGGAAATCAAAGCCGTGCTCGGCGAAGTGGCGAGTAAACTTACGCTTCAATGGGGCCGCGACTTTTCAGCCGCGGAAATGGTAACGTCGGGGCAGTTGCTGTATTGCGTATAGTGCTTCAATGGGGCCGCGACTTTTCAGCCGCGGAAATCATGAAGCCGGTAACGGACCTTGATCGACAATTAAGGCTTCAATGGGGCCGCGACTTTTCAGCCGCGGAAATGAAGATTGCAAGCAAATAGCCGAATATGACAGCCCCGCTTCAATGGGGCCGCGACTTTTCAGCCGCGGAAATTGATATGCAGGTGGCTCATGAGCTGATTGACGTCGGCTTCAATGGGGCCGCGACTTTTCAGCCGCGGAAATCAGGCCAGCGGGAGCGCTACGGCAGCGGATCAGTAGCTTCAATGGGGCCGCGACTTTTCAGCGGATGTTCCATCAGAATTTGATGCTTCGCAG
>JBMFXH010000367.1:0-1104 GCA_049964475.1 Vulcanimicrobiaceae bacterium
GCTGCAATCGCCGAACTAATGCCGGGAACGATCTCGAACGGAATCCCCGCTGCATGCAGGCGCTGCGCCTCTTCACCGCCGCGTCCGAAGACCAGCGGGTCGCCGCCTTTCAGTCGCACGACGCGCTTGCCTTCGCGAGCGCGCGCGATCATCAGCGCCTCGATCTCTTCCTGCGGCATCGCATGATTGCCGCCGCGCTTCCCGACGAAGGTCCGTTCGCAATTCGGCGGAGCGAGCGCAACGACCGCGTCGGATGCAAGTGCGTCGTAGAGTAAGACCTCCGCCTCGCGTAACGCGCGCGCACCGTGCAGCGTGAGCAACCCGGGGTCGCCGGGGCCGGCACCGATCAAACTAACGAAGCCGGCCATTTTGCGCGCCGTCGAGCGAAAAGAGTTCGTCGAGCAAGCGCGTAAACGCGAGCGCTTCGCTGCGGTCGCTCCCGGCTTTCTCGCGGATCGTCGTAACCGCGGGGTGCAACAGCTTGGAAAGCATCGTCAGCGAGGAGCCGACGATCAACATGCGTTCGCGTGGCGTCAGATCGGGAAGTCGCGCGAAAAGACGTTCGATCTCCGCCGTGCGGATCGCTTCGGCACGCTCGGTCAGCGCGGCGATCGTCGGAACCGTGGTGCGGGCCTGATACCAGGTGCGGAAGCGCTCGAGGTATTCGACGATAATCTCTTCGACCTGCGGGATTGCTTGTCGACGCCGCTCCAACCGATCGTCGACGAGCGATTTGAGCGTATCGATATCGAGCAAGGTGACGCCCTCGATCTCGGCGATATCCGGGTCGCTGTCGCGCGGAACCGCGATATCGAGGATGAGCAGTGGGCGATCCGGACGCCGCGCCATCGCCTCGGCGACATCGTTCGTCGTGAGCACGAAGGTGCTCGCTTCGGTGGAGCTGATAACGACATCGGCGGCTTCGAGAATCGAAACGAGCTCGGTTAAATCGTGCGCGATCCCCGATCCGATCTCGCCGATCAATTCTTGCGCGCGCGTATGCGTGCGATTGGCGACCAAGAGCGTCCCCACGCCGCGGCTGCGAAGGCGTCGCGCGGCGCTACGCCCCATCGCTCCCGCGCCGATGACGGCGGCACAACGATC
>JBMFXH010000368.1:0-1090 GCA_049964475.1 Vulcanimicrobiaceae bacterium
GGGGCCGCGACTTTTCAGCCGCGGAAATGGTACGGCTGGGTACGGATGGGTACGGATAAAATCCCTTCAATGGGGCCGCGACTTTTCAGCCGCGGAAATCCCGCGGGTTCTCGGAAGGCGTATAATATCTGCAATCCTTCAATGGGGCCGCGACTTTTCAGCCGCGGAAATTTATCTCGAGCAGAAAGGGGGGCGATGACATCGAACCTTCAATGGGGCCGCGACTTTTCAGCCGCGGAAATTCCACGGGGCTGCGTATCTGGAGCATCGTGTTCCCCCCTTCAATGGGGCCGCGACTTTTCAGCCGCGGAAATACAAGTCGGTGCTTACCATAATATGTTGTGTGAACCCTTCAATGGGGCCGCGACTTTTCAGCCGCGGAAATTTAAATCGCCCCGCCATCCGGAGGACTTGAAGCAATCCTTCAATGGGGCCGCGACTTTTCAGCCGCGGAAATATTAATCGCTGTAAGGAAGAAATAGTATGAGTAACCTTCAATGGGGCCGCGACTTTTCAGCCGCGGAAATCTGGTGAATCTGCGGTACGCTGCAGCCTGCAGCCACCTTCAATGGGGCCGCGACTTTTCAGCCGCGGAAATTTTCAGGGATAATGTATTACCGTCACCATATTTTTCCCTTCAATGGGGCCGCGACTTTTCAGCCGCGGAAATTGATTGTGGCCAGATTCCAGCCGATGAGCGAATTTTCCTTCAATGGGGCCGCGACTTTTCAGCCGCGGAAATCCGATGTATTCCCACGACGTGGTAAGTCGGCCCGACCCTTCAATGGGGCCGCGACTTTTCAGCCGCGGAAATTCAGTATCCTGTTAGTGGTAAAACATCAATTATTTCCCTTCAATGGGGCCGCGACTTTTCAGCCGCGGAAATAACAAGGCCGTCACCGACAATCCCGCACCACCGGTCCTTCAATGGGGCCGCGACTTTTCAGCCGCGGAAATGGCGGAGTATTAATACTTGGTACTATTGTATTAATCCTTCAATGGGGCCGCGACTTTTCAGCCGCGGAAATCCAAGAACCCGACCCGCGGGTTCGCGACTCCCACCGCTTCAATGGGGCCGCGACTTTTCAGC
>JBMFXH010000369.1:0-1000 GCA_049964475.1 Vulcanimicrobiaceae bacterium
CTCCATATCGGCATAGGGTTCTCCCTTTCGAAAAGCTGCCACGCTTTATCGCGGTCATAAAGGCGATTCATATCACCGGAAAACCAAAAATTAAAGGCGTCCTCTCTCCGATGTCGCCAAACCGCGATGACGCCGCAACCCGCTCGAACAACGGTCGACGCGACGAACACTCCGTAGAGCAACCAAACCCAAAAGGTTGGCGAGTAGGCGCCGCCGACGAGCATCTCCGCCGGAACCGCGGCGGCCAGCAATAGCGCTCCGCAATCGAAGCACGTGCGCGCGTTCATGCGCGAGCGAGCACGCATTCCCGGTTGGCGCGCCTCCTCCGCTTGAAATATTGTGGCCTCCCACGGTACGCCGCCGTAACCGTCCGGCGTCGCGCCCTCCTCTGCCCAAAGAAAGCTCCGCCAGCTCAAGCCGATGGCAACGAGGGGGGTAGTGACGGCGACGACGACAGCGATCGGGTTTGGATGCACGGCAGCGATCAGGCGCCTACGCCGCGTCGCGGCACAGTAATTCCGCCTGTTCGAGCACTTGCTCGGTGGCGTTCTCGGTCGCATCGGGCGGATATTTATACTTCCGCAGCAGTTTCTTGATGCGAAGCCGAACGGCGGCACGGACTCCCTCGCGGAGGCTCCAATCGATCGTGGCGCTCTCGCGGACGCTTTTGAGCAGTTCGCGCGCAATCGTTCGCAGCGTCTCGTCGCCGAGCACCTCGAATGCGCTCTTGCTCTGCGCCAACGCATCGTAGAACGCAAGCTCGTCGTCGTTGAGGCCCATCTGCTCTGCGCGTTTTGGCTCGTCGCGCAACTCCTTAGCAAACTCGATGAGGTGTTCGATCAGTTGCATCGTCGTCAACGATCGGCTCTCGTACTTTTTGATCGCCTCTGCCAACATCTCCGAGAATTTGCGCGCCTGAACCGCGTTCTGCCGCGAGCGCACCTTGATTTCATCGCGCAGGAGCCGCTCGAGCATCTCCCGTGCAAGGTTTCGCTGTTCG
>JBMFXH010000370.1:0-990 GCA_049964475.1 Vulcanimicrobiaceae bacterium
ATGACGATCCTTCAATGGGGCCGCGACTTTTCAGCCGCGGAAATGGTAGTACGTTTTTCATGAATTTCCTCATAAATAGCCTTCAATGGGGCCGCGACTTTTCAGCCGCGGAAATGCCAGAATATCGCGGCGGATCACGTTGTAATCAACCTTCAATGGGGCCGCGACTTTTCAGCCGCGGAAATCCGGATATCGCCGTGGTACTCTTCGTAGCACTTCTCCTTCAATGGGGCCGCGACTTTTCAGCCGCGGAAATTGGTGGGCATAGCCCGACCCGGGGCCCGAGCAGCTCCTTCAATGGGGCCGCGACTTTTCAGCCGCGGAAATGGGCGGCCTGCGTGCGGGCGGTGTTTCGGCGGTGCACCTTCAATGGGGCCGCGACTTTTCAGCCGCGGAAATGCTGGGGATGTTATCCGTGACGACATCGGAGACCACCTTCAATGGGGCCGCGACTTTTCAGCCGCGGAAATCCGCGGTCATTTCCTGCAGGTCCGAGACTTTGTAACCTTCAATGGGGCCGCGACTTTTCAGCCGCGGAAATCGACCCCGGCAGCTAGCCGGAGCTGGGCGACAGAACCTTCAATGGGGCCGCGACTTTTCAGCCGCGGAAATGCCGCTGAAATCCGGGAGCTGCACCAGATCGTGAACCTTCAATGGGGCCGCGACTTTTCAGCCGCGGAAATGATTCCAATTGGGAAAAACTCGAAGAGATAATAAACCTTCAATGGGGCCGCGACTTTTCAGCCGCGGAAATGCCTTGCTTCCTACCCTGAACCTGAAGGTGATTTGCCTTCAATGGGGCCGCGACTTTTCAGCCGCGGAAATGACGCAAGCCGGTTGCATAGACGCACGGAAGACGCCCTTCAATGGGGCCGCGACTTTTCAGCCGCGGAAATTTGGTGCCACCGTCATTGTCCGCGCTCGACAGCGACCCTTCAATGGGGCCGCGACTTTTCAGCCGCGGAAATCCAATCCCCGAAGAAATTGCCG
>JBMFXH010000371.1:0-878 GCA_049964475.1 Vulcanimicrobiaceae bacterium
GCCGGGCCGGAAACATTTCCGCGGCTGAAAAGTCGCGGCCCCATTGAAGCTGGGTGACCTGTTTTACCACCCTACTCGAGAATTTATTTCCGCGGCTGAAAAGTCGCGGCCCCATTGAAGCGGGAAAAGTAACATCGCACGCCGTGTGCACGATCGGATTTCCGCGGCTGAAAAGTCGCGGCCCCATTGAAGCCATCGCAGCCTGCGACAAAGAGCAGGCGAGCATCATATTTCCGCGGCTGAAAAGTCGCGGCCCCATTGAAGCGCGGCCAATTCTCAATTCAGCTTTAATGTTTCGCCATTTCCGCGGCTGAAAAGTCGCGGCCCCATTGAAGCACGGGAACATAACCGCGGGCAATACCGGTTCCGCCGAATTTCCGCGGCTGAAAAGTCGCGGCCCCATTGAAGCTTCGCCCCGCCATCCAATTGGAACTGGAAGGGGAAATTTCCGCGGCTGAAAAGTCGCGGCCCCATTGAAGCCTGCTCGCGATTGTCGGACCTGCTGGACGACACTGCATTTCCGCGGCTGAAAAGTCGCGGCCCCATTGAAGCGATATGTAAGCGGTTCTCTCGGCTTTCTCTCTTTCAATTTCCGCGGCTGAAAAGTCGCGGCCCCATTGAAGCGGGTACACTGCCGCTGGACATTGTCGCGGCCCGTCATTTCCGCGGCTGAAAAGTCGCGGCCCCATTGAAGCAACCTCATTTTTGCTTGCGCTCGGTGTCGCACCTTATTTCCGCGGCTGAAAAGTCGCGGCCCCATTGAAGCTTCAGTATTTAACCAGTGGCCGACTGGTGAATAAAATTTCCGCGGCTGAAAAGTCGCGGCCCCATTGAAGCTTCATCGCAGTGCCCGGATGGTCGGCTGATAATACGATTTC
>JBMFXH010000372.1:0-823 GCA_049964475.1 Vulcanimicrobiaceae bacterium
ATAAAGCGATCCCAAGCTTCAGGACTTTTCATAATATAAATTGATTCAATTGCTTCCGGTTTTCCATTTACAAATTTCGCATTTACATCACGTGTTTCTAATGTACCTTCTTCATCAATTAAATACATACCAGTGATTTCACCTTCTTTTGCTGTATTTTTATCTAATATATTAGGATTTTTAAATCTAAATGTAGCAGTTCCAGTACTTCCGTCTCTTGAACGAGTTAAGCGAACGTCAGGTAATACTTTTTCATCAAGACCTTTTATAAATTGAATTTTAGCTTCCATAGTTTCATTTTTATTCAAAACCAAATAAATTATAATAACCGTATTTTACTTTAATTATGCAAGTTATGTAAATTAAAAACAACTTTTTCTTCACAAAAAGTTTAATTTAACTGGGGTGGCAGGATTCGAACCTACGAATGGCGGAGTCAAAGTCCGCAGCCTTACCACTTGGCGACACCCCATAGTTTTAAAATTTTAGTATTGGGCAAGAAGGGATTCGAACCCCTGACACCGTAGTTCGTAGCCACGTGCTCTAGTCCACTGAGCTACAAGCCCATAATACAATTATAAACACATTATAATAAAGAATTAGATTTTAGTAAAGTTTTAGAAAAGTTTAATAGAATTAAACTTTAAACTTGCAAAAATAATAAATTTTGAATTAAATTAATATTTTAAACATTTTAAATTTAAAAGTCAAAAATAAGTATTTTAATAATATGGCGAAAAAAATTTTATATAAAGATAATGCCCGACGAGCTTTAGAACGTGGCATGGAGATAATGGTAGAAGCTGTTTCAGTTACATTAGGT
>JBMFXH010000373.1:0-797 GCA_049964475.1 Vulcanimicrobiaceae bacterium
CTGTGTGCATAGCGGTCAGGGGTGGCTGTTCAGGATGGCTTGGATGAACGGCTTTACTGTTGGCAGATCGGTTGTGACGGTCTGCCAGACAATATCCAAGTTAATATCATAGTAGCCATGCACCAAACGGTCGCGCATGCCGATCATTTTGGCCCAAGGCACTTCGGGATGGTTATGCCTGGTGTGCACAGACAGGCCGCGGGCCGCTTCTCCGATGATTTCCAGCAAACGCGTCAGTGCGAGACATAAGACATGGTCGGCGTCGAGGTCCGAGCGGGAGCGGCTCTGCGCAAGCGCGGTTGCCTCGGTCAGGGCGTCGAGGAGGTGTTGCAGGCGGACGCGGTCAGTGGGCGGCATATTGCACCTTGGCGGTGGCTTGAACTTCATCGCGAAAATAGCGGCTTAAATCTTGTGGAGTGCGAAGGTCTACCTTGCGACCGCCGTAGAGATGCGAGAGTTCTTCGGCCATGTCGTGCAGGCGAAAAAATCCAGGTGTGTGGCCGGGTTCAAATTCAGCGAGCAGGTCTACATCGCTTTCCGGGCGGCTGGTGCCGCGCAACACCGAGCCGAAGAGCGAAAGACGTGTCACATAGTGGCGCCGGCAGAATGCGGCCAACTTGTCGGGGTTGGTTATTGTCGGGAGTTGTGTCATAGCACTACCTCGGCAATTGTAGACCTGTTTGGGAGGCCATTGCATTAAAATAAGTATAGCTTTCATTGTTGGTGGCTGGCAACGCGCTGCGCGACGGGGTTAACCGCGGGGGACGCGGGGTAACGCAGGGGCGACGGTTTTTTTA
>JBMFXH010000374.1:0-721 GCA_049964475.1 Vulcanimicrobiaceae bacterium
CGGGTCGGCGATACCGGCGAGCCCCGCGGTGACCGGCGCGTCGTAACAGGGGTCGCTCAGCGGCGCGTGTGGGCCGCGGTTCGCAATATCGTTCCAGGTATCGGTGAGCTCGATCACCGTGGCCATGCCGACGGCGAGTGAATCTTGCGGCGTCCACAACGGTGGATGCGCGAGCAACAACCTGAATTCGACGGGCAGCGGGTTGCGGGCGGTCGCGGCATTGACCCCGTCGGCGAAGCGTTGCAGCAACAACTGCTCGCGCGGGGAGAGCGCGGCCCATTGTTTGGCGACGATCGCGGCGACCGGAATCGCGCGCGAGTTTTCGTCGACGGGAACCAAGCTCGGCCCGAGCAACGCGGCGAGTTTTCCGAGCACGAAGCGACGGATGAGATCGAGTTGGAAGCGTCGATCCTCGCCTTCCGCGTAGCCCTCGGCGAAGAAGAGATCGCTCTGGTGCGTCGCGACGATGTGCGGCACGCCACGTGCGTCGCGTAGGATCCGCACCGGTGCCTTCAGCGCGAGGCCGCGAATCTCGCCGGAGTAGCGCGCGTGCGCATGCATACCGAGGAGAAGGTTGCCGGCGTAGAGCGCGACGACGAGGAGGAAGACGCCGAGGAGTGCGGCGAGCGTTATTGCGGTTCGTCGGAGCAGCAGCATGGCGCGCGCCTTCGACGCCCGGGCGCCGGTTACACTTTTTTCGTTCGACGCCCCCGACGATAGA
>JBMFXH010000375.1:0-686 GCA_049964475.1 Vulcanimicrobiaceae bacterium
GCCTCTTCTTCTTGTTAGTTTTGAGCTTCGTAGTCTTCCATGTCGGTTGGATTGGCCTCTTCTTTCTTTGTTGTATCTGCCAATATTTCATCAATTTCTTGTTGGTTGACTCGATCGAAATTTTCTTCATCCTCGATCGCATCGTCGTCTTCATATTCTGCATTGTTGTTTTCTTCATTTTCGTATTCGGTATCGTCTTCGTCGTCGTGGTCGTTGTTTTTGTTGTTGTAGTCCACTCCTGCAATCCAATCGGCAAGGTAGAGTGTCGTTTTTCGTCGGTTTTGTAGCTTGAGCGATTTTATTCCTTGCTCCTCAGCCATAGTTTCGACGGCCCTAATGACAACGGGTGTGACAGGAATTTCCCAGACTCGTGGGCGGGTGATAACTCGACCTGAGTTTAAGTACATGTTCTCGTGTCCTCCTTGAGTATTATTGGTAGGACACAAGTAGATTGCATCAATGGTTTGCGGATTGTTTGTATTTTTTGGTGAATTTTCCTGATATGCCTGAACATAAGCTCCAAATTGAATTTCGAGATCAAGGCTCGGTGCGCTGGCGGCGGTCTCGACTGTCATCGAGAGGCTGGTCGATGGTGAGTGGTTGCCGGCCAGGTCAACGGCTGCGGCGGTGATGACATGAGCCCCGGCAACGAGCGGCGTGCCCGGGGTGAACGACCAGTCGCCGGC
>JBMFXH010000376.1:0-680 GCA_049964475.1 Vulcanimicrobiaceae bacterium
CCCCCGGCCTCAATCTGCCAGGTGTAATTTCCGCGGCTGAAAAGTCGCGGCCCCATTGAAGCAGCGCAAGACCTGCGGGCAGGATATCCAGCCCGGCATTTCCGCGGCTGAAAAGTCGCGGCCCCATTGAAGCGCTTTGGGATAAACTGTTTCGATTGTGGTCTTTGAATTTCCGCGGCTGAAAAGTCGCGGCCCCATTGAAGCTCGCGTATTGAGGCTTGCGTCCTCTGCTGCCCACAATTTCCGCGGCTGAAAAGTCGCGGCCCCATTGAAGCAAAGTAGCTTGTGTCATAAAGACATCAGATGATGGAATTTCCGCGGCTGAAAAGTCGCGGCCCCATTGAAGCCGAGGTGAACCGATCCAAACGCTTTCCAGTTATCCATTTCCGCGGCTGAAAAGTCGCGGCCCCATTGAAGCCACACAATGAAGCGTTGTCTTGATCGACATATTTCATTTCCGCGGCTGAAAAGTCGCGGCCCCATTGAAGCTTCTTTTACTGCTTCATTAAATGGTTCACAATTTCATTTCCGCGGCTGAAAAGTCGCGGCCCCATTGAAGCGCGACTGGCTTTTCGGCCGGAGTTTCCTGCGTTCATTTCCGCGGCTGAAAAGTCGCGGCCCCATTGAAGCGGCGGCGTGCTGACGTTTAAGTCGATGGGCGAAGTATTTCCGCGGCTGAA
>JBMFXH010000377.1:0-670 GCA_049964475.1 Vulcanimicrobiaceae bacterium
ATGACCGCGGCGAGCGCCACCAGCGCCAGCACGACGATCGCAACGGCGAGCACGCGCGCCCTGCCGATCTTGGTGAGTGTCGTCATCTGCTGCGGTACCGGCCTCTGTGCGTTCGTCGGCTTGCGGTCCCGAGTTGCGCGCGCGAGCCCACCTGCTGGACTCGCGCTTTGCGATGCGGCTGGAGGGACTCGAACCCCCATGCCCGTAAGAGCACAGCGACCTGAACGCTGCGTGTCTACCAATTTCACCACAGCCGCGGTGAGCTGTTCAGATTAGCAATCGCCGGCGTGTTGGGCGCCGTGCAGGCGGCTTGGCGCGTGTGTTCGCTACCCTAGGCCGCGCAGTCCACGCCGCTATCGTCTAGGGGACTAGGACGCCGCCCTCTCACGGCGGTAACCCGGGTTCGAATCCCGGTAGCGGTACTGCTAGGTCTTCACGTTTGTCCCGGCGGTATGTTCACGTTTGGGGCGGACGGAAGGCCGGCGGGCCGCGGGGGGTGCGTGAGGCGGCGTTCGGGTCGTGTCTGAGGGCTGGTTCGGGGGTGTTGGCGGCCGGGTTGGGGTGCGTGTGATCGTCGCGTGGGTGGCGGGTGGTGCTTGGTGCTTGGCTTGAGCTCGACGGCGGTGGTGCGGCCGTGGGGTCAGGGTGGAGCGTTCGCGGTGGCGATCAG
>JBMFXH010000378.1:0-662 GCA_049964475.1 Vulcanimicrobiaceae bacterium
GGTGCACGGCGCGCAGGCTTCCTGCGATTTCCGCGGCTGAAAAGTCGCGGCCCCATTGAAGGAGCTCCGTCAACAATGTCACCAACAACCGTACCCGGATTTCCGCGGCTGAAAAGTCGCGGCCCCATTGAAGGCCTATGAATGTCGATTCATCGGTAAAACGCGCCCCGATTTCCGCGGCTGAAAAGTCGCGGCCCCATTGAAGTTTAACTTGATCAAGCCATGCAAAGGGAATTCTCAAGATTTCCGCGGCTGAAAAGTCGCGGCCCCATTGAAGTCCGGATTCCGGCGGGCTCAGCCGCTGAAAGCCCGGATTTCCGCGGCTGAAAAGTCGCGGCCCCATTGAAGTAAAACGTATTTGTCGCCCGACACGGATTGCGTCGGGATTTCCGCGGCTGAAAAGTCGCGGCCCCATTGAAGTGGGCTTGCGTAGCGTTCCAGCAGCCGCGCCGCCCCCATTTCCGCGGCTGAAAAGTCGCGGCCCCATTGAAGTCTTGGGTTTACGCTTGCTCCCCGGCTTGGGGCCCGATTTCCGCGGCTGAAAAGTCGCGGCCCCATTGAAGTCTAGGTACGCTATCTAATGACTTCGGCAGTGCCATCATTTCCGCGGCTGAAAAGTCGCGGCCCCATTGAAGTGACTTGGTGCTGCACGAACAGCACGC
>JBMFXH010000379.1:0-616 GCA_049964475.1 Vulcanimicrobiaceae bacterium
CACGATGTCGCTTGCCGGGTCAAAGGCGATCGGGCGGCGGCCCAGCAGGGATAGCTCGCAAGCGCGCTCGATCGTCTCAACGCGAGCCGGCACCGAGGCGACTGCGATCGTCTCCGGGTGCTCGCCCTCGAGCCCCATCAGCACCGCCGTGTGCGTGCCGTGGGCTTGGCCGGTCAGCGCCAGCGAGCCGTAGAGCTCAACCCGCACGCGCGCGACCGCGTGCAGGCCGGGGTCGCGCGCAAGCGACTCGGTGAAGCGCAGCGCCGCCCGCATCGGCCCGACCGTGTGCGAGCTGGAGGGGCCGATGCCGACCGAGAAGAGCTCAAAGACGCTTACGGTCATGGGGCCTTGCTGAGCGCGGTGGTCCCGCCCGCCGTCCAGCGGGACGGCGGGCGGGGTGAAGCGGCCCTCAGGGTCGCCCGGCGCTACTCGGCCGGGATCTCCCCGTAGACCAGGCTGAGGTCTATCCCCTGGCGTTTGCGCACGATCTGCGACACGACGTAGATCCCGATCGCGAGCACGTACATGCCGCCCATCAGGTAGTAGGAGTCGGTGTTGTTGACCCCGTAGGCGGCGTCCGAGAACCACTTGACGAGCGCCCAGATGAGGATGATCG
>JBMFXH010000380.1:0-598 GCA_049964475.1 Vulcanimicrobiaceae bacterium
CGGCAGGATCCCGCCGAGCGGCCCGCCGATCTGCAGCGCCTTGACAGAACGACCGTCTCGCAGCCCGCCCGCGACCTCGTTGCAGAGCCGCCGCAGGCTCATCCCGAACGGAACCTCATAGACGGTTGGCCGGTTGAAGCGCTCGTTGAAGCAGACGAGCTTTGAGCCTGCGGTCTTCGAGTCAGGGCTCAGGTCGTGATATGCCTGGGCTCCTTTGCGGGCGATGTAGGGGATGTTCGCCAGCGTCTCGACGTTGTTGACCACCGTCGGCATGCCGTGCACGCCGCGCTCGGCCGGGAACGGCGGACGCGCTGAAACCGTGCCGCGCAGGCCCTGCAAACACGCCAGCAGCGCGGTCTCTTCGCCCACGACGTAGGAGCCTGCACCCTCCACAACGGTGATGTCGAAGGCAAAGCCGCTGCCGCGGATGTCGCTGCCCAGCCAGCCGCCGGCGTGGGCTTGGCCGATCGCCGCATCGAGGGTCGGTTTGCTCAGCGGGTACTCCGAGCGCACCAGGATGTAGCCGTGTGCAGCCCCAACCGCGTAGCCCGCGAGGGCCATGCCCTCGAGCACCAGATTCGGGTTGCGCTCCATCAGG
>JBMFXH010000381.1:0-588 GCA_049964475.1 Vulcanimicrobiaceae bacterium
TTTCCTCTTGAGCTTCAATGGGGCCGCGACTTTTCAGCCGCGGAAATTTATTGGGGTTGTTACGTACAGGCAACTGCGGTACTGCTTCAATGGGGCCGCGACTTTTCAGCCGCGGAAATCAGCGGGCCCAAGCAGGATGACGCTGCCGTTGCGGGGCTTCAATGGGGCCGCGACTTTTCAGCCGCGGAAATGCAACTCACCTCTTTGACTGCATTCTATATCGTAAGCTTCAATGGGGCCGCGACTTTTCAGCCGCGGAAATGCCGGTGTCGGCTGTGGTGGCTGATGATATTCCGGAAGCTTCAATGGGGCCGCGACTTTTCAGCCGCGGAAATTGCCAAGGCTCATCCGCCCCCGGCACGTCTACTGAAGCTTCAATGGGGCCGCGACTTTTCAGCCGCGGAAATTAATCGGCTCACTGATCGATACGAACAGGTGATAGGGCTTCAATGGGGCCGCGACTTTTCAGCCGCGGAAATAGTGTCCCGTGGTCAAGGGATGATCACGTGATCATGCTTCAATGGGGCCGCGACTTTTCAGCCGCGGAAATTCTAACGGTATGACGCATGTAGTCGGCATGGTTCCGCT
>JBMFXH010000382.1:0-579 GCA_049964475.1 Vulcanimicrobiaceae bacterium
CTCGAGCGCGCCACGGTCCTCGCGCGACTGCACGAGGAACGGTTCGTGGACTGCGCTCCCGCGCACGTCTACGCGACGCTGCTTGACGAGGGAACCTACCTGGCGTCGGAGCGGACGATGTACCGGCTGCTGGCCGCCCAGGGCGAGGTCCGTGAGCGTCGCGACCAGCTGACCCACCCGCCCTACGCCCGGCCGGAGCTGCTCGCCAGCCAGCCGAACCAGGTTTGGAGCTGGGACATCACCAAGCTGCTCGGCCCGGCGACGTGGACGTACTTCTACCTGTTCGTGATTCTCGACATCTACAGCCGGTACGTTGTCGGCTGGACCGTCCAGCACCAGGAGACCGCGTCGCTGGCCGAGCGGCTGATCGCCGAGACCTTGGCAAAGCAGCGGATCGCCCGCCACCAGCTGACGATCCACGCCGACCGCGGCAGCGCGATGCGCTCCAAGCCAGTGGCGTTCCTGCTCAGCGACTTGGGTGTCACCAAGACGCACTCCAGACCGTACACGTCGACCGACAACCCGTACTCCGAGGCGCACTTCAAGACCTTGAAGTACCGGCCCGGGTTTCCCGCCCGG
>JBMFXH010000383.1:0-576 GCA_049964475.1 Vulcanimicrobiaceae bacterium
TCTCGACGATCTCATGGATGTGCCCCGGCACGCCGATGTACCGGCGGTTCATCGGGCCGTACGAGGGATCGCCCTCCGGCTTCTCCTTCGGGGTCGCCCGGACGCCGCGCAACGGCGTCTGATGGCGATGCGCGGCCACGTTACGGCTTCTGCGGGGCGAGGCGGAAGGCTTCGACGTAGGAGCGGTCACCCTCGGGCCAGCCCACCCAAATATCGCCGCTCTGCGGATCGATCGTGCCGGTGTGCATGCCGCGCGCGATCTTCTTCTGCCCGATGAGCACCGGCGTTCCGCCGGAGCGAATCGAGAAGAGCGTGAGCGAGGTGCCGAAGCACGCGAGCAGCCGACGCCGCGCGCTAAAACTGCACTGATCGACCCCTCCCGGGAAACGCGCCTCATGCAGCAGTTTGCCCTGCGTCGAATAGACGCCGAGCTCGCCGTTCTCGCCGACGTCGATGATCGCGTTGTCCGCGGCATCGAAAATCAGCGGGTGGTTGCCTTTCAGCAACGGCGTCGGCATGATGCGCTTCACTTTCAGCGTGCTCGCATCGATCGCCGCAATCGCTCGGCGATCGGTG
>JBMFXH010000384.1:0-561 GCA_049964475.1 Vulcanimicrobiaceae bacterium
TCGCGCAACGGCGGCGTCGAATACGAAGCGCACATCGCGCGCATTCGCCAAACCTATCACCGGCGCCGCGACGTGATGATCGGCGAACTCGCCGCGCACATGCCGCCGCAGATGCATTTCAATCGCCCCGAGGGCGGCATGTTTCTGTGGGCGCATCTCGACGGCGTCGACACCGAAGAACTGCTCAAAATCAGCGCCGAGCAGAAAGTGGTGTTCGTGCCGGGGGTGAGTTTCTACGCCGAGCGCGACGTCCACGACGGCATGCGCCTGAATTTCTCGAACGCCTCGGAAGAAAAGATCGCGATCGGCATCGAGCGGCTCGCCGGCGCAGTGCGAACCTACCTGGAGCGCTAAGCGGGCATAAAATATTTGTCCCGGCGCAACGTACGCCGGGAACCGAGCCTCTCGCCATGACGACCACATTTTGGCCCTCTTGTCCTTTATACCTCATTGGAGTATGATCGAGACGCCGTCCGCCACCCTATCGCGAGCGAATTCGACGGATACGAGTGGGACGAGCGTAAAAGCGAGATCTGCCTGCAGGCACGAGCGTTCGATTTC
>JBMFXH010000385.1:0-559 GCA_049964475.1 Vulcanimicrobiaceae bacterium
CGCCGAGTAGGGGCCCTGTCACGCCGAGTAGGGGCCTTCAGGCGGCGTATCGAGGCGAGGCACTGGAAGTCGTCACGCCGCGCCGGAAGTTGTCACGCCGAGTAGCCGCCTTCAGGCAGCGTATCGAGGCGAGGCACCGGAAGTCGTCACGCCGCGCCGGAAGTTGTCACGCCGAGTAGCCGCCTTCAGGCGGCGTATCGAGGCGAGGCACCGGAAGTCGTCACGCCGCGCCGGAAGTCGTCACGCCGCGCCGGAAGTCGTCACGCCGCGCCGGAAGTTGTCACGCCGAGTAGCCGCCTTCAGGCGGCGTATCGAGGCGCCGCGCGAGGTGTACGCCGGCCCACCCGCTGAACCCCCATCCATGCGATCTGCATATTCGGCCGCCTCGCGCATCATCGTTGCGTTTGCTGCGTGCGCGCTGCTTGCGGCCTGCTCCGGCCGCATCGGCAACGGCAAGAGCGGGCTTTGCGATAATGCGGGTTATCTGGCAGCGCGAAAAATCGCGCATGCACGCAGCGAGGTTACGATCTGCGGTACCGTCGTGCGCGTGCGCGCGGCG
>JBMFXH010000386.1:0-550 GCA_049964475.1 Vulcanimicrobiaceae bacterium
TGATTGTTGCAGCAGCCGTAGTTATTTCCGCGGCTGAAAAGTCGCGGCCCCATTGAAGCCGTTTTACTGAACAGTGTCATCCGCTCACCGGCAATTTCCGCGGCTGAAAAGTCGCGGCCCCATTGAAGCTTAGCTGCCGGCCGTGAACACCGCCGGGCCGGAAACATTTCCGCGGCTGAAAAGTCGCGGCCCCATTGAAGCGCGGAGTGAGCGCCGCTCGGTTTCGGTGTCCGGCGATTTCCGCGGCTGAAAAGTCGCGGCCCCATTGAAGGGTCTGCTCCGGGCCCGGGTCGGGCTGCAGCCGGAATATTTCCGCGGCTGAAAAGTCGCGGCCCCATTGAAGGGTGCCGTCGCAGACAGCTGAGGGCCGGGGCACAACCATTTCCGCGGCTGAAAAGTCGCGGCCCCATTGAAGGTTATTTCGCGCTTCGCCTGATGCTCCGCCGGCCGCATTTCCGCGGCTGAAAAGTCGCGGCCCCATTGAAGGATCGGTAAGTCCCGGCCTGTATCGGAGGACCTGCTATTTCCGCGGCTGAAAAGTCGCGGCCCC
>JBMFXH010000387.1:0-543 GCA_049964475.1 Vulcanimicrobiaceae bacterium
ACTCGTTGGGAGACAAGTATCTGAGTGATGAGTGCAGGCGGACTGGATTGTAAAATCCGTGGATGTACGCTGCAATCGCTTGGTGTGCCTCCTGTTTGGTCGCATACGGTTCGGTCGCTTCTTCAGTCTTCAGCGTTGCGAAGAAGCTCTCCGAGACCGCGTTATCCCAGCAATTTCCCTTGCGACTCATGCTGGCCACCATGCCGAGTGCGCCGAGGGCGTGACGGAAATCATCACTGGCGTACTGACTGCCACGATCGGAGTGAAACAGCGTGCCGGAGGGCGGTGTTTCGAGACAGCAAGCATTGCGCAACGCATTGAGCACCAGCTCATCGGGCATACGATCCGAGAGGCTGTATCCGAGCACCTGGCGAGTCTGCAAGGCGATGATCACCGCCAGGTACAGCCAGCCCTCACGCGTGGCAATGTAGGTGATGTCGCTTGTCCAGGCCGGCACGGCCGTATCGACGCTAAAGCGCCTCTGCAGGACGTTCGGGGCGATGGCGCGTTGATGGGCGCTGTCGGTCGTGCGCGGCACGAAAC
>JBMFXH010000388.1:0-537 GCA_049964475.1 Vulcanimicrobiaceae bacterium
ATTGAAAACAATCCAATTTGATTATTAGAAGTTATTAAGGTCTTGATGCATGATCCCATCTGCACTCAGTCCCCACTGATCTCAATGACAAATGCATCGTCTAAGCTGGTTAACTTAAAGCAAGGACATGATGAAGGGTTGCTTGACTATATCAAGCACTTCAAGCATGCAAGAGATGTAGCAGTGAGTCACTTGGGAACTGATTAACTTTATCAATTTGCTGAGTATCAAGAGGAGTTCAAAGGCCTCACTACAGATTCAGGTAAAAAGAAATTCAAGGATGAACTGTTTGAAGCCTGGATGGCTTATTTGGTGATCAGGGGAAGTGATCAGAGTAAATATGGATCACTAACTGCAAATTTTGTCCAGCAGTACTCTCTTGGGAATGATCAATGCCCCCGCACAATTGAAATGGCAACTGATGTCCTGTCCCAGCATCGGTTTGACTCGAAATTTTATGAGAATCAGAAGAAGCACCATGCATACAAACAAAATTAAAAAAGCTGGCGAGGATGGTGTTGGTGCTACAAGTTTTGC
>JBMFXH010000389.1:0-532 GCA_049964475.1 Vulcanimicrobiaceae bacterium
GCACGGTTTTCGGTGCGCGCGGCGCCACGACGGCGCTGTCGCGCGCGACGGCGATTTTCGCCGCCATCTTCATGCTCAACAGCGTCGCACTGACATATCTCAGCACGCGCACGCACGAGCATCAGAAGACGATTCTGGATCTGGCCGGTCAGACGCACACCGCGCCGAAAGCGCCGGCGGCTGCGGCGCCGCAGAACGCGGGCGCGGCCGGCAAGCCGGCGGGCGCCGGGACGCCGCCGCAGACTCATTGATGCGGGCGCGCGGATACGCGCCGCAGCGATGATTGATTGATGTTGCCGACGTGGTGGAATTGGTAGACACACTAGCTTGAGGGGCTAGCGCCGCGAGGCGTGTCGGTTCGAATCCGACCGTCGGCACCAAATTGTTTTCGTCCGCTGCTACAATGCGCAGCTTCGGAGGGGAGGCGCCGCGAGGGCCTTCTTTTTTCCGTGGGTTTGCTCAGGCGATGGAAGCATGCTGAATAATTACCTGCCGATTCTGATTTTTCTCGCCATCGCGACAGCGGTGGCAC
>JBMFXH010000390.1:0-531 GCA_049964475.1 Vulcanimicrobiaceae bacterium
GTCGTCAAGGGCGGTCTGATCATCGATCTCGGCGTGCGCGGCTTCCTGCCGGCCTCGCTGGTCGACATCCGCCGCGTTCCGAACCTCGACGAGTACATGGGCACGGCGATCGAGTGCAAGGTGATCGAGCTCAACCGCTCGCGTAACAACGTTGTGCTCTCGCGCCGGGCCGTGCTCGAGGAGCAGCGCAAGGAGGACCGCGAGCGGATCCTTGACCGTCTGCAGCCGGGCCAGGTCGTGGAGGGAGTGATCTCCAACATCGTCGAGTTCGGCGCGTTCGTCGACCTCGATGGCATCGACGGGCTGATCCACATCTCGGAGCTCTCCTGGTCGCATGTCAACCACCCCTCGGAGATCCTCAACATCGGCGACACGGTGTCGGTGAAGGTGCTCGATATCGACCGTCAGCGCCAGCGCATCTCACTGGGTCTCAAGCAGACCCAGGAGGACCCATGGCAGCGTGTCGTAAACACCTACAACATCGGCGATGAGCTCGAGGGTACCGTCACGAAGGTGGTCACCTTCGGCGCC
>JBMFXH010000391.1:0-519 GCA_049964475.1 Vulcanimicrobiaceae bacterium
CGGCCGCGCAGGCGCGTGAGCTCGCCCGCCAGGGCGTGGGCGCCGCGGAGCAGGCGACTGCCGCGATGCAGGCGGTGCGTGACTCGAGCGCCGAGACCAGTGAGGCGATCCGTTCGCTGGGTGAGAAGTCAGATCAGATCGGCGGGATCGTCGAGACGATCACCGGGATCGCTGCGCAGACCAATCTGCTTGCGTTGAACGCCGCGATCGAGGCGGCCCGCGCCGGCGAGCACGGCCGCGGCTTCGCGGTCGTCGCCGAGGAGGTCAGGCACCTGGCCGAGGAGTCCCAGCAGGCCGCCGCCACGATCGCCGAGCTGATCGAGCAGATCCAGCAGGAGACCCAGCGCGCGGTCGAGGTCGTGGAGGTGAGCGCCGAGCAGACCAAGGGCGGCGTCAGCACCGTCGAGCAGGCCCGCGAGGCGTTCCTGCAGATCGGCCAGAGCGTCGAGGACATGAGCTCGCGCGTTGAGCAGATCGCCTCGGCGATCCGTCAGATCGCGGCCTCGGGGGACCGGATGC
>JBMFXH010000392.1:0-517 GCA_049964475.1 Vulcanimicrobiaceae bacterium
CGGAAAGTGGTGGACTATTACCACGAGACGCTGCGGCAGTCGCCGGAGGCGCTGAAGTATCTGCGGTCGCGGGGGCTGGAGTCCTCGGAGATGATCGAGCACTTCAAGCTGGGCTTCGCCAACCGGACGCTGGGCTACCGGTTACCGGCGAAGAACCGGGCGGCGGGCGCAGCGATGCGGGGTCGTCTACAAGAGCTGGGCATCTATCGCGAGAGCGGGCACGAGCACTTCAACGGCTCCGTTGTGATCCCCGTCTTCGACGCGGCGGGCGCGGTGGTCGAGATGTATGGGCGGAAGATCACGCCACGGCTGCGGGAGGGGACGCCGGATCATCTGTATCTGCCGGGGGCGCATCGCGGGGTGTGGAACGAGGAGGCGCTGGCGGCGTCGAAAGAGATCATCCTGTGCGAGGCGCTGATCGATGCGCTGACCTTTTGGTGCGCTGGCTTCCGCAACGTGACGGCCAGCTATGGCGTGAACGGCTTCACAGAGGATCATCGCCGTGCGTTCCATCTGC
>JBMFXH010000393.1:0-516 GCA_049964475.1 Vulcanimicrobiaceae bacterium
TGGAAGGAGACGCTGGCATGGCGGCCGCCATCGGCTCGGCTTGTGCCTGGTCGAGCGTTGCCTCCTCAGCCTCGGGCGTCGGCACGGGCATCAGCGTCGATGCCATCGCGGAGGTGACGGGCGCCGCCACTGCATCGCCGCCGGCTTTGCTGTCAGCGTTCGCGGCAACCGGAGGCAGTGCCGCTCTCTGCGCCGCGTCCATCGCGGCGAGGAAGGCAAACCCGGCCCGCAGCTCCGCCTCGGACCAGCCCCCCAACCCAGCGGCGAGGGCGAGGCCGCCAAGCCGGTATTTGTCCCGGTCGTCGAGCTGGCGGCGGGCCTGCTCAATGGCGGCACGTTCCTTAGCCTGCTGCGCCTTAGCTTTCAGCAGCCGCAACTCCCGCACGAGCGTGATGCCGTCCATCCGCGGCATGTTGACGTCGGTGATGACAAGGTCGACGGCCGCTGCGCTGCGAAGGCGATCAAGCGCCTCGTCGCCGTCGGCCGCCGTGAGCACTTCGGGCTCTGTTGAAAAAC
>JBMFXH010000394.1:0-516 GCA_049964475.1 Vulcanimicrobiaceae bacterium
GCTCGGAGTGTACGCGTGGCAACACGCTCAGCGGACGGGTACGAATCGGTCGACACCTTGACCGCCCCCCCGGATGACCGGGGAGAGGGCAGGCACGCGACGGGCGCGCGAAAAGCGCGCCAGAGCTCTCCCCAGAGCAGCGTCCAGCGCAGCGCACCAAGGCTTCTGCGCTTGTCGCGGTGCAGACCGCGGCAGAGTTCCGGTGGCAATGGCGGAGGGGTCCCACCCGTTCCCATCCCGAACACGGCCGTGCCCCCCTCCAGCGCCCATGGTACTGAGCGGGCAACTGCTTGGGAGAGTCGGTCGCCGCCGGAGCATTCTCAGAACAGGGAGGTCACCATGCGGTGACCTCCCTGTTCGCCTTTTTCCCACAGGCGCCGCAACCCGGCGCGCCGAATGCGTTTGCACGATCCTGGTCGCGGAATGGGAGGCTGTCTCGTTTGATCAACGTCGGTATCGTTGGGTACGGGTATGCGGGGCGCAACTTCCACAGTTACCTCGTGGGCCTGGCCGAGG
>JBMFXH010000395.1:0-512 GCA_049964475.1 Vulcanimicrobiaceae bacterium
AGCGCTTGACGATCTGTATGGTCCATTTGCCGATTTTGGCGAGGCGCCCATTGAGTTTGGGACCGGCATAACCGCCGTCAGCGAATATGTGCCGCAACCAGGGATACAGGGATTTGACGGATTTGAGCACGTCGGGCGCCCCATCGCGGTCCTGAATGCCGGCATGATGAACGATGGCACCGACGAGGTGGCCGATTGTATCCGTGATGATGTGGCGCTTGCGCCCCTTGATCTTCTTGCCGGCATCGAACCCACGCGGCCCGCCGGCTTCGGTGGTCTTGACCGACTGACTGTCGATCACACCGGCTGTGGGCGAAGCCTCGCGTCCGGCTATTTCCCGCGCCTGCATGACCAGGACGTGATTGATGCGATCGAACGTGCCGTCGCGACAGAAGCGGTAGAAATACCCCTGCACGGTGGTGAACGGCGCGAATTCCTTCGGGATCTGGCGCCACTGACAGCCCGTCGCCAGCATGTAGAAGATGGCCTCCACAATCCTTCGCAGCGCCACC
>JBMFXH010000396.1:0-511 GCA_049964475.1 Vulcanimicrobiaceae bacterium
CTGTCTGAGGTGCAGGCAGAAGAAAAAGCAAGTGTTTTGATCAAGAAACAAGGTAAAGCGGTAAAGTTATCACCCAGAAGATCGACAGTCACGATACGCTGAAGACAGAAGGTTTCCGATACGCATCGTAGCTCTCTACGTAAGAATCAGTACTGAAAAAAGAGCGATAAAATTAAAATTTCAAGGCCATTGCAACTGTTGCATCAGAGAAGCCGCGGACACAAGTATCTCCACCAAAACACAAGCATTTTCGATCAAACAACTTTCTACAGTCTCCTATTTGATAAGAGGAAGACAGTTGTGAAAGAAGTGACAAGACCAAACAAGAATTCATCGAGTTACAACAAAAGAAGAACAGGTCAAGACTCCGTCGATAAGCAAAGAAAAGCATGTCAAGTTTGATATCACTGTGAATCCTGAAGATGTTAAGGAATATGATCAGCAGTATGCATTGATGATTGCAAATTGCATGGCAGACATCAATGCCAAAACTACTATGAATGGATCATGC
>JBMFXH010000397.1:0-505 GCA_049964475.1 Vulcanimicrobiaceae bacterium
GCCCCATTGAAGCCTATGGGGACCCCCTCGGGTCCCCCGGAGACGGAAAAGTTTCCGCGACGTTAAAGTCGCGGCCCCATTGAAGCTTTGTCTCCTTAGTTTTGACTATACCTGATTCGGACGTTTCCGCGACGTTAAAGTCGCGGCCCCATTGAAGCCAGTGGGGATGCGTCAAGAGTGCTTGAGTGAGTTTCAGGTTTCCGCGACGTTAAAGTCGCGGCCCCATTGAAGCCCAAATCACATTCGTCGGAGTACGCCGCATACGCGGGTTTCCGCGACGTTAAAGTCGCGGCCCCATTGAAGCAAAGAATCCCCGTGAAAACCTATCTGCCGTAGGCGGTTTCCGCGACGTTAAAGTCGCGGCCCCATTGAAGCGGTTGCCCGTCCTTCCCGGTGCCCGAGTAGGTACGGGTTTCCGCGACGTTAAAGTCGCGGCCCCATTGAAGCTCGATACGTTTCCCTGCGTACAAAATCGCAGCGGCCCGTTTCCGCGACGTTAAAGTCG
>JBMFXH010000398.1:0-501 GCA_049964475.1 Vulcanimicrobiaceae bacterium
GGCCTGCCGCGCTACCCGTCGCACCAGCCCGCATCGGCCTCCTTGTCCTCCCAATTCTGCGGGGACCGCTCCCTGCACGCCCGTCATCTCCTTACCACATCCCGCCCCCACGCTGTCGCCCGCTCCCCGGCCACTCATGCTTCAGCGCTCCATGCCGGCCCTTCGCATTGCACAGAGGACGGTCTCGTGATAGACTGCACTGGCTGTCGCGACGGGTTGCGGTGGGGGATCGTCCAGCGGTAGGACACGAGACTCTGGATCTCGTTACGGAGGTTCGAATCCTCCTCCCCCAGCCAAGGTCGCGAGCGGGTTTGTGCCGGTATCGTCTAGAGGCCTAGGACGCCGCCCTCTCACGGCGGTAACCCGGGTTCGAATCCCGGTACCGGTACCATTACTTAGGCGAGGATCGCACCAGTTGTCTGGTGTGGTCCTCGTTTTGTTTGGCATCGCTGCATTCTCCACAGGTAGTCCACATCTTGTGGACAAACAAGTGGTCGCCAC